>NZ_JAHPJF010000013.1:0-260738 GCF_020515815.1 Pseudomonas sp. AF03-9 | reverse complement strand
GGGCGAAGCCGCCCCAAACCCAGGCACCTCGGTCTTCCTGAAACACCGCGGCGGACCATTTGGGGCGGCTTCGCCCCCCAGCGCGGGGCTTGCCCGCTCACTACAAGGTGTTGTGCCAGCCGCCGCCGAGGGCGGTGAGCAGGCCGACACTTGCTTGCAACTGCCGCGTTTGCACCGCCTGTAATGTCCGCTGTGCCTGCAACGCGGCGGTTTGGGCGGTCACCACATCCAGGTAACTCACGGCGCCCGCCTGGTAGCTGTTCATCGCCAGCGCTTGGGTATGCTGCGCCGCATCTGCCGCCGCTTGTTCATCCTGGGCTTGCTGCTGCAAATCCCGCAGTTGCGCCAGGTTGTCTTCGACTTCGCGCACGGCTCTCAACACCTGGCTGCGGTACTGCGCCGAGGCTTCTTCGAATTCGGCCTTGGCTTGGCGTTCATTGGCGCTCAAACGACCGCCGTCGAAGATCGGCAAGTTGACCAGCGGCCCCAGCGCCCAATAGCGATTGCCTGCCGAAAGCAGGTTGCCGACGCCTTGGGTCTGCCCGCCGATCAAGCCGGTCAAGCTGAAATCCGGGTACCACGCCGCCTTGGCCACGCCGATATTGGCATTGGCGGCGAACACTCGTCGTTCTGCTGCGGCAATGTCCGGGCGACGTTGCAGCAGGTGGCTGGGCAACTGCGTTGGGATCTGCGGCAGCGCGATCAACTGTGGGCTCGGCGGTAGCGTGAAATCGCTGGCCGCCACACCGACCAATTCGCCTAACGCATGCTCAGTGAGGTTGCGCTGGCCGTGGATGTCATCCAATTGCGCCTTGGCTTCGGCCAGTTGGTTTTGTGCGCGGGTCAGGTCCAGTTCCGAGGCGATCTGGCCTTCATAGCGGCTGCGGGTCAGTTGCAATGCCTGGCTGAAGTCCTCCAGCGAGCTGTTGAGAATGCGTGCCTGTGCATCCAGCCCGTTGAGCTGCACATACAAGCTCGCCAACTGATGCTGCAGGCTCAAGCGGGCCACTGCCAGGTCGTCGCCAGAGGCCTGTGCCTGGGCATCGCCGGCGGCGACCTGGTTGCGGACTCTGCCCCACAGGTCCAGGTCGTAGCTCAACGAAAACCCGGCGGTATTGCTGTTGTACACCGATGGCTGGGTGCTGCCCCGCAGCGGTCGCGAGTCGGATTGCCGTTGGCGCAGTGGCTGCGCACTGGCGCTGATTTGCGGGAACAGCCCGGCATGCAATTGGCTGGCGTATGCCTGGGACGCATCGAAGTGGGCCAGTGCCGCCGCGAGGTCCGGATTGGCCTTGAGCAGTTGCTGTTGCAGGTCGTTCAGGCGCGTATCGTTGTAGAGCTTCCACCATGCCGGCGCCAAAGTGTCGGCCGGTTGCGCGCTGTGCCATGGGCCATCGCGGGTCTGTTCGCGATAGCCCGCCGGCAGGTTGACCGAGGGCACTTGATAGGTCGGTGCCATGGAGCAGCCCTGCAAGGCCAGCAGCATCAAGGCGGCGAGGGGGTTAAGCCTTGGGTGCATGGGCACCTCCGCTGGCGTCCGCCAGTTGCACCGGATCGCCTTCGCGCAGGGCGTCGGGCGGATTGTCGACCACTCGGTCGGCGGGTTTGAGGCCCTGGTCGATCACCAGGCGTTCGCCGAGGTCGAGGCCGATGTGGATGGTTTGCAGGTGCACGTGGTTGTGCGCATCCAGCACCGCGACCTGAGTGCCTTGGGCGCGGAAGATCAGCGCACTGGCCGGGATGCTCACGCCGTGGGTGTCGGCCGGAATCGGCAGCGTCGCCTCGGCGTAGTCACCGGGCAGCAGTTCGCCGTTGGGGTTGTCGGCGACGAACTGTGCGAGCAGGGTGCCGGAGCGGCGGTCGATGGCGGTGGAGTCGCCGATCAGCCGCGCCTTGAAGTGTTGGCCAGGATGCTCGGGCACCGTCAGTTCGGCTTCAAGGCCCGGGTGGATCACCGCGGCATAGTTCTGCGGCACCGGCACATACAGGCGCAGTTGGTGAGTGTCGGCGATGTTGAACAACTCCGGATCGCTGTCGGTATCGGCCTTGATCAACTGGCCGATGTCGGTGTTGCGGGCGGTGATGGTGCCGGCGAACGGTGCGCGGATGGTCTTGTAGCTGGCCAGGGCCGACAGGCGCGCGCAGTCGGCGGCGGCGGCGTCGGCGTTGGCCTTCGCGGCGGCGGCGTTGGAGGTTTTTTCATCGGCCTCCTGGCGTGACACCGAGTGGCTGGCCAGCAGGTTTTGCCAGCGGGTGGCGGTGGTTTGCGCCAGGCGTGCGTTGGCTTGTTCCTGCACCAGTCGTGCATGGGCTTGGGCCAGTTGCTGGTCGAGGTCAGGGCTGTCGATTTCGGCGAGAACCTGCCCGGCCTTGACCTGGGTGCCGATGTCGGCTTTCCAGTCCTTCAAATAGCCGCTGACCCGCGCGTGGATCGGTGCCTTGCTCCACGCTTCCAGGTGCGCCGGCAACCGCAGGGTATCGCCGGCGGCGTTCTGTTGCGGCTGGAACACCAGCACCTGGGGAATGGCAGCGGTTTCCGTCCAGGCGGTCACTGCTTGTTCATGCAACGTGCGGGCGTGCAGGCCGTTGGCGACCAGCAGGGCGGCCAGGGTTAGGCCGCCGACACCCATGAGCATCAGACGCTTGCGCGAGGGTTTGTGATCAGGCGACATGTGAGGTTTCTCCAGCAACTGCGCGAGTAGGGTGACGACCGTGGACCAGGCTGAAGACCACGGGGACAAACAACAGGGTGGCGATGGTGGCGAAGATCAACCCACCGATCACCGCCCGGCCAAGGGGGGCGTTTTGTTCTTCGGAAAGGGCCAGTGGCAACATGCCGATGATCATCGCCAGGGCGGTCATGCACACCGGGCGAAAACGCGTGTAACCGGCCTCCATCGCAGCCTTGAGCGCATCGCCATGTTCGGCCAGGCGTTCGCGGCAGAAGCTCACCACCAGGATCGAGTTGGCGGTGGCCACGCCCATGCACAGAATCGCGCCGGTGAGCGCCGGCACCGACAACGAGGTGCCGCTGAGGAACAGCATCCATACGATCCCCGCGAGTGCGGCCGGCAATGCCGTGATGATCACGAACGGGTCGGCCCACGACTGGAAGTTGACCACGATCAGCAGGTAGATCAGCACCACCGCACCGAGCAGGCCCAGGCTTAAACCGCTGAAGGCTTCATGCAATGCGTCGATCTGCCCATGCAGGCTGATGGTCGCGCCTTTGGGGCGCATCGACGCGGTGTCATCCAGCACTTTTTGCACGTCGCGCGCTACGCCGCCGAGGTCGCGGCCTTGTACGTTGGCGTAGAGGTCCAGGGTCGGCTCGATGTTGTAGTGGGTCACCACCGCCGGGCTTTGCACGCGGGAGAAGTCCGCCACGCCGCCGAGGATCTGCGATTGGCCGTCGGCGCCGGTGACCGGCAAGGCTTCCAGGGATGGCAGGCTGTCGAGGCGGTATTGCGGGGTCGCTGCGACGATCGAGTACGACACACCGTTGGCTGGGTTGAGCCAGAAGGTCGGGGCGGTCTGCGAGCTGCCGGCGAGGGAGGCGACCATGCTGTTGGTCACGTCACGCTCGGTGATGCCCAGGCCATTGGCGCGCAGGCGGTCGACATTGACTTGCAACGACGGGTAGCCGGTGGACTGCTGGATACGCAGGTCGGCGATGCCGGGTACGTGTTGAAGACGGCGTTCAAGTTCCACCGCATAGGCACGGTTTTCTGCATCGTTGCGCCCGGAGATTTTCACGTCCAGCGGGGCCGGGGCGCCGAAGTTGAGGATCTGGCTGCTGATGTCGGCCGGCAGGAACGCGAAGTGGCTGCCAGGGAAACTTTGCGGCAGGGCTTCGCGCAGTTTTTTCACGTAGTCGGCGGTGGGCGCGTGGTGTGGTTTCAGGCTGACCTGGATGTCGCCATCCTGTGGACCGATGGTGCCGCTGCTGCTGTAGGCCATGTCGATGCCGCTGAGCGGGATACCGATGTTGTCGACGATGGTGTCGAGTTCATCGCTTGGGATCACTTCGCGAATCCGCGCTTCGATGCGGTCGAAGGCGGCGGCGCTTTCTTCGATGCGCGTGCCCAGCGGCAGGCGCACGTGCAGGGCGAGGGCGCCGGCGTCGGTGGCCGGGAAGAAGTCCTGGCCCAGGCTGGGCAGCAGCAGGAACGAGGCGAGCACGCAGGCCAGGAAGCCGACGATAAAGCGCTTGCGATTGCCCAGCGCCAACAGCAGCAGGCTGTGATAGGTGTCGCGGATATTCGAGAAATGGCGCTCAAAACCCTGCTGGAAATTCAGCACCGCTTGCAGCGCGGCATGGCGCGGTTTGGCGTGTTGCTCACCCTCGTGGTGGTTGATGAACTCGTCTTCCGGGTGATGACCCGCGCCCGGTTCCGGCGTGTGCGGCTTGAGCAAAAACATCGCGAGTGTCGGCACCAGGGTGCGCGAGAGGATGAACGAGCTGGCCATGGCAAAGATCACCGCCAGGGCCATCGGCCGGAACAGGTAACCGGCGATGCCTTGCAGCATAAACATCGGCACGAACACGATGCAGATGCACAGCAGCGAGACGAACGCGGGGCCGACGATCTGCGCGGCGCCGTCGAGGATCGCGGTCTTCACCGCCTTGCCTTGTTCCAGGTGCCAGTTGATGTTTTCGATGGTCACGGTGGCGTCGTCCACCAGAATCCCCACCGCCAATGCCAACCCGCCGAGGGTCATCACGTTGAGGGTTTGCCCGCTGACGGCCAGTAGCGCGATGGCTGACAACACGGCCAGGGGAATCGACGCGGCGATAATCAGGGTCGAGCGCCAGCTGCCGAGGAATAGCAGGATCATCGCGCTGGTCAGCAGGGCGGCGATGATGCCTTCCTGGGCCACGCTGCCCACCGATTGCTTGACGAACACCGAGGCGTCGCCCAGCAGCGAGGTTTTCAGCGAGGGTGGCAGGGTTTCGTCGATGCGCGGCAGCATCTGGCGGATGCCGTCGATGATCGACAGGGTCGAGATGCTGCCGTTTTTCAGGGCCGGCATCAGCACGGCGCGGTGGCCGTCGACACGTACGATGTTGGTTTGCGGCGGCGAGCCGTCACGCACGTGGGCGACTTGGCCGATAGTGATCAGCGCGCCGTCGACGGTCTTGATCGGCAAGTCGTTGAGTTCATCGATCGCCTTGGGGCTGTTGTTGAGCAGGATCGTGTATTCGTTGGGGCCGAGTTTGGCGGTGCCCACCGGGATGATCTGGTTTTGCAGGGCCAGGGCGGTGCCCACGTCCTGGGCCGACAGGCCTTTGGCGGCCAGTGCCTGCGGGTCGAGGTCGAGGGTGATCTGGCGTTGCTTGCCGCCCATGGGCGTGGGCATGGCGAGGCCGGGCAGGGCGCTGAGGGGCAGGCGGATATTGTTCTGCACCAGGTCGCGGATCTTCGCTTCCGACAGGCTCGGGCTGGAGAATGCCAGTTGCAGGATCGGCACGGTGGAGGCGCTGTAGTTGAGGATCAACGGCGGCGTGATGCCGGGTGGCATCTGCTTGAGCACGGTTTGTGACACGGCGGTCACTTGGGCGTTGGCGGTGCGGATGTCCACGCCGGGTTGGAAGAAGATCTTGACGATGCCCATGCCGGGCAGTGATTGCGATTCGATGTGTTCGATGTCGTTGACAGTGGTGCTCAGGGAGCGTTCGTAGGTGTAGATCACCCGACCGGCCATGGCATCCGGCGACAAGCCGTTGTACTGCCAGACCACGGCGACCACGGGGATGCCGATGTCGGGGAACACATCCGTGGGGGTGCGCAGGGCCGCCATCGGCCCGATGATGCAGATGAATATGGCCAACACGATAAACGTGTACGGCTTTTGCAGTGCGGTCTTTACCAGCCCGAGCATGCGTGAACCTCCGAAAGGAGCAGGATTGCAAACCCCGGCAGTCTTGCCCGACCCACCTAACACGCGCCTTTCAGCCAGGTGAAGGAACATTTAGGAAGGGGCTGAAGATCGTTTCATGCGTATTCATTTGTTCAACGCAGGTCGGCTCCGCAAGCTTGTAACCCATCGGACACATCGTCTTTTTTGGAGCCCTGCCATGTCACTTAAACCTCTGTTGTTGATTCCAACCCTCGGTGCCGTGCTGTTGTTGTCGGCGTGCGCCGGCCCGATCCCCAAGGCGGACCCGAGCGAAGCATGGATAGGATTGAAGGAAGAAGCGCCGAATGACCTGATGGCCGAACGCGTGGATGGCAAGCGCGTGGACGATGGGCGCTTTTTTGAAGTGACACCGGGCGACCATCGCCTGGACGTGACGTTGTACGAGGAAGAGCCGGGCGACGACAATCAGCAGGACTGCCAGGGGCGGGTCGAGTACAAGAATTTCAAGGCCGGTGAGCACTACACCCTGGTGGAGTCGAGCCTGGGCACTACCGTGCGCGCGTCGCTGAAGGATGGCCACGGCAAGGAAGTTGCCGCGACCCAGGATTTCAGCTGCATGCCTGGTTAGGCGTGGTGCACCGCGGCCTTGTGGGGCTTGGCGGGTTTGGCGTGGGGGTGGTGTCGACGGGCAATACGCAGCACCCCCCACAACATGGCGGCGGCAACGGCCAGCCAACCACAGATCAACAGGATTATCGTCGTTGCAAGGCTCATCAGGGCCTCCTTTCGCCCCGCTCGGGGCACACACAGTCTTCTCAATGGACAGTCTAGCTACCTGGCGGTTGCCTGCTATTGACCAATGGTCGTGTCCGTCCAACTTGTTTGCTCTATGCCGCACGCTTTACTGACGCCTGAGGCTATACCCGCGTGGCAGAGCGTCCTATGATCAGGGCCCTTACCGGCAGTTGATCAAGAGAGTAAAAAATTGCGGTTACGGTCGAACGTAAAAACATCCTTGTTGCTGGCCTTTGCCCTGGGGCTCGCGGCCTGTTCCGGGCACCCGTCGAAACTGCCGGGCCTGCCGGAGCGGGTCGAGCTCAATGGCGTGCCGACTTTCCGCAGCGAGGCGTATCAGAGTGGCCCTGCTGCTCTGGCCAGCATGCTGTCGCAACAAGGCATTGTGATGACACCGGGTCTGCTGGATAAGCCGCTGCGCTTGCCGGGCGGCGAGGCGGACCTGGAGCGCAACATGCAGGTGCTGGCGCGTGAGTACGGGTTGATGGTGTATCCGCTGGATACCCAGCTGACGGCGTTGCTGGCACAGGTTGCAGCCGGTTACCCGGTGATGGCGCGGATTGGCGGCAGCCTGTGGTCTGACGCACGGTACGTGGTCGTGGTGGGGTTCAATCAGCAGAAAAGCACGGTGCTGCTGCGCGCCGGGATGGACCGGCGCCTGTTGATGAGCTTCAGCGAGTTTGAATCGAAGTGGAAGAGCGCCGGGAGTTGGGCGATCCTCACCCAGCGGCCAAGCCAGTTGCCTGCCAAGGTGGACGCGCAGCGCTGGCGTGAGGCGGCGAACGCCACGGCCCAGGCCGGGCAGGAGCGGGCGGCGGCGCAGGCGCTCAAGGTGTTGGCAGAAACACAGTAAAGCAGGACGTCGCAAACCTCATTTGGGAACAGGCTTGTGTGGGATGTGGGAGCGGGCTTGCTCGCGAATGCGGTGGGTCGGCTGAGGTATCTGTCGCTGATACACCGCATTCACGAGCAAGCCCGCTCCCACACAGGCCCGCTCCCACATTCTTTTAGCGGCGTACTTCTGCCGCGTTCGGGCGGTTTTTCAGATTCTTGTCGGCCTTGTAGCGCAACGCTACATCCGGCACCGAGCCGCTCTTGCCGGTCTCGACCCAGTTGCGAATGCGGCTGGCATCGGCAAAGTGCGTGAATTTACCGAAGGCATCCAGAATCACCAGCGATACCGGACGATTCCCCATGCTGGTCACCAGCACCAGGCAGTGGCCGGCCTGGTTGGTGAAGCCGGTCTTGGTCAGCTTGATGTCCCAATTGGCGCGGTTGATCAGGTGGTCTGTGTTGGAGAAACCCAGGGTGTAGTTGGGTTTGCGGAACGACACCGTCTTTTCCTTGGTGGTGCTCAGTTGGCTGAGCATCGGGTAGTGGCGCGCGGCGGCCAGCAATTTGCTCAGGTCGCGGGCAGTCGATACGTTGTGGATCGACAGGCCGGTGGGCTCGACGTAGTGGGTGCTGGTCATGCCCAGCGCCTTGGCCTTGGCATTCATTGCGGCGATAAACGCCGGGTAGCCGCCCGGGTAGTGGTGGGCCAGGCTGGCGGCGGCGCGGTTTTCCGAGGACATCAGCGCGATCAACAGCATTTCTTTGCGCGGCATTTCGCTGCCGATCTTCACGCGGGAGAACACGCCTTTCATTTCTGGCGTGTCCTTGATGTTGATGTCGATGTATTCGTCCATGTTCTGCTTGGCTTCGAGCACAATCAGGCCGGTCATCAGCTTGCTCACCGAGGCAATCGGCACCACCACGTCGGGGTTGCTGGAGTAGATGACTTTGTTGGTCTGCAGATCCACGAGCATGGCACTGCCGGAAGCGATCTGTAGTTTGGAGGTGTCGCGCGGGGCCTGGATGGTCTCGGCGGCGTGCGCGAAGGTGCCTGTAAATACAAAAAATAGGCTGGCGATGGAGAGACGAATTTTCACGCGGATGAACTCGCTAAGAAGTAAGGAAATACCGTTGGAAAACGGGTGCTTTGAAAAATTACGTTACATTCTAGAAGTATGGATCAGAAACTGTCGAATGTTCTTCGAGAACCAGACGAAAGTGCTTAAAAACTAAGAAAAAAAGGTTTTTATGCCGGGCAATAAAAAGCCCTGCGATAAGGCAGGGCTTTTTCAGTGCTGCTGGTTATTAGCTGTGCAGGGTTTCTGCCGCATACAGCGTGTTTTCCAGCAGGCAGGCGCGGGTCATCGGGCCGACGCCGCCTGGCACTGGCGTGATCCAGCCGGCCCGGGGCAGGGCGGTGTCGTAGACCACGTCGCCGACCAGCTTGCCGTCTTCCTGGCGGTTGATGCCCACGTCGATGACGATGGCGCCTTGCTTGATCCACTCGCCCTTGACCAGGCCTGGCTTGCCGGCGGCAACCACCACCAGGTCGGCGCGGCCGACGTGGCCGGCAAGGTCCTTGGTGAAGCGGTGGGTGACGGTCACGGTGCAGCCGGCCAGCAGCAGTTCCATGGCCATTGGGCGACCTACGATATTGGAGGCGCCCACGACTACGGCGTCCAGACCGTACAGGTCGACACCGGTGCTTTCCAGCAGGGTCATGATGCCTTTGGGGGTGCAAGGGCGCAGCAGCGGGATGCGCTGGGCCAGGCGGCCGACGTTATAGGGGTGGAAGCCGTCGACGTCCTTGTCCGGGCGGATACGCTCCAGCAGCTTGGACGCGTCCAGGTGCTCGGGCAGCGGCAATTGCAGCAGGATGCCGTCCATTGCCGGGTCGTCATTAAGGCTGTCGATCAGGTCGGTCAGGGCCTGTTGGGTGGTGTCGGAAGGCAAGTCGTAGGCCTTGGAAATAAAGCCGACCTCTTCACAGTCTTTACGCTTGTGCGAGACATAAACCTGAGAGGCAGGATCGCTGCCGACCAGGATCACCGCGAGGCCAGGCGTGCGCAGGCCTTGCTGGCTACGCTCGGTGACGCGTTTGGCGATCTGCTGGCGCAGGCTGGCGGCGATTGATTTGCCGTCGATAAGTTGTGCAGTCATTACGCGTGATTAACCATCGAGAGGGGGAAGAAATGTGTGCGCATTCTCGCATGCCACAGCGTGAGGGCAAAGGCGCTTGGTCTGCAAATTGCCCTAACCCCTTAAATAAAATGAATTTTTTTCAAAAAAGATTTGACGGCTTTCCGGGGCGTCTATACTATTCGTCGCACTTGTCGGGCACAGCCTAGCACTGGTTAAGAAGGTCGAGCAGAATAGAGTGTTGTTCTGCAAGGCTGGAAGCACTTAGTTTGTAATCCTCCAAGAGTACAGATTAATAAGGCGCCCGTAGCTCAGCTGGATAGAGCATCCGCCTTCTAAGCGGATGGTCGCAGGTTCGAGTCCTGCCGGGTGCGCCATTAGGCAGCTTTGGCACAAGTAGTGTTAGATGGTGGGCGTAGCTCAGTTGGTAGAGCACGGGATTGTGACTCCCGTTGTCGAGGGTTCGATCCCCTTCGTCCACCCCATATTTTGAAAAGGCGCCAGATTAATCGTCTGGCGCCTTTGCTTTAAGAGCTCCAGCGCGGATGTGGTGGAATTGGTAGACACACTGGATTTAGGTTCCAGCGCCGCGAGGCGTAAGAGTTCGAGTCTCTTCATCCGCACCAATTTCAAGGCGTCGCCCTGCCGCAAGGTGAGGTGAGGTTCAACAAAGAAGATGTTTGAGTTCTTTGTTAATGCAATATGGTGGGCGTAGCTCAGTTGGTAGAGCACGGGATTGTGACTCCCGTTGTCGAGGGTTCGATCCCCTTCGTCCACCCCATATTCGAAAGGCGCCAGATTTAACAGTCTGGCGCCTTTTTTGGTTTTGGCAGTTCTGGTTTTCGCGGCCGCAGGTGCTGGGCCGCAACGGCAGGGCGTTTCATCGTATTTATGTGTCTCGATGATACCGCGCTGTCTGCTTGCCCTGTTTGCGGGGTGGGCCGTCAGGGAGGTGGATGACGACCTCTTCTATATATAGAAGGGGCGACGCAGAGCCCTGGCGTGATGGGGTGTATTTGTCACCGGGGCGGGGTGCATCAGTGCCTTCGTACCGATAAATTGCCGGCTGTTTTCGGGCGTATTTGCAGTAGGGTGACTTCTTGAGTTTGACCCTCTAGAATGCATGCCCTTGATTGGGGTCGGAAATGGCCGGCTAACGTCTGTGCAACGAGGAATATCCATGCAAGTTTCTGTTGAAAATACTACTGCTATCGAGCGCCGCCTGAGCATTACCGTGCCGGCAGAGCGTATTGAGACTGCGGTCAACAAGCGTCTGCAGCAGACTGCCCAGAAGGCCAAGATCGCTGGTTTCCGTCCAGGCAAAGTGCCAATGAGCGAAATCAAGCGTCGTTTTGGTGCTGATGCGCGCCAGGACGCTGTGGGTGACGTGATCCAGGCTTCCTTCTACGAAGCCGTAGAAGCGCAGAACCTGAAGCCTGCTGGCTCGCCGTCGATCGAGCCTAAGTCCCTGGAAGCTGGCAAGGACCTGGAATACGTTGCCGTATTCGAAGTGTTCCCGGAGTTCGAAGTTGCCGGCTTCGAAGGTATCGCCGTAGAGCGCCTGAGCGCTGACGTGGCCGATGCCGACCTGGACAACATGCTGGAAATCCTGCGCAAGCAGAACACCCGTTTTGAAGTGACCGATCGCGCCGCTCAGAACGAAGACCAGCTGAACATCGATTTCGTTGGCAAGGTTGACGGCGAAGTATTCGCTGGCGGCTCCGCCAAGGGTACTCAGCTGGTGCTGGGTTCCAACCGCATGATCCCTGGCTTCGAAGACGGTCTGGTTGGCGCTAAAGCCGGCGAAGAGCGTGTTCTGAACCTGACTTTCCCTGCTGACTACCAGAACCTGGACCTGGCTGGCAAAGCCGCCGAGTTCACCGTGACCGTCAACAGCGTTTCCGAGCCTAAGCTGCCAGAGCTGAACGAAGAGTTCTTCGCTCAATTCGGCATCAAGGAAGCGACCCTGGAAGGTTTCCGCACCGAAGTTCGCAAGAACATGGAGCGCGAGCTGCGCCAGGCTATCAAGTCCAAGGTGAAAAACCAGGTCATGGACGGTCTGCTGGCCGCCAACCCGATCGAAGTGCCTAAGGCCCTGCTGTCCAACGAAGTGGATCGCCTGCGCGTTCAAGCGGTTCAGCAGTTCGGTGGCAACATCAAGCCTGATCAACTGCCGGCCGAGCTGTTCGAAGAGCAAGCCAAGCGTCGCGTTGTACTGGGTCTTGTCGTGGCAAAAGTGGTTGAGCAGTTCGAGCTCAAGCCTGACGAAGATCGCGTTCGCGAAATGATCCAGGAAATGGCTTCGGCCTACCAGGAGCCTGAGCAGGTCGTGGCTTGGTACTACAAGAACGACCAGCAGCTGAACGAAGTACGTTCGGTTGTGCTGGAAGAACAAGTTGTGGATACTGTTCTGCAGAAGGCTAAGGTGACCGATAAAGCGGTCTCTTACGAAGAAGCAGTCAAACCGGCGGAAGCAGCACAAGCCGACTGATTGTCCAACTCGTTGGAAATACAACCATAAGCCAGCCTCGCGCTGGCTTATGCGTTTTCAAGACATGACTATTTGGGAGTAACTGCAGAGCATGTTCCGTAATTCCTATATTCAGCAGAACTCTGATATCCAGGCCGCTGGCGGCCTGGTCCCGATGGTTGTAGAGCAGTCCGCTCGTGGCGAACGCGCCTACGACATCTACTCGCGCCTGCTCAAGGAGCGAGTGATCTTTCTGGTTGGCCCCGTAGAGGACTACATGGCCAACCTGATCTGTGCGCAGCTGCTGTTCCTTGAAGCCGAAAACCCGGACAAGGACATCCATCTCTACATCAACTCCCCAGGCGGTTCGGTGACGGCGGGTATGTCGATCTACGACACCATGCAGTTCATCAAGCCGAACGTGTCGACCACCTGCATTGGCCAGGCCTGCAGCATGGGCGCATTCCTGCTGACCGCGGGTGCCGAGGGCAAGCGCTTCTGCCTGCCGAACTCGCGCGTGATGATTCACCAACCACTGGGCGGTTTCCAAGGCCAGGCGTCGGACATCGAGATCCATGCCAAGGAAATCCTGTTTATCCGTGAGCGTCTCAACACGCTGATGGCCAAGCACAGCGGACGTACCCTGGAAGAAATCGAGCGCGACACCAACCGTGACAACTTCATGAGTGCCGAAGCCGCGCAAGCCTATGGCCTGATCGACAAAGTGATTGACCGTCGCCCAGCTTAATTAAGCCGCTCAAAATAGGGCTGGTCGGCATGCCCGACCACTTGCGGGCTTGAAAAAGCCCGCGTAAGCCTTCATCTTGTGTTGCAAGCCTATCGGATTTGGATCGAACGAATGACTGACACCCGCAACGGCGAGGACAACGGCAAGCTGCTCTATTGCTCCTTCTGTGGCAAAAGCCAGCATGAAGTGCGCAAGTTGATTGCCGGCCCCTCGGTGTTTATCTGCGACGAGTGCGTCGACCTGTGCAATGACATCATCCGCGAGGAGGTGCAGGAAGCCCAGGCCGAGAGCAGTGCGCATAAATTGCCTTCGCCTAAAGAAATCAGTGGCATCCTTGACCAGTATGTCATCGGTCAAGAGCGTGCAAAGAAGGTTCTGGCCGTAGCGGTGTACAACCACTACAAACGCTTGAACCAGCGTGACAAGAAAGGTGACGAGGTCGAACTCGGCAAGAGCAACATCTTGCTGATCGGTCCTACAGGCTCGGGTAAAACCCTGCTTGCAGAAACCCTCGCTCGCCTGCTGAACGTTCCGTTCACCATCGCCGACGCCACCACCCTCACCGAGGCTGGCTACGTGGGTGAAGACGTCGAGAACATCATTCAGAAACTGCTGCAGAAGTGCGACTACGACGTAGAGAAGGCCCAGATGGGTATTGTCTACATCGACGAAATCGACAAGATCTCGCGCAAGTCCGACAACCCGTCGATCACCCGGGACGTTTCCGGTGAAGGCGTGCAGCAAGCCCTGTTGAAACTGATCGAAGGCACAGTTGCTTCTGTACCGCCACAAGGCGGCCGCAAGCACCCGCAGCAGGAATTCCTACAGGTTGATACGCGTAACATCCTGTTTATCTGTGGCGGTGCGTTCTCTGGTCTGGAAAAAGTAATTCAACAACGTTCCACCCGTGGTGGTATTGGTTTCAGTGCGGAAGTACGCAGCAAGGAAGAAGGCAAGAAGGTTGGCGAGTCCCTGCGTGAAGTCGAGCCTGACGATCTGGTCAAGTTCGGTCTGATCCCGGAATTCGTTGGTCGTCTGCCGGTCCTGGCGACGTTGGACGAGCTGGATGAGGCTGCTCTGATTCAGATCCTCACCGAGCCGAAAAACGCCCTGACCAAGCAATACGCCAAGCTGTTCGAGATGGAAGGTGTGGACCTCGAGTTCCGTACCGACGCGCTCAAATCGGTGGCCAAGCGGGCGCTGGAGCGCAAGACCGGTGCACGTGGTCTGCGTTCTATCCTGGAAGGTGTGTTGCTCGACACCATGTACGAAATCCCCTCGCAGTCCGAGGTGAGTAAAGTGGTGATCGACGAAAGCGTTATAGAAGGTAAGTCCAAGCCACTGTATATCTACGAAAACAGTGAGCCGACTGCCAAGGCTGCGCCAGACGCGTAAGCGTTTTGCAGTTGCTTTACAAACAAGGGGCCTCTAGGGGCCCCTTTGTTTTTGCACTCACTTTTAATTGCGGGATTTTTCCTGCGTTTTCCTGCTGGCATTAAGCTTGTTTTTTTTGCATGCAGCCCCCATCTTGGTTTCAAGTTTATTTTTCATCTGTCATAGAGGCGAAATCATGAAGACCACCATTGAATTGCCTCTCCTGCCGTTGCGTGATGTCGTCGTCTATCCGCACATGGTTATCCCGCTGTTCGTGGGGCGCGAGAAGTCAATCGAGGCGCTCGAAGCCGCGATGACGGGCGACAAGCAAATCCTGCTGTTGGCCCAGAAGAATCCCGCTGATGATGATCCGGGCGAAGATGCCCTGTATCGCGTCGGCACCATTGCCACTGTCCTGCAATTGCTCAAGCTGCCTGATGGCACCGTCAAGGTGCTGGTCGAAGGCGAGCAGCGCGGTGCGGTCGAGCGCTTCATGGAGGTGGACGGCCACCTGCGCGCTGAAGTGGCGCTGATCGACGAAGTCGAAGCGCCGGAGCGCGAATCCGAAGTCTTTGTACGCAGCCTGCTCTCGCAGTTCGAGCAGTATGTGCAGTTGGGCAAGAAGGTCCCGGCTGAAGTCCTGTCGTCCCTCAACAGCATTGATGAGCCAAGCCGCCTGGTCGATACCATGGCCGCGCACATGGCGCTGAAGATCGAGCAGAAGCAGGACATTCTCGAAATCATCGACCTGTCGACCCGTGTTGAACACGTGTTGGCGCTGCTGGATGCCGAAATCGACCTGCTGCAGGTCGAGAAGCGCATCCGTGGTCGTGTGAAGAAACAAATGGAGCGTAGCCAGCGCGAGTACTACCTGAATGAGCAGATGAAGGCCATTCAGAAAGAGCTCGGCGACAGCGAGGAAGGCCACAACGAAATCGAGGAGCTGAAAAAGCGCATCGATGCCGCCGGCCTGCCTAAAGACGCCCTGGCCAAGGCCACTGCCGAGTTGAACAAGCTCAAGCAGATGTCGCCGATGTCGGCCGAAGCCACCGTGGTTCGTTCCTACATCGACTGGCTGGTGCAGGTGCCGTGGAAGGCCCAGACCAAAGTGCGCCTGGACCTGGCCCGTGCCGAAGACATCCTTGATGCCGACCACTACGGTCTTGAGGAAGTCAAAGAACGCATCCTCGAATACCTCGCGGTGCAAAAGCGCGTGAAGAAAATTCGTGGTCCGGTGTTGTGCCTGGTCGGTCCACCGGGTGTGGGTAAAACCTCCCTGGCCGAATCGATTGCCAATGCGACCAACCGCAAATTCGTGCGCATGGCCCTCGGTGGCGTGCGGGATGAGGCGGAAATCCGTGGTCATCGCCGTACTTACATCGGTTCGATGCCAGGAAGATTGATTCAAAAGATGACAAAGGTGGGTGTGCGCAACCCGCTGTTCCTGCTCGATGAAATCGACAAAATGGGCAGCGACATGCGTGGCGATCCGGCATCGGCCTTGCTCGAAGTGCTCGACCCTGAGCAGAACCACAATTTCAACGACCATTACCTGGAAGTCGACTACGACCTGTCCGACGTAATGTTCCTGTGCACCTCCAACTCCATGAACATCCCGCCAGCCTTGCTGGACCGGATGGAGGTGATTCGTCTGCCGGGTTACACCGAAGACGAGAAGATCAACATCGCCGTCAAATACCTCGCGCCCAAGCAGATTTCTGCCAACGGCCTGAAGAAGGGCGAGATCGAATTCGAGGTCGGGACCATCCGCGACATCGTGCGTTATTACACCCGCGAGGCCGGTGTAAGGGGCCTGGAGCGCCAGATCGCGAAGATCTGCCGCAAGGCGGTCAAGGAACATGCACTGGAAAAACGCTTCTCGGTGAAGGTCACGGCTGACTCCCTGGAACACTTCCTCGGCGTGCGTAAATTCAGCTACGGCCTGGCCGAGCAGCAGGATCAAGTCGGTCAGGTCACCGGCCTGGCGTGGACCCAGGTGGGTGGCGAATTGCTGACCATCGAAGCCGCGGTGATCCCTGGCAAAGGTCAGCTGATCAAGACCGGTTCGCTGGGTGACGTGATGGTCGAATCCATCACCGCCGCACAGACCGTGGTGCGCAGCCGCGCCAAGAGCCTGGGGATTCCCCTGGACTTCCACGAGAAGCACGATACGCACATCCACATGCCGGAAGGGGCGACCCCGAAGGATGGTCCTAGCGCAGGTGTAGGCATGTGCACGGCCCTGGTGTCGGCGTTGACTGGTATTCCTGTGCGAGCTGACGTGGCCATGACCGGCGAAATTACCTTGCGCGGTCAGGTACTGGCCATTGGTGGCTTGAAAGAGAAATTGCTTGCGGCACACCGTGGCGGGATCAAGACCGTGATCATTCCTGAAGAGAATGTTCGCGACTTGAAGGAAATTCCTGACAACATCAAGCAGGATCTGCAGATTAAACCGGTTAAATGGATTGACGAGGTCCTGCAAATTGCGCTGCAATACGCGCCGGAGCCCTTGCCGGATGTGGCTCCGGAGATAGTCGCAAAGGATGAAAAGCGCGAGTCTGATTCCAAGGAAAGAATTAGCACGCATTAATGCGAATAAGCCTGGGGGCTTCCTTGACAGCTTTTTAGAGCCCTTGTTATAAAGCGGCTCTTATAAGTGTCTGTAGGCCATTCAGCACTGATTTTTGCTGTTTACCAAAAAACTTAGAATCATACTCAATAGATATATAAGGGGACTTAGAGTGAACAAGTCGGAACTGATTGATGCTATCGCTGCATCCGCTGATATCCCGAAAGCTGCTGCTGGCCGTGCGCTGGATGCAGTAATCGAATCCGTCACTGGCGCTCTGAAGGCCGGCGACTCCGTAGTACTGGTAGGCTTCGGTACTTTCTCTGTGACCGACCGCCCAGCTCGCACTGGCCGTAACCCACAGACTGGCAAAGCACTGCAAATCGCTGCTGCCAAGAAACCAGGTTTCAAAGCCGGTAAAGCCCTGAAAGAAGCCGTTAACTAAGCTTCGATCCAGCCTTTACCTACCCGGGTCGAACGCAGGTTCGACCTGGCAGCGGAGCGGCAGCAGACCCATGTATCCATCGGGTCGCCAAGCCGGGGGCAGATACCAACCCCGTCCGCTCCGCCAGTTGCGAGAAGGCGCATCCTTGGATGCGCCTTTCTTATATCCGTACTCTACCCACGCTCCACGGTTGCCAATTTTTGAAGTTCAACCGTTTCTGGGGGACGCATGCTGCAAAATATCAGGGACAATTCACAAGGCTGGATTGCCAAGACCATTATCGGGATCATCGTCGCGTTGATGGCGTTCACCGGTATCGAGGCCATTTTCCAGGCATCGGGTAACAACAAGCAGGACGTGGCCAAGGTCAACGGTGAAGAGATTACTCAAACCGAATTGAGCCAGGCCGTCGACATGCAACGCCGTCAGCTGATGCAACAGCTGGGCAAGGATTTCGATGCTTCACTGCTGGACGAAAAACTGCTGCGCGAAGCGGCCCTCAAGGGTCTGATCGATCGCAAGCTGTTGCTGCAAGGCGCTGCCGACTCCAAGTTCGGCTTCTCCGAGGCGGCACTGGATCAAACGATCCTGCTGACCCCCGAGTTCCAGGTGGATGGCAAGTTCAGCCCCGAGCGCTTTGATCAGGTGATCCGTCAGCTGGGCTACAGCCGTATGCAATTCCGTCAGATGCTGACCCAGGAAATGCTCATCGGCCAGGTTCGCGCAGGTATCGCCGGCAGCGGTTTCGTCACGGATGCCGAAGTGCTGGCATTCGCCCGTCTGGAAAAACAGACCCGCGATTTCGCCACCGTCAATATCAAGGCCAACCCGGCCGCGGTGAAGCTCACCGACGACGAGGTCAAGGCTTACTACGACCAGCACGCCAAAGAGTTCATGACGCCGGACCAAGTGGTCATCGACTATCTGGAGCTGAAGAAGGCATCGTTCTTTGATCAAGTCAGCGTCAAGGACGAAGATCTGCAGGCTGCCTATCAGAAAGAAACCGCCAACCTCGCTGAACAGCGTCGTGCCGCGCACATCCTGATTGAAGTCAACGACAAGGTCACCGACGCGCAAGCCAAGGCGAAGATCGAAGACATCCAGGCGCGCCTGGCCAAGGGCGAGAAGTTCGAAGCCCTGGCCAAGGAGTTCTCCCAGGACCCAGGTTCGGCCAACAACGGCGGCGACCTCGGTTTTGCCGGTCCTGGCGTCTACGATCCAGACTTCGAAACTGCCTTGTACGCGTTGAACAAGGATCAGGTGTCGGCGCCGGTTCGTTCGACCTTCGGTTGGCACCTGATCAAGCTGTTGGGCGTTGAAGCACCTCAAGTGCCATCGTTTGCCAGCCTGAAAGACAAGCTGACCCGCGACCTCAAGACCCAGCAGGTTGAGCAGCGTTTTGTCGAAGCGACCAAGCAATTGGAAGATGCGGCATTCGAAGCCTCCGACCTGGCCCAGCCAGCGTCCGACCTGAAGCTGACCGTGCACACCTCCGCGCCGTTTGGCCGTGAAGGTGGCGAAGGCATTGCGGCCAACCGTGCCGTGATCACCGCAGCGTTCAGCCCGGAAGTGCTGGATGAGGGTGCCAACAGCAGCGCCATCGAACTGGACCCGGAAACCATCATCGTACTGCGTGCCAAAGAGCATCTGAAGCCAACGCAACTGCCGCTGGAAAGCGTTGCAGCGGCGATTCGCGCCCAGATGACCAAGGAACGTGCCAGTGCGGCGGCCAAGGTCCACGCTGACGAGTTGATCGCCAGCCTGCGTGATGGCAAGACCCCGCTGAATCAAGCCATCGACGGCCAGGCGTGGAAAGTGACTGAAGCGGCCACCCGCAATCAGGAATCTATCGACCCAGCCGTGCTGCAAGCCCTGTTCCGCATGCCAAAGCCTGCGGCCAAGGACAAGCCGACCTTTACCACCGTGACCCTGGCTGACGGCAGCCTGGTGATCGTGCGCTTGAACGGCGTCAACGAGGCTGTTGCCCCGACGGACGAAGAAAAGGCGCAAATTCGCCGCTTCCTCGCTTCCCGCAGTGGTCAGCAGGACTTTGCTGCGTACCGCAAGCAGTTGGAAACCCAGGCTGACATCAAGAAATTCTGATGCCCGCTTGAATAAAAAGCCCTCGGCCTGAAAAGACCGGGGGCTTTTTCATGGGCGTTTGCAAAGGGCCAGGAGCATCAACACCACCACCGCCCATGGAAATGCAATCACGCCCCAGCCTTGCAACAACACGCCACCGACCAATCCTCCACCTGCGATGCCCAGGTTCCAAACGGTGACCAACATCGATTGTGCGGCATCCGCCGAGTCGCCGGCTGCCTTGGCCAGTGCCGTTTGCAGCAGGGCTGGCAGGCCACCGAACGCCAGGCCCCACAAGGCCACGCAGAGGTAGATCACGCTCGGCGAAGTGATCCAGAACGCCAGCGCCAGGGCGATCAGCCCGAACAACGCGCAACTGATCAGCACCAGCTTGCGCAACCAGCGATCGATCAACATGCCCGTCAGCCAGATGCTCAACAGCGCGGCCAAGCCGAACACCAGCAGCACGCGGTCAATCTCGCCCGCAAGTCCGGCGGGCACCAACAACGGGGCGACGTAGGTATAGAGAATGTTGTGGGCCAGCACGTAGGTAAACGTTACCCATAACACCGGACGAATCCCGGGCAGGGTCAGTACCTGACGCAACCCCATGCGTTTGCCTGCGGTTTGCCCGGCAAAGTCCGGCAAGGTCCAGCGGGCCCAGATCAGCAGCACGAGCGTCAGCCCGGTCATGATCGCAAAGCTCAGGCGCCAGCCTACGACGGTGCCGAGCAAAGTCCCCGCGGGGACCCCCAGCGACAACGCCAGCGGTGCCCCCAGCATCGCCAAGGCAATCGCCCGGCCTTGCAGATGTGGCGCGACCATCCGGCTTGCGTAACCCGCCAGCAACGCCCAGAGCAACCCGGCGAAAACTCCGGCGAAAAAGCGCGCCACCAGGGTCAGCCCGTAATGGCTGGAGAATGCGGTGATGCTGTTGACCACGGCAAAGCCGCCAATGGCCACCAGCAGCAATGGCCGTCGGCGCCAGCCACGGGTCCACATCGTCAGCGGGATGGCCGCGAGCAAGGAACCCAAGGCGTAAAGCGTAACCAATTGGCCGACGAGCGCGGGTGACACACCCAGGCCTTCGCCCATTTGTGGCAGCAGCCCGGCGGGCATGGCTTCGGTGAGGATGGTGATAAAACCGGCAAACGCCAGTGCCAATAAACCGCCCAGCGGCAACCCGTCATGCTGGGCTGTTGGGGTGGACTCGGTAAGTGATGTCATAACGCTGTATCCCTGCAAAAGGCCAGGAGACAGGGTAGGGGGCTGCGGGGCGCGGAAAAACAGGCTAAGGTTCCGAACTTATCGGACATCAGTGTCCGCAATTGAGGGCCACATCATGGACAGTCTGGGCAGCCTTTCGGTATTCGTGCAGGTGGCGGAGGCCCGCAGTTTTACCGCTGCCGGTCAAGTGTTAGGGATTTCCTCCTCGGCTGTAGGCAAAAGCATCGCACGCATGGAGGAGCGTCTCGGTGTGCGCCTGTTCCACCGCAGTACGCGCAGTATTACTTTGACCGCCGAAGGGGCGCTGTTCCTTGAGCGTTCACGGCGCATCCTGGCTGAGGTCGAGGCCGCCGAGCGCGAGCTGACCGACGCCAGCGCCACGCCTCGGGGCAAACTACGCATCAGTGTGCCGCAGGTACGCGGTTTATTGATGCCGGTGCTCAGCGACTTCATGCGGGCCTATCCGCAGATCGAGCTGGATGTGGATTTTTCCGACCGCATGGTGGATGTGATCGAGGAAGGGTTCGACGCGGTGATTCGCACCGGCAAGCCGGAAGATTCGCGCCTGATGGCACGCCACCTGGGGCATTACCAACTGGTGCTGGTGGGTACGCCGGCGTATTTCCAGGAACACGGCACCCCACAACAGCCGCGGCACTTGAACGATCACGCGTGCCTGCGGCACAAGTTCTGTGCGACTGGCAAGCTGGAGCCCTGGCCCTTGCGCCTCGAAGCCGGCGCGGCAGAACCGATCCTGCGTACACCGCTGGTCAGCACCACCATCGAGTCCCTCAACCATGTGGTGCACGAGGGGTTGGGCATCGCCTGCCTGCCTGATTACATGGTCAACCAGGCCGTGCGGGAAGGGCGCTTGCAGCGGGTGCTGGATGACTACCTGGAACACCGTGGCAGTTTCTGGCTGCTGTGGCCATCAAGTCGCCATGCCTCGGCCAAATTGCGCGTATTTATTGATCATATGTGCGCAGGGCTTTTTCCTGCGGGGCCCACGACGTAAGGCTGTGACGTTTTACCGACAGGAATGCGCGCGCCAAGGCCTCGTTCTGTTGCACAATACCGCCCGAACTGTTTTGCTCAGGATTTTCAATGTCGACATCATTTCACTTGCGCAGCCTTGGGTTGGCGCTGGTGCTGGCGGGCGCCGCGGGCTGCTCGTCACCCAAGACCGCTATTTATGAACATGAGAATTTCGACGACTCCGGCACCTTTTCCCGATCCTATCCGGTCAGTGATGTGGCGGCGTGCGAAGCGGCGCGACGCGCCCTGCTCAGCCAGGGCTACATCATCACCAGCAGCGATCCGAAGTTGGTGGTGGGTAACAAGAGTTTCCAGCAGACCGGCGAGACCCATCTGCAGATCAGCTTCAACGTGGTGTGCGCCGATGATGGCAAAGGCACCAACCACTCGACGATGTTCGCCAACGCCTTGCAGGATCGCTACGCGCTGAAGAAGGTCAACAACTCCGCGAGCCTGGGAGTTGGCGTGCTGGGTTCGGTGTCGATGCCGATTGGCTCCACCGATGACTCAATGGTCAAAGTCGCAAGCGAGACCGTTTCGGCGCCGAAGTTCTACGAGCGTTACTTTGCGCTGGTGGATGTGTTCCTGCCCCAGGAAGTGAAAAAGGCCGAGCATATTCCCGAGCAGCCGAAAGCTGACTTGGGCGTGCCAGAGCCTAAAGTCGCTCCGGCTGCCGAGAAGGTCGAGGCGCCGAAGGAAGAGCCTGCCGTTTCAGAGCCGCTTGCGCCGCCTGTGGAACCCGCGCCGATTGCGCCGCAGCAAGAGCCTGCCGCCGCACCGGCGACCAGCAACCCGGCGCTACCGGCACCAACAGAAGCAATTGCGCCCCTGCCGACACCGGCGCCGTAAATCAGACCGTCACGGGGTTGGCCTTGTCGACGTTGATCCCGTAGCGTCTGATCGCTTCACTGACTTTATCGCGACCGATCACGCCGTCATCCGCCAGCGCCTTGAGCGCCGCCAGTGCGATGAAGTGGCGGTCCACCTCGAAGAACGCACGCAAGGTTTCCCGCGTATCCGATTGCCCAAAGCCATCGGTGCCCAAGGCAACAAAGCGGCGGCCGGGGACGAACGGGCGAATCTGATCGGCAAACAACTTCATGTAGTCCGTCGCCACCACCACCGGCCCGGTTCGACCGGCCAGGCATTGTTCGATATAGCTCACTCGGGGCTCGCTCTGCGGGTGCAACAGGTTCCAGCGTTCCACCTCATGCCCGTTACGGCGCAGTTCGGTGAGGCTGGTCGCGCTCCACACAGTGCTGTGCACGCAGAAATCCTTCTCCAGTAACTCGGCAGCCGCAATCACTTCCCGCAGGATCGAACCGCTGCCCATCAGTTGTACCTGCGCCTGCGCGTGTTGGGTGAGCGGGTAAACACCCTTGAGAATGCCATCCTCCACACCGTCTGGCATCGCCGGGTGCGGGTAGTTTTCGTTGAGTAGGGTGATGTAGTAGTAAATGTCCTCCTGCTCGACATACATGCGCCGCATGCCCTCGCGAATAATTACCGCGAGCTCGTAGGCAAAGGTTGGGTCGTAGGACACGCAGCACGGAATCACCGACGACAGGATATGGCTGTGACCATCGTCATGCTGCAAGCCTTCGCCCATCAGCGTAGTACGTCCGGCGGTGGCGCCCAGCAGGAAACCCCGTGCCCGCGCATCGCCTGCTGCCCAGGCCAGGTCACCGATGCGCTGAAAACCGAACATTGAGTAGAAAATGTAGAACGGCACGGTCATCAAACCGTGGTTGCTGTAGGACGTACTCGCCGCAATCCATGCGGAAATCGCGCCGGACTCATTCAGACCTTCCTGCATGATCTGCCCGTCCTTGCTCTCCTTGTAGTAGCTCAATTGCCCGGCGTCCTGCGGCGTATAGAGCTGTCCGACGGCAGAGTGGATGCCTATCTGGCGAAACAGGCTTTCCATGCCGAAGGTGCGCGATTCATCCGGCACGATGGGCACTATCAGTTTGCCCAGGTGCGGGTCCTTGAGCAGCGTGCCGAGGATGCGCACGAAGGCCATGGTGGTGGAAATCGAGCGCTCGCCGGTGTCCTTGAGCTGAGCGCCGAAGGCCGATAGCTCAGGGATCTGCAGCGATTCCACGGCGCTGTGACGCGCAGGCACATAGCCGCCCAACGCCTGGCGGCGGGCGGCGAAGTAGCGCGCCTCTTCACTGTCGGCGGCAGGTTTGATGTAGGGAGTCTCGGCGAGTTGTTCGTCGGCCACTTCCAGGTCGAAGCGGTCGCGAAACGCCTTCACGGCATCAGCGCCCATTTTCTTCAGCTGGTGATTGATGTTCTGGCCTTCGCCGGCTTCGCCCATGCCGTAGCCCTTGACGGTTTTCGCCAGGATCACCGTGGGTTGGCCGGTGTGACGCATGGCGGCGGCGTAGGCGTTATAGACCTTGTCCGGATCATGCCCGCCTCGTGAGAGCTTCCAGATGTCGTCGTCGGACATATCTGCAACCAGTGCCAGCAGCTCCGGGTATTTGCCGAAGAAATGTTCACGCACGTAGGCGCCGTTCTGGGACTTGTAGTTTTGATAGTCGCCATCCACGCATTCCATCATGCGTTGGCGCAGCAGGCCGGTCTGGTCTTTCTCCAGCAGGGCATCCCAGCCGCCGCCCCAGATGACCTTGATCACGTTCCAGCCGGCGGCGCGGTACAGGCTTTCGAATTCCTGGATCACTTTGGCGTTGCCGCGTACCGGGCCGTCCAGCCGTTGCAGGTTGCAGTTGACGACAAAGATCAGGTTGTCGAGTTTCTCGCGCCCGGCCAGGGAAATCGCCGCCAGGGATTCCGGTTGGTCCATCTCGCCGTCGCCCAGGAACGCCCAGACTTTACGGCCCTGGTGCTGCTTGAGGCCGCGTAATTCCAGGTAACGCATAAAGCGCGCCTGGTACGCCGCGGTGATCGGCCCGAGGCCCATGGACACCGTAGGAAATTGCCAGAAATCCGGCATCAGTCGTGGATGCGGATACGAGGAAATACCCTCGCCACCGGCCTCGCGACGGAAGTTGTCCAGTTGCGCCTCGCTGATGCGGCCTTCGAGATAGGCGCGGCCATAGATGCCGGGTGAGGAGTGGCCCTGGATGTACACCAGGTCGCCGTCAAAAGTGTCGGTTCGGCCACGGAAGAAGTGGTCGAAACCTACGTCATACAGCACGGCGGCTGACGCATAGGTAGCGATATGCCCACCGACACCGGAGTGTTTGCCTGCCCGCAACACCATGGCCATGGCGTTCCAGCGGATGTAGGCATTGGTGCGCCGCTCAATGGCCAGGTTGCCGGGGTAGGGCAATTGGCGGTCCACCGCAATGGTGTTGACGTAGGGGGTGGTCACCCGTCCGTAGAAATCACCATGGCGCGCAACGTCGAAATCCAGCAACTGATCGATCAGGTAGTGGGCGCGCGGGCGGCCTTCGGTGGACAACACCGATTCGATGGACTCCAGCCACTCGCGGGTTTCCTGTGGGTCGTCGTCGTGTCTGACTGCGTTGTTCGGGGACATGTGAGGCTCCAGGCTAGGCGGATTTCAGGTGGCGGGCTCTTTGTGGGAGTGTCGGCCATGTAGTTGCAATTGCAACTATATGGCCGAATCTAACGCGGGATGAGCTACTATTGCAACCTTCTTGAAATTCCCCGGATGGTGTTGCATGTCGTCGAAAGAGCCGGATGTATGGTTCCGTTTTGTCAGGGCCCACAGGACCGTCATCCGTGAAATCGAACGGCGCCTGGCCGCTGCCGGATTGCCGGCGTATGCCTGGTACGACGCCTTGTGGGGCCTGGAAAGCGGCCCCGAGGGCACCCGCCGCATGCATGAACTGGCGGATGTACTGGCCATCGAGCGCTACAACCTCACGCGGCTGGTGGACCGCCTGGAAAAAGACGGGCTGGTGGTGCGTTCGCGTTTTGACGGCGATGGCCGCGGGTCATTCGCCACCATCACGGAGGCGGGCAAAGTGCTGCGCAAGAAAATGTGGAAGATCTACGAAAGCACGGTAGATGAGTTATTCCTGTCGCAAATTGAACCGGAGCAGCGCCAGGTGTTTGCCGATACCCTGGAGCGCACAGCCACGTTGGCAGTGCGCAGTCGCAGCAAGATCTGAAGAGCCTTGCAGTCCACTTCATGACAGTCGATAGCGGGCCATCGCCGTTTCTACCTGCTGTGAATCGATACGCCCCTCATCGGCCAAAGCCCTGAGCGCCGCCACCACAATCCAATACCGACTCGGCGCCGAAGCCTGCACCGTTCCCGCCCCCAGCGGTACAAACCGGGCATCCACATAGCCCGCCAACTGATCAACGATCGGCTGCGGGTAACCTGTGACAGCGATCACCGGCGCGTCACTCCCCGACAGGCAACTGCGCAAGTGGCAACCGCGCCGGGGCGCTGTGGGGTGCAGGCGGTTCCAGCGTTCGGCGCCTGCCGCTTCACGGGCCAGGCGCGTGTAGCTGGGGCAACTCCATAGTTGTGCGCGGATAGTCCAATCTTGCTTGAGCAGCCGCGCGGCGTGGACGACCTCTTCAAGCGCCTGACCAGCGCCGAGCAAGCGCACATCACCCGTATGCCCTCGCTGTAGCGGATACATGCCCTTGAGCGCGTCCTCACGGTCTTGCTCGCTCAAGGTGCGCGCACCGTCTTGATCATGCAGCGCCAGGTAATAGAACCCAGGTTTGCCGTCGACATACAGTGCCTGCAACCCCGCCAGCACAATCGCCCGGGTTTCTGCGCCCGAAGCCGGATCGTATGGCATGCAATGCGGGTTGGTCGCGAGCCACAACGGCAAGGACGGTTGTGCGCCCTTGGGCCAGGCGGAAGGATGGTTTTCGATGTCATTGCACAGAATGCCGCGCAGTGCCGTCTGCCCGGACAGCGCACACAATTGCGCCGACGACGCGGCGCTGTGCAGGTACAGCAGCGGTTTTTCCGCGGTATTGCGCGCGAACCAGGTGGGCCAGCTGCCTACCCGCCGCGAGCGGGACTGAGCGCGAATCACCCAGGCCTGCCTGCTCGATTCCAGGGTGTTGGCCATGGTCATCACCGTGTATAGCGGCGAATTGTGCGAGTGCGCGGCGCTATCGAGCGCCGCGATGCAAAGTTGTGCGGCGTGGGCAGTAGAGGCGGGCATGGGTGGGCTCCCTGAAGACGGATGGCCGTACCCTAATGGAGTTTCACATATAATTGCAATTGCAACTAAAAACCCAAGTGCTAAATCGACACAACGCTGCTACGTTTAATCCTGAGGTGCAGGAACGTCATGACGCTGACTTTTTTTCGTCATAACGGCACTTTAGGCTGGTCAGGCAGGTCATTTATCTGCAACCGCTTTCAATCAGACAAGGAGCCCACCATGGACGACTACCAGGAAGAACTGCTCGAGTACCGCGCGATTGAGTTGGACCCGCTGGAACCCGCAGACGATGCCACCGAGCTGTAAGACCGACTTCAGGCGGAATGCCGCTGACTGCGGCGAAATTCCCCTGGGGTCTGGTTGTTCCATCGCCTGAACGCCCGTTGAAACGCCTGGGCCGAGGCAAAACCGAGCAAGTAGGCGATCTCGCCGAACGCCAACTCCGTATCGCGAATGTAGGTCATGGCCAGGTCGCGGCGGGTGTCGTTGAGAATCGCGCGGAACTGGGTACCTTCGTCGGCCAGTTTGCGGCGCAATGTCCAGGTCGGCAGCTTCAAGCGTGCCGCCACTTCTTCCAGGTCGGGTTCCCGGCCGCCATTGAGCATCGGCCCGAGCAACCGGGTAATGCGCTCGCGCAGGCTGCGGGTGCGGGTCAACTGCTCCAATTCCCGTTCACACAATTGCAACAACAAATGCCAGGTACTGGGGCAATGCTGTGGATTGCGCAGGGCCAGGGTGGATTGGTTCAGGCGCAGCTGATTGGACGCGGCACCAAACTGCACCGGGCTGTCGCCCAGCCGGTTGTATTGTTCGCTGTAGTCCGGTGCTTCAAATTCGATATCAATGCGTTGTGCCTGCACCGGCTGTTGGGCCAGGCTCGATAGCTGGTGCAGCCAGCCGGCGATGATCGAATCCACCACAAAGCGGTTGTAGGCGTTGTAGGGGCTGATGGAATAGAAGCGCAGCCAGGCGCCCTCGGCGTCCTCATGAAAACTCGATTGCCCGCGATAGTTGGAGCCGTACAACGCTTCAAAACGCGTCAGCGTGCGTGCGGCTTCACGAACGTTGGGCGCCTGGGCGGCGGTGACCCCGGCCAGGCCCGCCTGGCTCAGCCGGCTGAGCTGGCCCATGCGCAGGCCCAGGCTCGGGTCGCCAGTGAGCTGGATGGCCGCGTGGCCCAGGCGCATGTAACGGGGGATCGATAACCGCGCACCGGCTTCGGCGAGGCGCGCAGGGTCCAGGCCGTATTGCAGCAGTAGCGGTTGCGGGTCCAGTCCGTGGCTTTGAATGGCATCTGCCAAGGTGTGCACAAAGCCCACCGACAGATCCCCCAGGCGCACCGGTTTCACAGCCAGACATTCAACATGCGCGCGCCACGGGCTTCACCGTCGGCGCTGATCTGCCCGTTGTCGCTCAGGAAGCTGTGGCCGGCGGTGCCCAGGTCCCAGAATTGCCCGCGCAAAAACACGCTCATGCCGGCGGTTGCCTGGCTGATGGGTTGTTGGCTGATCAGGGTGAGGCGGCGCCAGGCCTCGCCTTCGCTGAGTTCTTCGGGCTTGAGGCTGATTTCCGGCGGTGTCGACACGCTTTTGAACCCGCGCCACGGTCGGTCCCAGGTATCGCGACCGAGCACAAAGGCCGGCACTGCGATCAGTTGAGCGCCTTGTTCGTTGAGTTTGCGGTAGTTGTCCGGATACCAACTGTCACTGCCTACCAGCACGCCGAGGCGGCCGGCCGGTGTGTCGACCACGCTGACGACGTTCTCATCGCCTGGCGTGATAAAGCCTCGCTCATCGTAGATCGGGTAGAGCTGGCGCTGCGGCTGGCCCACCGGCAGGCCTTCGGCGCTGAACACCAGGCTGGCGTTGTACAGCGCGCCATGGCCGACCTGCAGTCGCCCCTGGCTCACACTCGGGTTGGGCAGGGCGATGGAGCCGGCCACCAGGGTGACGCCGAACTCCTTGGCCAAACCGCCGAACACCAACTGATAGTCCCGCGCCATGCCGGAGGCTTTCATGCGCAGGTAGGCATCGTCCATGCGGTTATCGCCGGTGGCGCTGATCCAGGCACGGGCGAACAGCAAGGGGTTGCTGGCCGACAGCCAGTTCATCGCATCCTTCGCGTGCAGGGCCTGGTAGACCTCATTTTTTTCGCCGGTGAGCATCAGCCAGGTGCCGATATGTTCCGGCAGCACCACGATGGTCTTGGGGTTGATCAGCCCCTGATCCCGGGCATTTTGCAGATAGGCCGCCAGCTTCAGGTGCAGGCGTTCCAGGCTCTGGTAGTCGGCAGGGAACAGTTCCGGCTGGATGCCCAGCAGGTTGCCACGATCGGCCGGCACCCCTTCGTTCACCGCAAGGGTAATGCGCAGGTCCGACAGGTAATGCGCCACAGGGCGCTCCTGGGTCCAGACCAGATACGTGGCGACGGCGGCAACCAGGGCCAGGGAGACGGTAAAAGCTAGAAGTTTACGCATGGGGCAACAGACAACAGACCGTGTGCAGGGTTCGCCGACTAGGGTAGGGCCCATGGGGCGGCTTGCCAAGGGGCGCTGCACATTTGGATCAATAACTTGTCAGTTTCGGTCATTGAGCCGTAGTCCAGTGCCTCTTAGTCTGTGGGACATAAACCGATGGCACACCGTTCGAGTGCGCCACGTCCCGTGATGATCCGTTGTGGAGCTGTACCATGACCGCTGCTGCCTACCCGCACCTGTTGGCCCCTTTGGACCTGGGTTTTACCACCCTGCGCAACCGCACCTTGATGGGCTCGATGCACACCGGCCTGGAAGAGAAACCCGGCGGTTTCGAGCGCATGGCGGCCTACTTCGCCGAGCGCGCCCGTGGCGGCGTGGGCCTGATGGTCACCGGCGGCATTGGCCCGAACGATGAAGGCGGGGTGTATGCCGGCGCGGCCAAGTTGACCACCGACGACGAGGCGCAAAAGCACAAGATCGTGACGCAGGCCGTGCACGACGCCGGCGGCAAGATCTGCATGCAGATCCTCCACGCCGGTCGCTATGCCTACAGCCCCAAGCAGGTTGCACCGAGCGCGATCCAGGCGCCGATCAACCCGTTCAAGCCCAAGGAGCTGGACGAAGAGGGCATCGAGAAGCAGATCCAGGATTTCGTCAACTGCTCGTTGCTGGCCCAGGTCGCCGAGTACGACGGCGTGGAAATCATGGGTTCCGAAGGCTACTTCATCAACCAGTTCCTCGCCGCCCACACCAACCACCGTACCGACCGTTGGGGCGGCAGCTACGAAAACCGCATGCGCCTGGCCGTGGAAATCGTGCGCCGTGTGCGTGAGGCGGTAGGCCCGAACTTCATTATCATTTTCCGCCTGTCGATGCTCGACCTGGTAGAAGGCGGCAGCACCTGGGAAGAGATCGTGCAGTTAGCCAAAGCCATCGAGCAGGCCGGTGCGACGCTTATCAACACCGGCATCGGCTGGCACGAAGCGCGGATCCCGACCATCGCCACCAAGGTGCCGCGTGGCGCGTTCAGCAAAGTCACCGCCAAGCTGCGTGGCGCGGTGCAGATCCCGCTGATCACCACCAACCGTATCAACACCCCGGAAATCGCCGAGCAGATCCTTGCTGAAGGCGATGCCGATATGGTCTCCATGGCGCGGCCGTTCCTGGCCGACCCGGAATTCGTCAACAAGGCTGCCGCTGGACGTGCCGATGAAATCAACACCTGCATCGGCTGCAACCAGGCGTGCCTGGACCACACCTTTGGCGGCAAGTTGACCACTTGCCTGGTCAACCCGCGGGCGTGCTACGAGACCGAGCTGAACTACCTGCCGGTCAAGCAGATCAAGAAGATCGCGGTGGTGGGCGCCGGGCCTGCCGGTCTGGCTGCGGCGACGGTGGCCGCCGAGCGGGGGCATCAGGTGACGCTGTTCGATTCCGCCAGCGAAATCGGCGGCCAGTTCAACATCGCCAAGCGTGTACCGGGCAAGGAAGAGTTCTTCGAAACCCTGCGCTACTTCAAGCGCAAATTGCAGACCACCCACGTGGAGGTGTGCCTCAATACCCGCGTCGACGTCGAGCAACTCAAGGCCGGCGGTTACGACGAGATCATCCTGGCCACCGGCATTGCGCCGCGCACCCCGGCGATCCCGGGCATCGAGCATGCCAAGGTGTTGAGCTACCTGGATGTGATCCTGGAACGCAAGCCGGTGGGTAAGCGCGTGGCGGTGATCGGTGCGGGCGGTATCGGTTTCGACGTTTCGGAATTCCTCGTGCATCAGGGGGTGTCCACCAGCCTTGACCGTGAAGCGTTCTGGAAAGAGTGGGGCATCGACACCCAGTTGCAGGCCCGTGGTGGCGTAGCCGGGATCAAGCCGCAAGTGCATGCGCCGGCGCGTGAAGTGTTCCTGCTGCAACGCAAGGCCTCCAAGGTCGGCGACGGCTTGGGCAAGACCACCGGCTGGATCCACCGCACCGGTCTGAAGAACAAGCAGGTGCAGATGCTCAACAGCGTTGAATACCTGAAGATCGACGATGCAGGTTTACATATCCGCATCGGCGCCGAGGGCGAGCCCCAGGTGTTGGCGGTGGACAACATCGTCATCTGCGCCGGCCAGGACCCGCTGCGCGAGTTGCAGGACGGTTTGCTCGCAGCGGGCCAGCATGTGCACCTGATCGGCGGCGCAGATGTGGCGGCCGAGCTGGACGCCAAACGCGCGATCAACCAAGGCTCGCGACTGGCCGCCGAGCTGTAAGGCACATAGACTACGGGCCCTTTGCGCACAGAGATGCACCTGATGGGCCCGTTTGACTGGCTTCCCCACGCTCCCCTTGAGCCCTTGCGCCTGGACTGGCTGCAAGGCGTCGAGTTGGCCGTGCTGCGCCTGGATCGCATCGACCCGCTGATCAGCGGCAACAAGTGGTTCAAGCTCAGCGGGCACCTGGCGCAAGCGCACAACGCCCAAGGCATCATCAGCCTGGGCGGCGCCTACTCCAACCATCTGCATGCGCTGGCGGCGGCGGGCAAGCGCTTTGGTTTTCCGACTGTGGGCTTGCTGCGCGGCCATCCCCAGGACACGCCCACCGTACTCGACCTGAAAGCCTTCGGCATGCAACTGCACTGGCTGGGTTATGGCGGCTATCGCGCGCGGCATCAGCCGGGGTTCTGGACGCCGTGGCGTGAGCAATATCCCGATCTGCATGCGGTGCCCGAAGGTGGCGGCGGGCTCGCCGGTGCAACAGGTTGCGGCGTGCTCATCGAGCAGGTTCGCGCGCAGTTGCACGTGCTGGGCTGGGCCGACTACGACGCCTGGTGGCTGGCGGCGGGCACCGGCACCACGTTGGCCGGATTGGCATTGGCGGAGACGGGCGCACACCCGGTGTACGGCGCTATGGCGGTACCGGACGACCATGGTGTGGCGCAGAACGTGGAGGCTATCGTGCGGGGCGGTTATGAACTGCTGGACGCCAGCCGAGGTGGTTTTGCCAAGGTCGATCCGCTGCTGCTGGACTTTATCGAGCAAACAGAAAAGGCCTGCGGCCTGCCCCTGGAACCGCTCTACACCGGCAAAGCGCTGCTGGCCTTGAAGCAGCAGATCGAAGCCGGGCGTTTTCGGCCCGGCACCCGTCTGATCTTCATCCACACTGGCGGCCTTCAGGGCCGCCGGGGCTTCATGGGGTAGCGCGCTTGCCGGGTATCATGCGCAAGGCGGTGTTATCGCGCAGGATGTAATGGTGAAAAATCCCCGCCAATGCATGCAACCCAATCAACCAATACCCGACCTTGCCGAACCACACATGCCAGCCCTCGATTTCTTTGGCCAGTGCCTTGTTCTCCGCGATCAACGGCGGCAATTCAATGCCATAGAACATCACCGAGTGCCCTTCGGCACTGACGACCAGCCAACCGGCGATCGGCATGCCAATCATCAGTGCGTACAGTGCGACGTGCATCAGCGTCGCCAACAGGCTCTGCCATTTCGGCGGCGTTGGCACAATCTTCGGCGCCACCCCCAGGCTGCGTGCAAACAGGCGTAGCCACACCAGTACAAACACGGTGAGGCCCAACATGAAGTGCATCTCGACAATCAGGGTTCGCGCCCCGCTGCCTTTGGGGAACTGGCCGCGCAATTCAATGCAGGCGTAGACCACCGCCAGTAGCACCACCATCAACCAGTGCAACGCAATCGACATGGTGCTGTAACGCGTATCGGAGTTTTTCCACGGCATCGCTGTGTTCCTCACTCATCAGGGCAATCCTGTGGCGAGGGCGCTTGCTCCCGTTGGGCTGCGCAGCAGTCCCTCTGTTCAGGGCCGCTTCGCGCCCCGATGGGAGCAAGCACCCTCGCCACAGCTACAGTTTCTTCACGGAACAGCATTGCGTTCTTCAGTGACGCAGTGACTTAACTGTATGCCGGTTTTGAGCGCTTTGCCTGGGGTAAATGCCGTTGTCTTGACTTCTATCAGTGACCTTGCGGAATTTCCCCACGGGCCAGCCGTGCGTTGATCTCGGCGATCACCGCCGGCAACTCGGCGATGGTGTCGATCAGGTAGTGCGGGCGCGAGCCTGCGAACAGTGCTTCGATGCGCGTGCGTTCACTGGCCAAGGTGCTGGCGTCCAGAGCGCGGAACTGCTCATGGGTCAAGCCCAGCGCATTGCCGGAGCAGGTCAGCGCGACGGTCCACATCCCGGCGCGGCGGCCTTCGAGGATGCCCGGCACGGTGTCGTCGACCTTCACGCAGGCGGCCACGTCATCGATGCCCAGGGCGATCACGTTGGCCAGGGCCTGGGCCGGCCAGGGGCGGCCGTTGGGCACTTCGTCGGTGGCGACCACATGGTCGGCGTAATAGCCATTGGTGGCGGCCAGCGCGACTACCTTGTCCATCACCTGCTTGGGGTAGCCGGAGCAGGAACCGATCTTGAGCCCTTGCAGGCGCAAGCGGGCGATGGTGTCGAGGGCGCCGGGGATCAGTGCCGAGTGCTCGGCGATCTTCTCGATCTGCAAGGGCATGAAGCGCTGGTAGATGGCCGTCACGTCATCATCCGTTGGCGTGCGCCCGAATGCCTGGCGGTAGCGCTCCGCCACCTGCGGCTGGTTGCACAGGGTGCGGATGTGGTCCCACTTGCCCATGCCCATCGGGCCGCGGGCTTCTTCGATGGAGACTTGCACGTCGAACTCGGCAAATGCCTCGACAAAGATCTGCGTGGGCGCAAAGGAGCCGAAGTCGACCACGGTGCCGGCCCAGTCGAGGATCACGGCCTGGAGGGTGTTGGGGGTCTGATAGTTCATGCTGGCGATCCAATAGAGGAAGGGGTGATGCCCATGGCGCGCAGTGCGTCGCCGATGGCGGTGACGGCGGCGCGCATTTGCGGGGTGTCGACATGGCCGATACAGCCGACGCGGAAGGTGTCGACTTCGGTCAATTTGCCGGGGTAGAGGATGAAACCCTTGGCCTTGACCCGTTCGTAGAAGTCCTTGAACTGGTAACGCGGGTCGTGCGGGGCGTGGAACGTGACGATGATCGGCGCCTGGATCGCCGCCGGCAGAAAGCTGCGCAGGCCCAGGTCGGCCATGCCGTCCAGCAGCGCCTGGCAATTGCGCGCATAGCGTTGATGGCGTGCGGGCAAGCCGCCTTCTTCGGCGTATTGCACCAGCGCTTCATGCAGTGCGGCGACCACGTGGGTCGGCGGGGTGAAGCGCCATTGGCCGGTCTTGACCATGTACGCGTGCTGGTCGAACAGGTCCAGCGCCAGGGAGTGGCAGTTGCCCTGGGCGGCGGCCAAGGCCTGTTTGTCGGCAAAGACAAAGCCCATGCCCGGCACGCCTTCCAGGCACTTGCCCGAGGCGGCGATCAGCGCATCGAACGGCACGGCGCGGGCGTCAATGGGCAGTGCGCCGAAGGCGCTCATGGCGTCGATGATCAGGCGCTTGCCGTGGCGCTTGACCACGTCGGCGATCGCGGCCAGCGGGTTGAGGATGCCGGTGCTGGTTTCGCAGTGAATCAAGGCAACGTGGCTGATGCGCGGGTCGGCGCGCAGCAGGCGGTCGACATCGGTGGCGGTGGTGGGTTGGTCTTCGGCGGTTTCAAAGGTGCTGACGGCACGGCCCAGCACGTCGCAGATCTTCGCCAGGCGCTTGCCGTAGGCGCCGTTGATCAGCACCAGCACCTTGCCATCGCGGGGCACCAGCGTGCCGATGGCGGCTTCGACGGCGAAGGTACCGCTGCCCTGCAACGGTATGCAGTGGTGACTGTCGGCGCCGTCGATGATCGCCAGCAATTGCTCGCAGACGCTGGCGGTCAGTTGGTTGAAGCGCTCATCCCATGAACCCCAGTCCACCAGCATCGCCTGGCGGGTGCGGGCGGAGGTGGTCAGGGGGCCAGGGGTGAGCAGTACAGGCGCGGTCATTGCAAATCCTCGTCAAGCCATCGATTCAAGCTACGGCGCCTAAATTGCAGTTTGGCTTGTTATCAATCAAATTGTTTGTTGTTATGCGAGCTATCAGTGAGGCCGATAACCATGAACCTGTTCCAACTGCGTGCATTTGATGCCGTGGCCCGCGAGGGCAGCTTTACCCGGGCGGCGGCGCGGCTGTTTATCAGCCAGCCGGCGGTGACCGGGCACATCAAGGCCCTGGAAGAGCACTACCAGATCCCCTTGCTGCGCCGTACCGCGCGACGGGTGGAATTGACCGAAGAGGGCGCACGTTTGGCGGCGATCACCCGGGCGATTTTCGGCCTGGTGGACGAGGCGCAGACGATGCTGGAAGCCAATCGCCAGTTGCTCAGCGGGCGCCTCGAAGTGGCAGCCGACGGCCCGCATCTGGTGATGCCGATGCTCGCCAGCCTGCGCGCGCGCTACCCCGGCATCACCGTCAACCTGCGCCTGGGCAACGCCCAGGAAACCCTGGCGGCGTTACTCTCGGAGCACGCGGATGTGGCGGTGTTGACCGAAGTGGAACCGCGCAACGGCCTGCATCTGCAAGCGTTGAGTGAATCGCGGATCTGCGCGCTGGTGCCGGTCAGCCACCCCTGGGCGATGCAGCCCGCGGGCATTGCGCTGGCGCAGTTGCACGGAGTGATCATGGTGCTGCGTGAGCCGACCTCCACCACCCGGCGCACTTTTGATGAGGCCTGTCAGGCGGCCGCTGTGCAGCCCAAGGTGTTGCTGGAACTGGACAGCCGCGAGGCGGTGACCGAGGCCGTCGCCGCTGAACTGGGCGTGGGGGTGGTGTCGTCGATGGAAGTCAGCCCCGACCCACGGGTGCGGGCGATTCCCCTGCAAGGCGACGGCTTGGTCAACCGCCATCTGCTCGGCTGCCTGGAGCGGCGTCGCTCATTGCGCCTGATCCAGGCGTTTTTCGAGTTGGCGCCCTGACGGTTTTTTGGTGGAACGTTGCGTTTTTGCCCTATAAACTCTGCCCCCAAAGCGCCCGCCAGTAGACGTTTGGGCGCGATGGACAGAAGAGAGTGAGTCATGGGCGCACAGTGGAAAGTCAAACATAAAGAAGCGGCAGCCAATGCCAAGGGCAAGATCTTCGGCAAGCTGGTGAAAGAAATCACCATCGCCGCCCGCAACGGTGCCGACACCTCCACCAACGCCCACCTGCGTCTGGTGGTGGAACAGGCCAAGAAGGCCTCGATGCCCAAGGAAACCCTGGACCGCGCGATCAAGAAAGGCGCAGGCCTGCTGGGTGAAACCGTGCAGTACCACCGCGTGACCTACGAAGGGTTCGCGCCGCACCAGGTGCCGCTGATCGTCGAGTGCGTGACCGACAACATCAACCGCACCGTGGCGGAAATCCGCGTGGCGTTCCGCAAGGGCCAACTCGGTGCTTCCGGCTCCGTGGCCTGGGACTTCAACCATGTCGGCCTGATCGAAGCCTCGGCGGACACGCCGGACGCTGATCCTGAAATGGCCGCGATCGAAGCCGGTGCCCAGGATTTCGAAGCCGGTGAAGAAGAGGGCACCACCCTGTTCATCACCGAGACCACTGACCTGGATGCGGTACAGAAAGCACTGCCGGAGCAGGGTTTCACCGTGTTGTCGGCCAAGTTGGGCTACCTCGCGAAGAACCCGGTGAGCGGTTTGAGCGATGAGCAGATGGCCGAAGTCGAGGCTTTCCTCGAAGGCCTGGACAACCACGACGACGTGCAGGACATGTTCGTCGGCCTGGCTGGCTGATTCCAGCAGACCACATGCAGTCCGAAATGTGTGAGCGGGCAAGCCCGCTCCCACATGGGGCTAGTGGTGTCCGATAGCGCCTAGCAAGGTTTCGATTTCTGCGAAACCTGGACGCGCCAGCACATCAGGTTGGCAGCAACGCTCGCGCAACCCGATCAGCGCGTCACTCACCTGGGTCTCGACCCGCGCCAACAACTCCCCCAACAGCACCCCAAACGCTCTCACTTCAATGCGCTGCAACGCCCGGGTCTCCTCGGTATCCGTCGTGGCATGGAACGACGCCGCGCCAAAATCCCCAAGCAGGCAATCACCGGCTTCATTCCACAAAATATTGTGGCCATACAGGTCGCCATGGGTGATGCCATGCCGGTGCAGATGCGCGGCGACCGAGGCGATGCCCCGTGCCATGCGCAACGCCACCTCCAGGCTGAACACGGTGCCCGGTGCGTAGATGTCACGGGTGCACGAGGCCAGGCTCGGCAGGGCGGCGAGGTTGCGGTAGCTCGGGTCGATCAGGTCCATCACCAGCGCTGCTTGACCCTCAGGGTGGCCGATCACGCGACCTTCGACCTTGATCAGGTTGGGGTGCAGCCCGGCGGCGATGCACGCTTGCATCTCATGCAGGGGCGAGCCGTCGCTGGTGATGGTGCCTTTGTAGAGTTTCACCGCGACGGATTGCCCCGTGGTTTTCCACAGCGCCTTATGGATCACCCCCGAGGCGCCTTCGCCCAGCACTTCGGCCAGCTCCAGTTCGGACCAGGGGATATTCGGCGTGCTGTCATCGCCAGGCAGCTCCACCGCCATTTCCACCGGATTGCCGGCATACGCCAGCCAGGTCAGGCTTGGCAGCGTCAGCAGCCATGGCGGCAGGCGGGTGAAGCGGTTGGCGGCGATGCGCAGCAGTTCGAGGTTGTGGCAGCCGGCCAGGCTTTCCGGCAGGTGCGTCAGTTGGTTGCCGGCCAGCATCAGTTTTTGCAGCAAGGGGCGCCGTCCCAATTCGCTGGGCAATTGGCTGATCTGGTTATCGGTGAGGATCAGCCAGCGCAGCAGTGGCGGCAGTGCGGCGGCGTGCACCTGCGTGATCTGGTTGGCCTTGAAGCCGATCATGCTCAGCTTGGCGCACTGGCCCAGGCATGGTGGCAGTTCGGTGAAGCGGTTGTCCGAGCAGAACAGCACGCGCAGGTGCGGCAGGCGGTGCAGGTCCTCAGGCAGGTGGCTCAGGGCGTTGCCGCTGAGGTTGAGGATTTCCAGGGAGTCGGCCAGCGCGAAGATTTCCCGGGGGAATTCGGTCAGCCCGCAGGACAGGTCCAGGCGCGTGATGCCAGCCAGTTGGCCGGCCTTGAGTTGGGCGAGGGTATGCATGAACGGCGCAGTCTCTGGGCGGTGGGGACGCAAGCGGCGCCCATGATAACGGTTACGCGTCGCTCTGTTGCAATTGCCCCAGGCGACTGACGGTGCGGGAGAGGTCGATGGCCTGGCCGCGCAACGCGTGCGCAAGCGGTTGTTCGCCGATCAGGATCAGGTGTTTGTCCTTGTCGTAGAGCACGTCCACCAGATTGATAAAACGCTGCTGCACGGCAATCGGGCACTCCGCCAGCTCCGGCAGGCCGTCGATGATCCAGTGGTCGAAGTCGTCGCACAGCAGCAGGTAGTCCAGCACCGCCGTGGGTTGCTCGCACACATCGTTGAAGGTGAAGGCGATGGTGCGCCCCTCGTGGCCACGGACTCGCAGCTGGCGGGTGCCGACGGTCAGGCTGAGGGCGGCGCAATCGGCCGCTGGCAAGCCCAGTGCCTGGCGTTGTGCCGGGCTGCCCGGGCACACGAAGCGGCCCTGGGTGAAGCGCTGTTGGTCGTGATTTTGCGCCAAGCCACGGTAGTCCTGGGGCGCGTTGACCTCCATGACGTCCATGCGCGCATCGATCAGCTCGATCACCGGCTTGAACCGCTGGTGGTACAGCGGGTTCGGCAGCAGCCCCGCCGGTGCGTAGTTGGAGGTCACCAGCACCAGCACGCCCCGTTCGAACAACGCTTTGAACAGGCGTGTGATAAGCATCGCGTCGCCGATGTCATGGACGTGGAATTCGTCGAAACACAGCACGCGACAGTCTTCGAGCAATTCATCCAAGGTCACCGCGAGGGCGTCGGGCTGCTGGCGATGGCGGAACATACCCTGGTGCAGGCGGGCAAAAAAATCGTGGAAGTGCACGCGGCGCTTCTCGGCCAGGGGCAGTGCCTGGAAAAAACCATCGAGCAACCAGCTTTTACCGCGTCCCACGGCGCCGTGCAGATACAGGCTGCGCGGCGCTGGCCCCGCTTGCTGCAAGGCCCCGGCCAGCAGCGTCATGCGTTCGATGACCTGCTGCTGGCTGGGGCTGAGGGTGTAGCCTTGGCGTCGGGCCTTGTCCTGAAAATACGCAGACACCTCGTCAACCGCGGCCGCGGCAGGCTTGGCGAATAAACGGCGCAGGGTGCTGGGTAGGGCCAATGGGGCGGGTTCCGTCTAGTGAGGGGCGCTATTTTGCGGGAAAGCGCGCCAATTTAACCAATACAAAATGCGCTGGCCAGCGATCACAAAAGCAGATGGCCAGCTCCCGCCGCCGGCCGGTATCGACTTGCGCAACGTGATTCCGGGCGGGGGCTTCTAGAACTTCAGCAGTGCCGTGGTGGGCTCGCCCTCTGGGCTGACCATCGCATAGTTGTAGCCGCCGCCGGACCAGTACTCGGCCTGCAAGCCATCGGCGCTGCGGCTGCCACGGGGCAGGAAACCGTTGTCCGGGCCCGGCGGGCGAATATAGAAGCTGATGCGCCGACCTTGTTGATCCTCATACAACACCATCGCCGCCGCGCCTTGGTCGGTCGTGAGCAAACGCCCGCTGACCGCTGTGTAGCCGGCAGCGCTTAAGTCCGGCAGGCGGCTGGCTTGGCTGAAGTAGCGGTCGATCCAGGCTTGCATGCTGCCGCCGTCCTGCACGTGATAGTCGGCGGGCAGCACGCCGTCCCTGGCAAACAAGCGATACGCCTGCATGGCGTCGGCCATGGGCAGCAGGGGCGTTTGCGTTGCTTCGCGGGCCTGCCAGCCGCCGATGCCGCCGAGGCTGACGGCGAGCAACAGCAGCGCCGCCGTGGCGAAGTGTCGGCGGGTCTGGCGTTTGCGGCGTTGGCGGATCAGCGCCGGGTCCAGCGCGGGGTTGCTCGGCTGTTGCAGGCCTGCGCCGAGTGCGGCGCGCAGCAATTGTGCGTCCTGCTGCCAGGCGTGGACCTGGGCCGCGACGTCGGGGTGGGCGGCCAGCCAGGTGTCGAGGAGGCGCCGGTCACTGTCCGCCAATTGGTGGTCGACGTAGGCATGCAAATCGCGTTCGCTGGGGGGCAGGCTGATCATTTGAGTATCCGCAGGGAAGGGCTGGCAATTTCGCCATCGCTGAGTTGACGCAAGGCTTGGCGCGCGCGGGACAGACGCGACATCACGGTGCCGATGGGCACCTCCAGGATGTCGGCGACTTCCTTGTAGCTCAAGCCTTCGACCGAGACCCACAGCAGCAGGGCCCGCTGCTCGGTGTTGAGCAGGTCGAAGGCTTGCAGGGTGGATTGGGCGATCACCGTGCGTTCCACCGACGGCTGCGCCTCCTCGCGGCCGGTGAACAATTCGAGCATGCGCGCATAGCGTCGGGTGCGCCGGTGAGCGTCGAGGAACTGCCGGTAGAGGATTGAAAACAGCCACGCACGCAAATCGCCTTCGCTGCGCTTGCCGACCCAGCGGGTGAGCGCCCGTTCCAGGGTCGATTGCACCAGATCGTCGGCGCTGCTGGCGTTACGGGTCAGGGACACGGCAAAGCGCCGTAGCCTGGGGATGAGTTCACGTAACGCTGCGTCGAGTTCATGCATGGAGTTCTGGCTGGTCATTGCACTGGGACTAGAGAGACGTCCGGCGTTGGCGGTTATTCCCGGGGCCGGAAAATTAAGTCATTGGCCAGGGAATAGAGGCGGTTGGCGTTCGTCCTAATGCTCCGACCATATGTTCCACCCCCCTGAGGCCCCTGGCCCTGGAGTTCCTTCATGGTAGATCACTCATCACCACCCCGTCCCCCGTTGAGTACGGCGAGCCTGATCGCGCGACTCGCCGGTATAGGTGCTGTGGTCGCGCTGGTGGCCGGGGCGTTTGCCTACGTCAACGGCACGCTCGACCCACAACGCCTGCGTCCGAAAACCTTGGTGAATGCCTTGGAAACCAACAACGGTGTGCACCCGGGTTTCCGGCGTAACCATGCCAAGGGCGTATGCGTTGCGGGTTATTTCGAAAGTAGCCCCGAGGCACGTGCCTATTCCAGCGCACAGGTATTCAGTGCGGCCAAGACTCCGGTCATTGGCCGTTTTGCCTTGCCCAGCGGCAACCCGTATGCGCCGGACAGCAGTGTGCCGATCCGCAGTTTTGCCGTGCAATTCACTCAGGCCAACGGCCAGCAATGGCGCACCGGGATGAACAGCATGCCGGTCTTCCCGGTGGGTACGCCCGAGGCGTTTTACGCGCTGCTCAAGGCCGGCGCGCCGGACCCGGCTACCGGCAAGCCGAACCCGTCGAGCATGCCCGCATTTTTCGCCACGCATCCGGAGACGGCGGCGTTTCTGGCGTGGGTCAAGACGGCCAAGCCGTCGGCCAGCTATGCGACCGAAACTTACAACGGGATCAATGCGTTTTATCTGGTGGACGCCGATGGCAAGCGCCAGGCCGTGCGTTGGGCAATGGTGCCGCTGAGTCAGGATGCAGCGGGTGATACCGCGCCGGCGGGGCCTGATTTTCTTGAGCAGGACCTGGTGCAGCGTCTAGGCGCTGGCCCCCTGCGTTGGCAGTTGAACATGGCCCTGGCCAACCCCGGCGACCCGCTGGACGACGCGAGCAAGACCTGGGCAGGCGCGCACAAGGTGCTGAACGCCGGGACGCTGGTGTTGCAGAGCAGCCAGCCGCAAGCGAACGGCGATTGTCGCGACATCAACTTCGACCCGCTGATTTTGCCCAGCGGTATCGAAGCCACCAATGATCCGCTGTTGGCCGCACGTTCGGCGGCGTATGCCAGTTCATATCTGCGCCGTGCCGGTGAAGTCAGCCCGCTGCACCGTGCCCCTCAGGAGTCGAAGCCATGAATGCCCAACCGCGGTTTTTTGCGCCATTGGCGCGCTTGCTGCACTGGGTGATGGCGCTGATGGTCATCGCCATGCTGTTTATCGGCGCGGGGCTGGCGGCGTCAGTGTCGCAGCGGCACGAGTGGTTGATCCATCTGCATAAGCCGTTGGGGATAGCGATTCTGGCGCTGGTGATCGTGCGTTTGGTGGTGCGCTTTTCCACGCGCCAACCGCCGTTGCCTGCCGATTTGCCGATGTGGCAAGTGCTGGCAGCCAAGGCGTCCCACTGGATGTTGTACGGCTTGATGCTGGTGTTGCCGCTGCTGGGCTGGGCGATGATCTCGGCCGCCGGCGACCCGGTGATGCTCGGCAGCTCGGTGCAATTGCCCGCGCTGGTGGCGGCAAATGCACCGTTGTTCGCAGTGCTGCGCAAGGCCCATGGCTTTCTCGCCTACCTGTTGTTCCTGACGGTGCTGTTGCACCTGGCGGCGGCGTTGTTCCACGGGCTGATCCGCCGCGATGGCGTGCTGCGCAGCATGACAGGCGTCAGCGCAAAACGCTGACGATGTCGGCGACGGTGCTCAACACATCCTTGCCCAACTGCATCGAACGTTTGCCCGACCAGCCAGTGTGCGGGTTGGGCGCGTCGTCGTTGTCCTTGAACGGCATTTCCAGGGTCAGCGACAGGCAGTCGTACTTTTCCCCAACGGCATTGCAGGCCAGGGTCATGTTGGCTTCGCCCGGCAGGTCGCGGGTGTAGCCGTGGGTGGTCTGGAAGTCGCGGGTCAGGGCGCTCAGGTGACTGCGAAAGTGTTTTTCCAAGGCTTCTATACGCGGCGTGTAACCTGGGTTGCCTTCGCAGCCAGCGGTGAACACGTAGGGGATTTCTTCGTCGCCGTGGATGTCGAGGAACAGGTCGACGCCGTACTTCTCCATCTGTTGCTGGACGAAGAAGACTTCCGGGCTGAGTTCTTCGCTGGCGCTTTGCCAGGCTCGGTTGAGGTCCTGGCCCATGGCGTTGGTGCGCAAGTGGCCGTGGAATGCACCGTCAGGGTTCATGTTGGGCACCAGGTACAGGTCGGCGACTTTCAGCAGTTTTTTCAGCTCGCTGTCGCCGTCCTGTTGCAGGCGTTCGATGATGCCTTCCATGAACCATTCGGCCATGTGTTCGCCGGGATGTTGTTGGGCGATGATCCACACCTTGCGTCGGCCTTCGCCGCCTTTGCCACGGCGCAGCAACTGAATGTCGCGGCCTTCGACACTTTTTCCGGTGGCCAGCAACTGGGTGCCCGCACGGGTCAGGGCCTGTTCGATCAGCCAGTCGTGGCGCTCACGGCTGTAGGGTTCGAAATAGGCAAACCAGGCGTGTTTCTCACGGGTTTCGAGGCTGATGTGCAAGAGGTCGCCATCAAAACGCGTAGGCACGCGGAACCAGTTGATATGGTCGTAGGACGCCACGGCGTTGTAGCCGCTCCACGCGTGCTTATAGGAAGACTGGCTCGCGTTGCTCAGGCGGAAGGTGTGGGTGTGACCCACGTGCATGCCTTCGGCCTTGAAGTGGAACCATTGGAAATGCGGGCTGCGGGTGTCGGGTTTGATGGCGAGCAACAACTGATAGGAATCGCTGGCGTCGAGCACCTGGATATTGCCACTGTCGAAGTCGGTGCTGATCCGGATGGAGGTCAAGGCCACGGTCATAGTCTGATTGCCTGAGTATGAGTGTTGTGGCAGGTATCTTACACAGGAGTCGGGCAAAATCTTGATGCAAAATTGTTGCATGGAGAAGGGGGGCGTCGTCCATGACGCCGCAGCAGCTTAGAATCTATGAGATTGATTCTCAAGCGCTAATTCGCAGAGATCCGACGCAGGGCGTTCGTTCGGCTTTCTTTTCGCGATGGTCTTTTGCTACCATGCGCGCCATCAAGCAACACACAGTCTTCATTAGCCTGAAGCCATGCCAGGGAAACTGGCAAAAAAAAGACCCGGCCAAAGAGCCGGGTCAAAAACCGTGATTAGCCTGATGAGGAGATATTCCAAGAGTCCGACCTAAGGTCCCTTGGTCTATCGACTGATCTCGCGATCAGCTGGGTCCAATAATAATCATTATCATTTGCAAGTCAAATGTTTTTATCCGTGGGATAGAAATATTTTTCCCGCGTGCCCGCTAAACGTTCGCCTGGGCTTCTGGCACCTGCAACGACCGCTCCACCATCGCCTTTGCCATATCAATCAAATACACCACTGAAAACGCCAGGTCCCGCTGGTTGCCTTGATGGCTGTTCGCCGATTCATACGCGGTGGCGGCCGCACTGCGCAACAAATCCGAGGCATGCACCAGTGCTTCCTCCTGGCTGATGCCGGATTTGACGCGGAACAGGATGTCGTCCTGGATCGATGTCGACATATCTTCTTTCAAGTAATAGTCCAGCGCGCGCTGGGCGGCGCCGCTGCTGCGCATGTCCAGCGGGTCGTCGGTTTCGGTTGTGTCGGGCAGTGAATACAGGCTTGTCGTCATAAGGGGCGGTACTCCGTGTGGGGGGCGAAAACCTTATGTCCGATGATAGTACGTATCGTATTTATGTCGTTTTATGGATTACTACAAACTGTTTATTGCCCTGGAATATGCCTGCCGTATGCTCAGGCCCCATGGATAAATGGATAGCGTTGGTCAAAGCCAACATGGAAGACGCCAAGGTCTCCCAAACCGAACTGGCCAAGCGCCTGGGCATGAGCCAGGGGGGCGTCGGCCACTGGTTGACGAAGCGTCGTACGCCGCGCGTGGCAGATATGAATCGGGTGCTGGCCGAGCTGGGCCTGGGTGACCTGGAGGTGACGCTGCACATTCGCGAACGCAGCGCTGAAGCGCCGGCCGCGACCGGCAAGTACAACCCGTATTTCCGCTACCCGGTCAGCGATTGGAAAGGCCTGTGTGAAGTGCGCGAGGAGCGCGGGACCTATGCCGCACCACGCTTCGAACCGACGGATTACCACGCCCGGGGCGCCGCCTTCTGGCTGCCGGTCACGGGCGATGCCATGACCGCGCCCAGCGGCTTGAGCATCAGCGCGGGCATGCTGATCCTGGTGGACCCGGCCATCACCGCCGAACCGGGCAAGCTGGTGGTCGCACAATGGGCCGACAGCCCCCAGGCCACCTTCCGCCAGTTGGTGCAAGAGAGCGGCCAGTTGTACCTGGTGCCGCTCAATCCCACCTATCCCAAGCAGCTGTTCAGCGCGGATTGCCGCATCCTGGGCGTGGTGGTGCAGGCCACGGTGAAGTTTTAGTCCGCCGTGGCGAGCTCCACCAGCGCGCAACCTTCGGCAACCATTTCGCCTTCTTCGCAGAACAGTGCCTTGATCACCCCGGCCTGGGGCGCGCGGATGCTGTGTTCCATCTTCATCGCCTCCAGCACCACCAATTGCGTGCCAGCCTCGACGGTTTGGCCAACCTCGACCAGCACCCGCACGATACTTCCGTTCATCGGCGCCGTGAGGCCGCCCTGGTGCGACTGACCGGCTTCGACCGCCGCAATCGGGTCAAACAGGCTGACCGCATGCATCTGGCCGTCCCAGCGCAGGTACAGGGTGTCGGCGCTGCGTACGGCCAGATGGGCGCGACGCACGCCCTGGTGTTCGATCAGCAACTGTTCGCCGCTTAACTGCGGCGCGTCTGTTGCCAGTGTCACCAGCCGATCCTGGCCATTGCAGCTCAAATGCAGGGAGACCTCGGCTGGCAGCCCGGCACGAAAGCCGCGAGTGTCGGCCCACGGCCCATCAGCCTTGGGCAGGCTCTGCATGAAGGCCGCGCCGGCCGCCTGCCAGAATGCATCGCTCAACTCGCCTGACTCCGGTAGCAGTGCATCCTGATAACGCGGGATAAACCCGGTATCCAACTGCGCCGCGGCAAACGCCGGATGGCCGATGATGCGTCGCAAAAAGCCCAGGTTGGTCTTGAGCCCGCCGACGGCAAATTCATCGAGCATGCTCAACAAGCGCAGGCGCGCCTGTTCACGGTCTTCGCCCCAGGCAATCAGCTTGCCGAGCATCGGATCGTAGAACGGCGACACGCTGTCGCCTTGGGCGACGCCGCTGTCTACCCGGCGCCCAGGGCCTGGTGCGGATTCGCGGTACAGCGCCAGGTGGCCGGTGGCCGGCAGGAAATCATTGGCCGGGTCTTCAGCATACAGCCGCACTTCAATGGCATGCCCGATCAGCGGCACCTGTTCCTGGGTGATGGGCAGCGCTTCGCCCTGGGCGACGCGAATCTGCCAGGCCACCAGATCGAGGCCGGTGATCGCTTCGGTCACCGGATGTTCCACTTGCAGGCGCGTGTTCATCTCCATGAAGAAGAACTCGCCGCGCGCATCCAGCAGAAACTCCACGGTGCCAGCCCCCACGTAACCGATGGCCTGGGCCGCACGCACCGCCGCTTCGCCCATGGCCTTGCGCTGTTCAACACTCAGGCCCGGCGCCGGGGCTTCCTCGACGACCTTTTGATGGCGTCGCTGGATCGAGCAGTCGCGCTCGTTGAGGTACAGGCAATGCCCATGCTGATCGGCAAACACCTGGATCTCCACATGGCGTGGCTTGAGCAGGTATTTCTCGACCAACATCTGCCCATTGCCGAACGACGACAAGGCCTCCCGCTGGGCGGAGGCGAGGGCGTCGGCGAGCCCGCTGACGTCCTCGACCACTTTCATGCCCTTGCCGCCACCGCCGGCAGTGGCCTTGAGCAATACCGGATAGCCGATGCGCTCGCACGCGTCGCGGAAGGTCTCCAGGTCCTGGGCGGCGCCGTGATAGCCCGGCACCAGCGGCACGCCGGCGGTTTCCATCAGCGCCTTGGCGGCGGATTTGCTACCCATCGCATCAATGGCCGAGGCGGGCGGGCCGAGAAAGATCAGGCCTGCGGCCTCAATCGCACGGGCAAATGCGGCGTTTTCCGACAAGAAGCCATAGCCCGGATGAATCGCCTGGGCGCCGCTGGCCTGGGCGGCGGCGATCAGTTTGTCGATCTGCAGGTAACTCTCGGTGGCCTTGCTGCCGCCCAGGTCGACCCGAATATCCGCCTCGCGACTATGCCGCGCATCGCGGTCGGTGGCGCTGTGCACGGCCACGGTGGTCAGACCCATGGCCTTGGCGGTACGCATGACGCGGCAGGCAATTTCACCGCGATTGGCCACTAGTACGGTGGTCAATGGACTCATGGGCGCGGCTCCTGTGCTTGCCAGCTGGGCGGACGTTTTTGCAGGAAGGCACGCAAGCCTTCCTGGCCCTCGGCACTCACGCGAATCCGTGCGATGGCATTTTCGCAATAGCGCCGCAACGCCGGGGTGAGGGCGCCGTTGCCCACTTCACGCAGCAAATCCTTGCTGGCGCGCATTGCCGCCGGGCTGTTTTGCAACAGATTGGTGATCCACAGTTCGACATGCAGGTCGAGGTCGGCAACCGGATAACTTTCCGCCAGCAGGCCGATTTCCCGCGCGCGCTGGCCGCCAAAGCGTTCGGCCGTGAGGGCGTAGCGCCGCGCCGCACGTTCGCCGATGGCCTGGACCACGAATGGGCTGATCACCGCGGGGGCCAGACCGATGCGCACTTCCGACAGGCAGAACTGCGCATCATCGGCGCCAATCGCCATGTCGCAGCAACTGATCAAGCCCAGCGCGCCACCGTAGGCCGCGCCTTGCACCACCGCCAGGGTCGGGATCTTCAGCTTGGCCAGGTTGTACATCAGCTCCGCCAGTTCGCGGGCGTCGTCCAGGTTGGTGTGGTAATCCAGTTCGGCTGACTGCTGCATCCAGGCCAGGTCGGCGCCTGCGCTGAAATGCCTGCCGCGCCCGCGCAACACCAGGAAGCGCAGGGTTGGATCGCCCTGTACCCGGTCGAGGGCAATGATCAGTTCGCGGATCATCTCGGCGTTGAACGCGTTGTTCTTGGCTTCACGACTGAGCCACAGCGTGGCGAAACCACGGCTGTCGGTGATCAGTTCGAGGGTATTGAAATCGCTCATGGGTACAGCTCCATTTACATGCGGAACACGCCGAAGCGGCTCGGCTCGATGGGGGCATTCAACGCAGCAGAGAGGGCCAGGGCCAGCACGTCGCGGGTTTGCAACGGGTCGATGACACCGTCGTCCCACAGGCGTGCGCTGGAATAGTAGGGGTGGCCCTGGGTTTCATACTGGTCGAGGATCGGCTGCTTGATCGCTCGTTCTTCCTCGGCACTAAAGGCGTTGCCGGCCCGTTCGGCCTGTTCGCGCTTGACCTGCACCAGCACCCCGGCGGCCTGTTCGGCGCCCATCACGCCAATGCGGGCGTTCGGCCACATCCACAAGAACCGTGGGTCATACGCGCGGCCGCACATGCCGTAGTTACCTGCACCAAAGCTGCCGCCGATGATTACCGTGAACTTCGGCACCTTGGCGCAGGCCACCGCCGTGACCAGCTTGGCGCCGTGCTTGGCGATGCCGCCGGCTTCGTATTTCTGGCCAACCATGAAACCGGTGATGTTCTGCAAAAACAGCAGCGGAATGCCGCGCTGGCAGGCCAGCTCGATAAAGTGCGCGCCTTTTTGCGCGGCTTCGGCGAACAGGATGCCGTTGTTCGCCAAGATCGCTATCGGGTAGCCGTGCAGGTGCGCAAAGCCGCACACCAGGGTGGTGCCGAACAGCGCCTTGAACTCATCGAACACCGAGCCATCCACCAGCCGTGCGATCACTTCGCGCACGTCGAACGGCTGCTTGGCATCGGCGGGGATCACGCCATACAGCTCCTCGCCGCTGTACAACGGCGCTACGGGCGTGCGTTGCAGCAATTCGCCCTGTTTGCGCCAGTTGAGGTTGGCCACGCTGCGCCGGGCCAGCGCAAGGGCGTGTTCGTCGTTGTCGGCGTAGTGGTCGGCCACCCCGGAAATCTTGCAGTGCACATCGGCGCCGCCGAGGTCTTCGGCACTCACCACTTCACCCGTGGCGGCCTTTACCAAGGGAGGGCCGGCGAGAAAGATAGTGGCTTGCTGGCGCACCATGATCGCTTCGTCTGCCATGGCCGGCACATACGCGCCGCCGGCGGTGCAAGAGCCCATCACCACGGCGATCTGCGGGATGCCCTGGGCGCTCATGTTGGCCTGGTTGAAGAAGATCCGCCCGAAGTGCTCGCGGTCAGGGAACACTTCATCCTGACGCGGCAGGTTGGCGCCGCCGGAGTCCACCAGGTAGATGCACGGCAGGCGGTTCTGCTCGGCGATGGTTTGGGCGCGCAGGTGTTTTTTCACCGTGAGCGGGTAGTAGGAGCCGCCTTTCACGGTGGCATCGTTGGCGACGATCATGCATTCGACGCCCTCCACGCGGCCGATCCCGGCAATCACGCCGGCGGCGGGTACGTCCTCACCATACACCTGATGGGCGGCGAGTTGGCTGAGTTCGAGGAAGGGCGAGCCTGGGTCGAGCAGGCGGTTGATGCGCTCGCGCGGCAGCAGTTTGCCGCGTGAGGTGTGCCGCTCCTGGGCTTGCGCGCCGCCGCCTTGTCTGACGTGGGCGAGCAGGGTGTGCAGGGCATCGACCTGCTGGCGCATCGCCGCGTTATTGGCGGCAAATTCCGCCGAGCGCGGGTTGAGCTGGGTATGCAAGGTGGCCATGGCGCGCTCCCTCAGCGGGTTTCGTTGAACAGTTCGCGGCCGATCAGCATCCGGCGGATCTCACTGGTGCCGGCGCCGATTTCGTACAGCTTGGCGTCGCGCAGCAGGCGGCCGGCGGGGAATTCGTTGATGTAGCCGTTGCCACCCAGGATCTGGATCGCGTCGAGGGCCATCTGCGTGGCGCGTTCGGCGCTGTAGAGGATCACGCCGGCGGCGTCCTTGCGCGTGGTCTCGCCGCGCTCGCAGGCCTGGGCCACGGCATAGAGGTAGGCACGGCTGGCATTGAGTTGGGTGTACATGTCGGCGACCTTGCCCTGGATCAGCTGGAATTCACCGATGCTCTGGCCGAACTGCTTGCGGTCGTGGATGTAGGGCACGATCAGGTCCATGCACGCTTGCATGATCCCGGTGGGGCCGCCGGACAGCACCACGCGTTCGTAGTCCAGGCCGCTCATCAGCACTTTCACGCCGCCGTTGAGTACGCCGAGGATGTTTTCCTCGGGCACCGCCACGTCATCGAAAAACAGCTCGCAGGTGTTGGAGCCGCGCATGCCCAGCTTGTCGAATTTGTTGCTGCGGCTGAAACCCTTCCAGTCGCGCTCGACGATAAATGCGGTGATGCCGTGGGGACCCTTTTCCAGGTCGGTCTTGGCGTAGATCACGTAGGTGTTGGCGTCGGGGCCGTTGGTGATCCAGGTCTTGCTGCCGTTGAGTACATAGTGGTCGCCGCGCTTGTCGGCGCGCAGTTTCATCGAGACCACGTCGGAGCCGGCGTTCGGTTCGCTCATGGCCAGGGCGCCAACGTGTTCGCCGCTGATCAGTTGGGGCAGGTACTTGAGTTTCTGCGCGTGATTGCCGTTGCGGTTGATCTGGTTCACACACAGGTTGGAATGGGCGCCGTAGGACAACGCCACCGACGCCGAGCCGCGGCTGATCTCTTCCATGGCCACCACGTGGGCCAGATAGCCCAGCCCAGCGCCGCCGTATTCTTCCGGGACGGTGATGCCAAGCAGGCCCATGTCGCCGAACTTGCGCCACAGGTCGGCGGGGAACAGGTTGTCACTGTCGATTTGTGCCGCGCGGGGGGCGATTTCCTTGGCGACGAAGGACTGCACCTGGTCGCGCAGCATGTCGATGGTTTCGCCGAGGGCGAAGTTCAGGGACGGGTAACTCATGGACAGGCACCTTAATGTGAGCGTTGTTTTTGTGTGGGTTCAACGCCGGGAGGAGGGCGCTCACCTTTACGTTAACGTAAGCTTGCGTTAAGGCGCTGTCAATCGTAGTTTACGTAAACGTCAACCTAACAAAAAAGACAATAGGGGTCGTTATGGAACAACCGAATCCGAGCTACAGCCGCGGTTCTCAGGACAAGACCTTGCTGGCCATGACGATTGGCCAGGCCTTTGATCAAACCGCTGCACAGTTTCCCGATGGCGAAGCCCTGGTAGTGCGCCATCAACAACGTCGCTACACCTGGCGCCAACTCGCTGAAACCGTTGACCTGCACGCCCGGGCCTTCCTCGCCCTGGGCATGCAAACCGGCGACCGCCTGGGGATCTGGGCGCCCAATTGCGCCGAGTGGTGCATCAGCCAGATCGCCAGCGCCAAGCTGGGCGTGATCCTGGTCAACATCAACCCGGCCTATCGCAGTAGCGAGTTGGAATACGTGCTCAAGCAATCCGGCTGTCAGTGGCTGGTGTGCGCCGGGGCGTTCAAGACCTCCGATTACCACGGGATGCTGCAGGCTTTGAAGCCGGACCTGCGTGGCATGATCAGTCTCGACCCCAGCCCGCCGTCGGGATTCCTGCCGTGGTCGCAGTTGGCGGCGCTCGGGGCAGGTATCCCGCCCGAACAGTTGCACTCCCGCCAGGCCAGCCTGCGCTTCGATCAGGCCGTGAATATCCAGTACACCTCCGGCACCACCGGCTTTCCCAAGGGTGCCACCCTCAGTCACCACAACATCCTCAATAATGGCTACATGGTCGGCGAAAGCCTGGGCCTGAGCGCGCAGGATCGCCTGGTGATCCCTGTGCCGCTGTATCACTGTTTCGGCATGGTCATGGGCAACCTGGGCTGCATCACCCATGGCACCACCATGATCTACCCGAATGATGGCTTCGACCCGCTGTTGACCCTGACTGCCGTCGCCGAAGAACGTGCCACCGGCTTGTATGGCGTGCCCACCATGTTCATCGCCATGCTCGATCATCCGCAGCTTGGCGACTTTGATCTGTCCACCCTGCGCACCGGCATCATGGCCGGCGCCACCTGCCCCATCGAAGTGATGCGCCGGGTGATCAGCGAGATGCACATGAGCGAGGTGCAGATAGCCTACGGCATGACTGAAACCAGCCCGGTGTCTTTGCAAACCGGTGCGGATGACGACCTGGAGCGCCGCGTGACCACGGTTGGCCGCACCCAGCCGCAACTGGAAAGCAAGATCATCGACGCCGACGGCAACACGGTTGCGCGCGGTGAGATCGGCGAACTCTGCACCCGTGGCTACAGCGTCATGCTCGGCTACTGGCACAATCCCGACGCCACCCGCGAAGCGATCGACGACGCTGGCTGGATGCACACCGGCGACCTGGCAAGCATGGACGCCCACGGCTACGTGTGCATCGCCGGGCGCAACAAGGACATGATCATTCGTGGCGGAGAGAACGTGTACCCGCGTGAGCTTGAGGAGTTTTTCTTCACCCATCCGGCGGTGGCAGACGTGCAGGTCATCGGCATTCCCGACGAGCGATACGGTGAAGAGATCGTCGCCTGGGTCAAGTTTCATCCCGGCCATGTGGCCAACGCGCTGGAGCTGCAAACCTGGTGCAAGGGCCGCATTGCGCACTTCAAGACGCCCAGGCATTTCAAATTCGTGGATGAGTTTCCGATGACGGTGACGGGCAAGATCCAGAAATTCCGGATGCGCGAGATTTCGATGCAAGAGTTGCGCATGCAGCCCCCGTCACAGTGAGGCTCAATGTGGGAGCTGGCTTGCCTGCGATAGCGGTCTGTCAGTTACAGGTGTGTTGCCTGATCCGCCGCTTTCGCGGGCAAGCCCGCTCCCACATTTTGAATAGCGCGGTGTCAGGCAAATCGCTGAATCGCAGAAAGCACAAAGGGGACCCAAAGGTCCCCTTTAATTTGTCGTTACGTGCTCTTTTTTTATTATTGAGGGGCGGTCTATTGTTGTTTTTGGTAACCGTTACCCTTTACCGCTGTTTTTGGCGACCCCCATCCGGGGTCAAGAGCAAACGTATTTTTTTGAGCGCTGATCTGCTTCTTCGTACGCGATCCAACCAGTGGGTAGCTACCTGAAGGTAGTTTTATTGTTCTCTACTGGTCGCGGGTTTCGGCGATGCCGTTCCCTGCGAAGCACATCTTCTCCAAAAAAATCTGTTAGCTGCGTCTCTGCCGTGTTGTTTTTGTTATGTCAGAGTCGTTTCGTCTTATTTTTATTAGGTTTGGCGCTTTTTATTCTTGTTATGCCATAGAGATAGCAGGAGCCGTGCCAACTTTTAAAAATCCTTTAAAATCAATTACTTGGTTTTTGTGTGGGCAACAGCCTACGGCTAATGCGACAAAATATGTTCCCGTGTTACTCGATGTGTAGTCGTGCGGTAACACATTGTCACGGCTACGCTACTCAACTGGCCCTACGCGCCTTGGCTACTCGCGACCCCGTCGGCCGACCCAGCACGTGGCTGATTTGCTCACCCGCGCGAATCAACGCCTGCAGGTCGATACCGGTGTCGATACCCAGGCCGTTGAGCAGGTACAGCACATCTTCGGTGGCGACGTTACCACTGGCGCCCTTGGCATAGGGGCAGCCACCGAGGCCCGCGATAGAGCTGTCGAACACATGGATCCCTTCCAGCAGGCTGGCGTAGATGTTCGCGATGGCCTGCCCATAGGTGTCATGGAAATGCCCGGCCAGCTTGTCCCGTGGCACCTGCGCGCCGACCACCTCGAACAATCGCCGCGTGGCCCCCGCCGTGCCGGTGCCGATGGTGTCGCCCAGGGACACCTCGTAGCAGCCCATGGCATACAACTCCCGTGCGACCGCGGCGACTTGCTCCGGCGCAATCTCGCTCTCGTAAGGGCAGCCCAGCACGCACGACACATAACCACGCACGCTGATGCCGTGCTGTTTGGCCGCGGCCATGATCGGCGCGAAACGTTCCAGGCTCTCGCTGATGGAACAGTTGATATTGCGCTGGGAAAACGCCTCGGATGCCGCCGCGAACACTGCGACCTCCTTCACCCCCGCGGCCAGCGCATCGTCAAAACCACGCAGGTTCGGCGCGAGCGCGCCGTAGGTTACGCCGGGCTTGCGCTGGATCTGCGCGAACACCTCGGCCGACCCGGCCATCTGCGGCACCCATTTGGGCGAGACAAAGCTGCCGACTTCGATATAGCTCAAGCCTGCGGCGCTTAACGCGTCCACCAGTTGGACCTTGTCGGCCACGCTGATCGGCTGGGCTTCATTCTGCAAACCGTCGCGCGGGCCGACTTCCACCAGGCGCACATGGGAGGGGAGGGACATGGCAGTTACCTTCTGATCAATGGCCAACCTGGCTCATGGTGTGGGCCAGGGCCTGGGTGCAACGCTCTTCGGCGGTGTCCAGTTCCAGTTTCATCTGTTCGATGTCCAGCAGTTGCTGCTCCAACTGCTCACGGCGCTCGGCGATCTTGCTGAGCATGCTGTTGAGCTGGATGTGGTTGCCGCTGGTGGGGTCGTAGAGTTCGATCAGTTCGCGGCATTCGGCCAGGGAAAAACCGATACGCTTGCCACGCAGGATCAGCTTGAGGCTGACCTTGTCCCGCGCCGAGTAGATGCGCTCCTGGCCCCGCCGTTCCGGGGCCAGCAGGCCTTGTTCTTCATAGAAGCGAATGGCGCGGGTGGTGATGTCGAGCTCGCGGGCGAGGTCGGAGATGCTGTAGGTGGTACTCATGGCAGTGCCCAGGAAGAAGTCTTGGGCGCTAAGCTAATGGCTGCTTGACGTTAACGTCAAGCAGGTCGCCGTCCGTAACAAGAGCGCTTGCCACAAAAAAGCCACTCAAGCCTGCTTGCCATCCAATTTCTTTTCGTGCGCCGTCACCTGCTGGCACAACTCGATCATCTGCTCGCGCATCCAGCGGTTCGCCGGGTCCTGGTCGGTGCTTTCGTGCCAGTAAAGATGGGTTTCCACCGGCGGCACGTCGTTCACCGGCAGGTTGAACCAGTGCAATTCATGACGGCGAGCGAAGCGTTCGGGCACGGTCATGACCATGTCGGTCTGCTGCAACACCTGCGACGCCATCAAATAATGCTGGGAACGCAGGGCGATCTTGCGTTGCAAGCCCATCTTGCCCAGTGCCAGGTCCACATGGCCCAAACCGTTGCGGCGGCTGGAGATATGAATGTGGGTCAGCCCCAGGTAATCATCCAGGGTCAGCTTGTCCTTGCCCGCCAGCGGGTGGCCCTTGCGCATCGCGCACACGTAGCGGTCTTCCATCAGCTTGACGTGGCGCACCTGGGGGTCGGTGTTGAGTGGCGCGTCCACGGCGAAATCCAGGCGCCCGGCAGCCAGCTCCTTGGTGGTTTCGCGGCGTTTGGACAGGAAACTCTCGATCACCACCGTGGGTGCCAGGCGGCGCAGGCGCTGGAACAGCGGCGGCAAAATCACCGCTTCGGTGAGGTCGGTCATGCTGATGCGGTAGGTCTTGGCCGCTTGCTGCGGGTTGAAGATGCGGCTTTCCTGCACCGACACCCGCAACAACGACAGCGCATTGCGCACCGGGCCGATGATGTTCTGTGCCATCGGTGTGGGCACCATGCCCTGGGCGGTGCGCACGAACAGCGGGTCGTTGAAGGTCTCGCGCAGACGCGCCAGGGCGTTGGACACCGCTGGCTGGGTGATGCCCACGATCTGCCCGGCGCGGGTCAGGTTGGCTTCGGTGTAGATCGCGTCGAAGACGATAAAGAGGTTGAGGTCGACCTTGCTCAGATTCATTTCGTTGCGCTCTTATTGTTAGGTGGTCATACGTCGATCATATATCGGTGATGAATGTTAATACACGCCGAGAATAGGCTAGGTAAATTATCAACGCTGTTCTAGCATCGATTGCATGACCTAAACAACCTCTCAGAGAAGGGAGCTGCTCATGGATTTCGCCTATTCGCCCAAGGTTCAGGAACTGCGTGAACGCGTCACTGCGTTTATGGATGCATACGTTTACCCCGCCGAGCCGGTGTTCGAACGCCAGGTCAGCGAAGGCGACCGCTGGCAGCCCACCGCGATCATGGAAGAGCTGAAAGCCAAGGCCAAAGCCGAAGGCCTGTGGAACCTGTTCCTGCCGGAATCCGAGCTGGGTGCCGGCCTGACCAACCTCGAATACGCGCCATTGGCCGAAATCATGGGCCGCTCCCTGCTGGGCCCGGAGCCGTTCAACTGCTCCGCCCCCGACACCGGCAACATGGAAGTGCTGGTGCGCTACGCCAACGAAGAGCAGAAACAACGCTGGCTGCAACCCCTGCTGCGCGGTGAGATCCGCTCGGCCTTCGCCATGACCGAACCGGACGTGGCCTCATCCGACGCCACCAACATGGCCGCCCGTGCCGAGCGCCAGGGCGACCAATGGGTGATCAACGGTAAGAAGTGGTGGACCTCCGGCGCCTGTGATCCGCGCTGCAAGATCCTGATCTTCATGGGCTTGAGCAACCCCGACGCACCGCGCCACCAGCAGCATTCGATGATCCTGGTGCCGGTGGACACCCCTGGCGTGAAGATCGTGCGCCCGCTGCCGGTATTCGGCTACGACGACGCGCCCCACGGCCACGCCGAAGTGCTGTTCGACAACGTGCGGGTTCCGTACGAAAACGTCCTGCTCGGCGAAGGTCGCGGCTTCGAAATCGCCCAAGGCCGCCTTGGCCCAGGCCGTATCCACCACTGCATGCGCTCCATTGGCATGGCCGAGCGCGCATTGGAATTGATGTGCAAACGCTCGGTCAGCCGCACCGCGTTCGGCAAGCCATTGGCGCGCCTGGGCGGCAATATCGACAAGATTGCCGACTCACGCATGGAGATCGACATGGCACGCCTGCTGACCTTGAAGGCGGCGTACATGATGGACACCGTGGGCAACAAAGTGGCGAAAAGCGAAATCGCCCAGATCAAGGTGGTGGCGCCGAACGTGGCGTTGAAGGTGATCGACCGCGCGATCCAGATCCATGGCGGTGCGGGGGTGTCCAACGACTTCCCGCTGGCCTACATGTACGCCATGCAACGCACCCTGCGCCTGGCCGATGGGCCGGATGAAGTGCACCGGGCGGCGATTGGCAAGTTCGAGATTGGCAAGTATGTGCCCCGGGAGTTGATGCGCAGCGGGCAGTAAGAAGGACCGAGTCGCCTGCATTCGCGAGCAAGCCCGCTCCCACACTTTGATTTGTGAACACATTCAAAATGTGGGAGCGGGCTTGCTCGCGAAGAGGCCAGTGTTAACAACACAAAACCAGGGTTCAGTACACCCAAACCTCCACCCGCCGATTCTTGATCCGGCCCTCATCCGCCGTATTCGCCGCCACCGGCATCTGCGCGCCAAACCCGCGAATATCCCTCAGCACCACGCCGCTCTTGACCAGCTCGCGCCGCACCGCCATGCCCCGCAACTTCGACAGCAGCGCCGCACGCTGCGGGTCATTCTTGGCATCGCCAAAGCCCACCAGGGTGACTTGGCGGTCGAGCTTGTCGTGGCCTTTGAGATACGCCACCACTCGCTGCAAATCCTGGCGTGCCTTGTTGTCCAGGCTGGCACTGCCTTCTTCGAAACGAAAGTTCACGGTCAGGCGCTGGGCTTCACGGGCGATACGTTGATAGTCCTCAGGCATCGACGGGCGCGGTTCCACGGCCATCGCCTGCACCCGCTGCGCGATAAACCCGTTGGCGGCGACAATCGCCTGGCCCTTGCTGCTCTGGCTAAAGTCGACCAGCGCCTTGGCCCACGGGTTGTGGCTGGACGGCGGCAGATAGAAAAACAGTCGGCGCGACAGTGGGTAGTCCTCGGTGGCGATCAGGCTGTTGAGCGGCAACATCGACTGCGAGTCACCATCGACAATCGCCACGGCCTTGGCCTGGCGCACATAGGGCAGGCCGATAAAGCCGATACCCTGGGGGTCCTGACTCACGGCATCGGACAGCTGTTCACTGGACTCGAAGCGTTTGGCCGACGCCGCCAGCGGTTTGCCGCGCAGGCGCAGCACCAGTTCCTTGAAGGTGTCGTAGGTGCCGGACTGGTCATCCCGCGCATATAAATGAATGGCGCCGCCGACACCGCCCAAGGCCTCCCAGGTGGTCACTTCACCGTTGAAGATCTGCGCCAGTTGCTCGGTGTTCAGGCTGGCCAACGGGTTCTGTGGGTTGAGGATGATGGCCAGGCCGTCGATGGCGATGACCTGCTCGGCGTCGGGGCTTTTCAGGTCGCCGAGGGGCTCGAGCTCGACCAGTTCGCCGTCCTTGATCGGGCGGGATGACGCGGCCAGGTCGGCGCTGGATTTTTTCAGCGCGGCAAACCCGGTGCTGGAGCCGTGGGCGGCGATCTCGATCAATACGGTTTTGCCTTGGCGATTCTTGCCCAGTACCCGCAGCTCATTGGCGCCGTCGCCGGGTTCGCTGTGCACCGCCTGCAAGCCCTGGTGCTCCATCAACCCCTTGACCAACGCCGGCCCCAGTGCCGCGCCAATGGTGTTGGAGCCCTGGATGCGCAAAGCGGGGCCTTGATCGGGAACGGGCAGGGCGGCGCACACCGCGTGGAGGGGAAACAGAGTCAGCAGGAACAGAGCGCGCAGCCGCATGCCGGCACCTTCTTGGGCCAAAGGGAGTGCCGCGAGAATAAGTCAGTAAGATTGCGTAAATATGACAGGTGTTCACAGGGCAAAAATGTGGGAGCGGGCTTGCCCGCGAAAGCGCAATGTCAGAACAATATGCACTGACGGACCCACCGCATTCGCGGGCAAGCCCGCTCCCACAGTTGATTGGTGTTGATGCTCAATAGGCGCTCGGCTGGAGATCGCCCAGGCATTGCCAATCCCCTGTGGGAGTTAGCGAGGCTGCGAAGGCGGTGGGACTGTCGGTGGAGATGTTGCCTCCACCATAGAATCTCCCACACCAGCCAGCTCCCACGGGTTGACTGGGTGCAACCTGAGATCAGCTCAATTCAAGCCAGATCGGTGCGTGATCAGACGGCTTTTCCAGCCCGCGCAATTCGTAATCCACCCCCGCATCCTTGACCCGTGACAGCAAACCATTGGACGCCATGATCACGTCAATCCGCAGCCCGCGCTTGGGCTCATCCTCGAACCCTCGGCTACGGTAGTCGAACCAGCTGAAACGATCGGCCACATCCGGGTTCAGGTGACGGAAGCTGTCCACCAGGCCCCAGTTCTTCAGGCGCGCCATCCACTCACGCTCTTCCGGCAGGAAGCTGCACTTGCCGGTTTTCAGCCAGCGCTTGGCGTTGTCCGGGCCGATGCCGATGTCGATGTCTTCCGGCGAGATGTTGATGTCGCCCATCACCACCAACGGCTGGTCATTGCTGAACTGGCTTTCCAGCAGCTGTTGCAAGTCTTCATAGAAGCGCTGCTTGGCGGGGAACTTGGTCGGGTGGTCGCGGCTTTCACCTTGTGGGAAATAGCCGTTCATGATGGTGATCGGAGTGCCGTGCTCGTCGGCGAAAGTGCCCCAGATAAAACGGCGCTGGGCGTCTTCTTCATCGCTGGCGAAACCTTTGTGCAGGCTCAATGCCGGCTTGCGCGAAAGCAGGGCCACGCCGTAGTGGCCTTTTTGGCCGTGGTAGTACACGTGATAGCCAAGAGCCTGCACTTCGGCCAGGGGGAACTGGTCGTCGTGGACCTTGGTTTCCTGCAGGCCGATCACATCCGGTTGATGCTTTTCAATCAGCGCCGCCAACTGATGTGGGCGGGCGCGCAGCCCATTGATATTGAAGGAGACGATTTTCATGGTCGGCAGTCCAGTCTGGGCAAAAGGGCGATGCTAGCCGACAAGTCGGACGGGGGCCAGCGTGGCGGTAGGATGGATGCACTGCTAATGTCTGGGAACGACTGGAGTCGCGTAGGTTCGTACCCATAAGAACGCCATCCTTTTCAATGGCGCCCAGGGAGATCAACTGTATGCCGGACACGTCCACTGCCACCGCCGAAATTCGCCTGCTCAACAGCGGCTATTCCCGCGAGGCCCGCTCCCTGTTGTACCAGGCCTATCGGCATGAGCCGACGTTCGCCTACATCTTCGAAGCCGAACGTCCCGGTTATGAACAGCGGGTACGCGCCACCGTGCGCGAACTGGTCAAGCAGCATTTTTTCCAGAAGCTTCCCGCCATCGGCCTGTTCGTCAACGACCGCCTGATCGGCATCGCACTGATCGCCCCCCCGCAGCGCCGCCTGGGGATCACCGAGAGCTGGGCCTGGCAGATCCGCATGTGGCTGAGCACCGGGGTGCGTGGCACCCGGCGTTACCTCGACTATCACCACGCGGTGCTGGCCTGTCTCCCCGGCGAGGCGGTGCATATGCTGCCGCTGTTGGGCATTCACCCGCAATTCCAGGGCAAACACTACGGCGAGCAACTGCTGGAGGCGGTGCACAATTGGTGCGCCGAAGACCCGCACTCATCCGGTGTGGTGCTGGACACTGGGAATTCTCGCTATCTGGAGTTCTATAAACGCCAGGGCTATGAGGAGATTGGTGAAGTCGCCGTAGGACCTGTGCTGGAACATGTTTTTTTCCACCCCAATCCCCAGGCGTTACATGCTGCAACGGCTTAGCGCAGAATTTTTCAGATTCATCCGAGTTCTAAGAAACTCCCAAGCTCGTGTAGCATCCGCGCCTATGAAGTTTCCAGGAAGATTTACCAGCGGCTTGATTCTGCTGTTCACAAGCTGCGGCGCGTTGGCGCAAAGCGAATTGGACGTGCGCATCAAGCCCTCAAACGACGCGTTGAAAGCCAACATCGAAGGCTACATCGGCGGGGTGGGCGATCGTGATGAAGAGGCCTTGCTGCGGTTCAGCCGTGGCGCCGAGGAGCAGGCGCGTAAAGCGGCCCAGGCCCTGGGCTTCTATCAGCCACAGATCGAGAGCGACGTGAAGGGCGGCAAGAACCCGCGCCTGATCCTCACCATCGACCCCGGCGAACCGGTGCATTTGCGCGACGTGACCATTCGGGTCGACGGCCAGGCCGCGAACCTCAAGGCATTTCGCGTGCCCGCCAGCGACGACCTCAAACCCGGCGCCGTGCTCAACCACGGCCATTACGAAGACGCCAAGCGTCTGATCCAGAACCAGGCCTCGCGCTACGGCTTTTTCAGTGGGCGCTTTACCAGCCAGAAACTCGCGGTGGACCCTAAGGCGGGTGTCGCCGACATCGAACTGATCTATGACAGCGGTCCGCGTTATACCTTGGGCCAGGTCAACTTCAAGGGCGACACGCCGTTCGACGAAGAACTGCTGCAACGCATGGTGCCGTTCAAAAGCGGCGCTCCCTACGATTCCGAACTGATCGCCGAGCTCAACCAGAACCTGCAAGCCAGCGGCTTTTTCGAAGGCGTGCGCGTGGACGCCGCGCCCGCCGCCTCGGCCAACGATGTGATTCCGGTAGCCGTGCAACTGCAGACCCGCAAGCCACGCACCATGGGCCTTGGCCTGGGTTTTTCGACCGACGTCGGCCCACGTGGCAAGGCCAACTGGACACGTCACTGGGTCAACCCCCAGGGCCACAGTTACGGCTGGGAAGCCGAATTGTCGGCTCCTCGGCAGAACGTCGGGCTGTGGTACGACATCCCGCTGGACCCGCCCCTCACCGACAAACTGCGCTTCGCCGGTGGCTATCAGAACGAAGAACTGGCCAACACCGACACCCTGAGTAAATTGCTCACCCTCGGCCCCGAATGGCACAGCAAGCTGCCCAGCGGCTGGACCCGGGTGATCTCGCTCAAATACCAGCGCGAAGAATATCGCCTGGGCAATGATTCCGGCCTCAGCAACCTGGTGATGCCGGGCATCAGCTATTCCTACCTGCGCAGCGACAACCGCATCGACCCGCACCACGGCTACCGCCTGCAATTTGATTCCAAGGTGGCCAAAGAAGGCCTGGGCTCCGACACCAACCTGCTTTACGGCACGGCCATGGTCAAAGGCCTGACCACCTTGTGGGACAACCATCGCTTCCTTGCGCGCGCCCAGGTCGGCGGCAGTGCCACCAATGGCTACAAATCGGTGCCGCCGTCGCTGCGTTTCTTTGCCGGTGGCGACCAGAGCGTGCGCGGCTACGAGTACCAGACGTTGTCCCCCGAAAACGACCGCGGCGACCGCATTGGCGGCCGCTACATGGTGGCCCTGAGCGCCGAGTATCAATATTCCATCGCCGAGAAATGGCGGATCGCAACATTTATCGACCAGGGCAACTCGTTTAATACCCTGGAAATGCCCAGCTTGAAGACCGGCGTGGGCGTCGGCATCCGTTGGGTTTCGCCGGTGGGGCCGATCCGCCTTGACCTGGCCCATGCCCTCGAAGATCCGGGCGGCGTTCGTTTGCACTTTTCCATGGGGCCTGAGTTGTGATGCGTGGTGTGAAAATAGCGGGCCTGGCCGTGGTGGCGATCCTCGCCGTGCTGTTGCTGGCCCTGTGGGCGGTACTCGGCACCCAGGCGGGCAGCCGCTGGGCCTTGGGCCGTGTGCCGGGCTTGAGCGTGGAGAATTTCCAGGGCCATCTGGGTGGTCGCTGGAGCGCCGATCACCTGTTGTGGCAACAGGACAGCAGCCGCGTCGAGCTCAAGGCGCCGACAGTGGATTGGTCGCCCGCGTGCCTGTTGCGCATGACCTTGTGTGTCAACCAACTGGACGTGGAGCAGGTCAGCCTGCAATTTCCACCCTCCACCGAGCAAAGCAGCGGGCCGATCCAATTGCCCGAGTTGAAACTGCCCGTGGCGATCCAGTTGGGCGACGTTCGTGTCGGCAGCCTGCTGTTCAACGGCAGCGAAGAACTCAAGGGCCTGCAACTGGCCGCGCACTGGACCGTCGCAGGTATGCAGATCGATTCAGTGCACCTGCAACGCGACGATTTGGTACTGGACCTGGCTGGCCTGCTGCAACCCACCGGCGATTGGCCATTGAGCGTTACCGGCAATCTGAGCCTGCCTTACGCGCCAGGCGGCGCGCCCTGGACTGTCGCGCTGAAAGTCGAGGGCGACCTGCTCAAGACCCTCAAGCTCGACGCCGACAGCAGCGGTTACCTGCCCGCCAAGCTCAACGGCGAGCTGCAACCCCTGGCGGACAACCTCCCGGCACAGGTGCAGATCACCGCCGATGGCTTCAAGCCCAGCGCCGACTTGCCCGACACCCTGCAACTCAATCAACTCGAGCTCACGGCCAAGGGCGATCTGAAAAGCGGCTACCAACTGCTGGGCAAAGCCGTACTGCCCGCGGAAAAAGGCCCGGTGGACCTGCTGCTGCAAGGCAAGGTCGACGCCAAGGGCGCGCAGATCGCCGGCCTGGACCTGACGGCAGGCGAAAAACAAAGCCTCAAGCTCACGGCCCAATTGGATTGGCAGCAAGGCTTCAGCGCCGACGCCAAGATCGATTGGCTGGACTTCCCGTGGCATCGCCTGTACCCGGTGATCGACGAACCGCAGGTGGCGTTGCGTACGTTTAACGGTGAGATTTCCTACAAGGACGGCAACTACCTCGGCAACCTCAAGGCCGACCTCGACGGTCCCGCCGGCAAGTTCAATGTGGTCACGCCGTTCAGTGGCGACCTCCAGCAAATCTTCCTACCCGAACTCAAGCTCACCGCCGGCCAAGGCAAGGCCGAAGGCCACTTGAACGTGCAGTTCGCCGACGGCATCGCCTGGGACACCGCACTCGACCTGTCGGCGCTGAACCCGGCGTACTGGGTCGCGGAACTGCCCGGCACCCTCGCCGGACCGTTGCGCAGCAAGGGCGAGTTCAAGAACGAGCAGCTCAAGCTGAACGCCGACCTTGACCTCAAGGGGCGCCTGCGTGGGCAAACCGCCGTACTCGCGGCCAAGGCCGAAGGTGCTGGCGAGCAGTGGACCCTGGCCAACCTGGACATCCGCCTGGGCGACAACCGCATCAACGGCAGCGGCAGCCTGCAACAACGCCTCGCCGGGCAGATCGACATCAAGCTGGCGCGCCTGGCCCAGCTGTGGCCGCAGTTGCGGGGGCAAATCAACGGGCGTCTCGACGTGGCCGGTAGCCTCAACGCGCCCCAAGGCAAACTCGGCCTCAAGGGTCAGCAACTGGCCTTTGCCGACAATCGCCTGCAAAGCCTGAGCCTCGACGCCACATTGGATAGCGCCCAGCGCGCGAAGATCGACCTCAAGGGCAGCGGCATCCAATCCGGTGACACCCAGGTCGGCACCCTGACCGCCAGCGCCGCAGGCGACATCAAGAACCAGAAGGTCCAACTCGACCTGGCCGGCCCGCTGGTCAAGCTGGCCCTGGCGTTGGACGGCAACCTCGACAAAGGCAACTGGCGCGGGCGCCTGGCCAGTGGCGATGTGCAAGCCGGCGGCCAGGACTGGAAGCTGCAAGCCCCGGCGAAAATCGAGCGCATGGCCGACGGCAAGTTGACCTTCGCCGCGCACTGCTGGGTGTCCGGCCCTGCCAGCCTGTGCGGTGAAGACCAGCGCCTGATGCCCGAGCCCAAGCTGCGTTATCACCTCAAGCAATTCCCCATCGACAGCCTGGCGGCGTTTCTGCCCAAGGACTTCGCCTGGCAGGGCAAGCTCAACGCCGACCTGCAACTGGACCTGCCCGACAGCGGCCCCAAGGGCGTGATCGCAGTGGATGCCGGCAGCGGCACCTTGCGCGTGAAGGACAAAGACCAGTGGTTGGACTTCCCCTACGACACCTTGAAGCTGGAAACCACCCTCAACCCCAAGCGCATCGACACCCAGCTGAACTTCCATGGCGGCAAACTCGGTGAACTGACGGTGCAGGCGCAGATCAACCCATTGCCGAAAAACAAGCCGATCACCGGCAACTTCAGCCTGGTCGGGCTGGATCTGGCGGTGGCGCGGCCGTTTGTGCCGATGGTGGAAACCCTCAGCGGCAAGCTCAACGGCAACGGACGTATCTCCGGTGGCCTGCTCGCGCCGCAGGTCAACGGCAACGTCAATCTGGTGGGGGGCGAAGTGTCCGGCCCGGAACTGCCGATCAGCCTTGAGGGCCTCAACGTGCAGGCGCTGATTGCTGGCGAGAGCGTGCAACTCAACGGTGGCTGGCGCAGTGGCAAGGCCGGGCAGGGCAGCCTCAAGGGCCGGATCGACTGGGGTCGCGCCCTGGCGGTGGACCTCAGCCTGCAAGGCTCGCAATTGCCGGTCACGGTGGAGCCTTACGCCGTGCTCGAAGTGGCGCCCGACCTGAAAATCAGCCTCAAGGATGACAAGCTGGCCATCGCCGGCAAGGTGCAGATCCCACGCGGTGACATCACCGTGCGGGAGTTGCCGCCGTCCACGGTCAAGGTCTCCGGCGACACCGTGATCATCGGCAGCCAGACCGAAGAGGGCAAACCGCCGATGGCCATGGCGATGGACATTGATGTGGCGGTGGGCGAAGACAAGCTCAACTTCTCCGGCTTTGGCCTCACCGCCAAGGTGCAGGGGCACGTGCACATCGGCGACAACCTCGACACCCGTGGCGAGCTGTGGCTCAACGATGGCCGCTACCGTGCCTATGGGCAGAAGCTCGATGTGCGTCGCGCGCGGTTGCTGTTCGCAGGCCCCTTGGATCAGCCGTACCTGGACATCGAAGCGATCCGCAAGACCGACGACATCATCGCCGGTATCCGTCTGAGCGGCAGCGCCGAGCAGCCCACCACGCAAATCTTCTCCGAGCCGGCCATGAGCCAGGAGCAGGCGTTGTCCTACTTGGTGCTGGGGCGTCCGCTGACCACCACCGGCGAAGACAACAATATGCTCGCCCAAGCCGCACTGGGGCTGGGCTTGATGGGCAGCGCCGGGGTTACGTCGGACCTGGCGAAGAACCTGGGTATCCAGGACTTTGAACTCGACACCCAAGGCAGCGGCACCACCACGGCGGTGGTGGCCAGCGGCAAGATCACCGAGAAACTCAGCCTGCGCTACGGGGTGGGGGTGTTTGAACCGGCGAGCACGATTGCGCTGCGGTATCTGTTGAGCAAGAAGGTGTACCTGGAAGTGGCGAGTGGCGTGGCCAGCTCCCTGGACATCTTCTACAAACGCGACTTTTGAGTCATACACAGTAAAAAATGTGGGAGCGGGCTTGCTCGCGAATGCGGTGGATCAGCCAATGAATCTGTTGACTGACACACCGCATTCGCGAGCAAGCCCGCTCCCACATTTAGTTATTGGTGTTCTGGAAATTGTGGAGCGCACTTCAAGTCCACCCGCTCATAGTTCAGCGCCTTGTTGCGTTCTCCCAACGCGACACCAGCTTCATGTACGAGCTGTAGCCCTTGCCGAAATCGTCCTGGGACAGGCCGAAACCCTTGATGCGCAAGCGGCAGGCGCCGGCGTAGAAATTACTGATATCGTCGGGCACCGAGCATTCCATCAGCTCGAAACAGATACGTGCCGGCAACCCCTGGTGTTCTAGCACGAACGCCAGAATGCGGTCGGGCAGGTCGTGGCTGTTGAGCAGGTGCGTGGGCAGGTTGATGGACACCGGGATGTCATAGCCTTGTTGGCGCCATACGGCTTGGGCGGCCATCGCTTGTTTGAGCACGCACCACAACAGGCGTTCTTCAAAGTGGCAGGCAATCAAGGCCGGCAGGAACACACCCGGCAGTAACAGGCCATGCTCGGGGTGAACCCAGCGCACTAACGCTTCAGCCGCAACGATGCGACCATTGCTCAGGGCTTTCTTGGGTTGGAACCAGGCTTGCAGTTCGCCGTTGACCAGGGCATTCGTCAGGCTTTGGCAATCAATGCCGGGCTGCGCCTCTGCCGGTACGACCTGACGCAGCGCCAGCAATTGATCGGTCAGGCAGCGCAAGGCGGCAGCATTCACCGGCTTGGAGATCAGCCCGATCACCTTTACTTGCAGGTTGCTCGCCACCAGGCTCGCGCCCATCAGCATGCGCCGTGAGGCGGCACTCATGATCGCCAGGGCCGGGCGCGACGGTTGTGCGGCCAGGCCCTGGATAAATTGCACGCCGTCCATACCCGGCATCAGTAGGTCGGTAAGCACCAGGTCGAAGTCACGTTGTTTCAGACACGCCAGCGCCTCTTCGCCGTCCCTGGCGCACACCAGGTCGAAATCACCCAACTCGCTGAACAGGTTCTGCAGATACAGGTGCTGAAAGGGATGGTCTTCAACGATCAAAATGCTACAGGGTTTCATGGGTAGCTCGTGCGTAGGGAGCCAGGGCAGTGAACAAGGCTCGCAGTGTGAAGGGTTTGACCAGGCAGTGATTCATGCCGGCCGCCAGGCACAAGGCATCTTCACCGCGCAGGGCGTTGGCGGTTGCGCCGATGATCGGGGTGTTGCAGCCAAGGCGCCGCAGGGCTTCGGCCAGTTCGTAGCCATTGAGCTTGGGCATGTTGACGTCAGTGAGGACGATGTCGAAGGCGCCTTCGTGCCAGCGGGACAAGGCCTCTTCGCCATCGCCGGCCAGCTCTACGGTGCAACCGAGCTCTTCAAGCTGGTCGCGCAGGATCAACTGGTTGATGACGTTGTCTTCGGCCACCAGGATATGCAGGTGCAAGGGGTGCAGGTCGCGCCGCTCGCAACGTGCCTGGGACGGTGCGGCCTGGCCGTTCTGGGCGTGGCGAACCGCCTGGTGGATTGCGTTCAGGTCGTTGAGGTTGACCTGCCAGCCATCGCCGGTGAACCGCGGTTCGTGGGCACCATCGCTGCTGGCGAATACCCGTGGGCCGTGCCAGGAGGTGTCCAGGCTGCGCTCTACCAGTTCGAGCAGTACCGCGGGTGCGGCCAGCTCGGCGCTGGACGGCGGGCCAACCTGCGCACGGGCGCCCCAGCGGCGCAGCCAGCCGCAGAGGCTGTCGGCCAGTTCGCGCACAGGCGAGAGCACATGCACCACCTCCTGTGCCAACAGCGGCAGCAGCGACGGCGCGAGGCCAGCGGGTTGCTCCAGCGGCACGGTCAGGGAAAAGCTGCTGCCCAGCCCCGGCTCGCTGACCATGCGCAGGGTGCCGTTCATCAAGTGGGTCAGGCGCAGGCAAATGGGCAGGCCGAGGCCGGTGCCGGCGATCACATGGGGGTTGCCTTCGGTCTGGTAGAACGGCTCGAAGATCAGTGCCTGGTCTTCCTGGGCGATGCCTTTGCCGGTGTCCGAAACTTGCCATTGCAGGCACGCCCGTTCGCCTTCACGGCTGAGCTTTTTGACCCGCAGTACCACGCGCCCGGAGTCGGTGAACTTGACCGCATTGCTCAGCAGGTTGTTGAGGATCTGGCGCAAGCGGCTGGCATCGCCGATCAGGCGCAGCGGCAGTTGCGGGTCGAGGCACGCATACAGCTGCAAACCCTTGCTCTGTGCGGCGGCGGCGTAACCCTGCACCACTTCCTGTACCAGGCTGGGCACACAAAACTCGCTCAACTCCAGGGCCAGTTGGCCGGCTTCGATCTTTGACACGTCGAGCACATCGCAAATCAGTTGCAGCAGCGTCGCCGAGGAACCTTCGATGGCATGCAGGTAGCTTTTCTGCTGGGCATCCAGGCGGGTGCGGGCGAGCAGTTCCAGGGTGCCGAGCACGCCATACAGCGGCGTGCGGATTTCGTGGCTCATGGTCGCCAGGAACAGTGTCTTGGCTTCGTTGGCGGCATCGGCGGATTGGCGTGCCTGTTCCAGCGCCGCTTCGATCTGGGTGCGTGCGCTGATGTCGCTGAAGGCGCAGAGCAACACGTCTTCTCCTTTGTAGCGGGTGGGCGCGCAGCTCAGGTACAGGTGGCGACCGTCGGCAGCCTCGAAGTAGTCGGTGAGGCTGGGGGCGTCGGGGTCGAAGGCACCACGAATCCAGCCCGGCCCCAAGTGCACGCCGGCTTGGCCGAGCCATTGTTGGGCGAGGGTGTTTTCCAGCACCACTTCGCCGTCCGTGCGCCGCAGCACGCACAGGGCCACCGGGGCGGTCTGGATCACATCGCGGCTGAACAGCTCGCTTTCCACCAGCGCCTGGATGCGGTGGATGGCGGGTGTGATGAAGCGGTGTTCCAGGCGGCGGGTCAGCAGGCACACCAGGCTGATGGTCAGCAGGCAGAACAGCAGGGCGCCGAGCATCTGCGGCCATAGCGCCCAAAGGACGGCACGCAGGTCGATGGAGTAGGTGAGCTGCCAGTCCGAAGACTTCAGCTGTTTGCGCAACACCAATTGCTCGGGCAGCCAGCCGTCGCCGACAAAACCGAAGAAGTCCTGCTGGCGCAGGTGCGGCAGGTGTTGCCCGGGCGGCGGGTTACGGCTGTTGCTGAATAGAGGCATACCTTGGGCGTTGAACATGGTGAACTCGCCAGCACTGTGGTCGCTCAACGCCTTGGAGACTTCACGGTCATCCATCTCCAGGCCGAGCCAGCCGGAGTTCAGGTCGCGTTCATCCAGGCGGATAAAGATATACAGCTGCGAATGTTCACCGTCTGTGTGAGTCAGCCAGAGTTCCTGCAGGGTTTTCTGCTGCTTGAGCGCATTGAGTTGCGCCAGCATGGACGCGGGAAAAGCGGCCGCCGCGGGCCCCGCATCGTACAGCCGCAGTACCTGGGCATCGGTGCCGACATACAGCAGGTTGAGCTGCTTGGCCTTCAGGAAGTCGCGCATGCGCTGGGTCAGCCGGATGCTCCATTGCTTACCCGGGATTTTGCCGAGCAACAGGCGGATTTCCTCATCGTTGACCGGCAGGTTCAATTCCGCCTTGCGTGTGGCCGACAGGCTGAGGCTTTCCAGCAGGGCTTCACGGGTGGTGAAAAAGGTATGGGCCTCGGCGATGGCGCTGCTCATGTAGCTGCGCCGCTGGGAGATTTCGTTGTTGAACGTAAACAGCAGGAAGCTGTACACGCCGCCCAGCATGCCCACCAGCAGCACCAGCGCAAAAATGCGCAACAGGCGGCGGGCGGCGTGGGGCGTGGGGCGTGGACAGGACGGGGCTGATCTGGTGGAGATAGTTCTTTAATCGCATCCCGGCACTCTAGGCGTGGCCGGGCGTAGGAAAAATCAGACGATCCTTAGTTTGCTACAGGTAGTTCACGATAAAGGTGACTTCGGTGTTGGCGCTGCCGGCCTCGACGTTGCCGGTGGGCAAGCGGTAATACGAGGCCGACAAGGGGATCTTGAAGTTGGCGCCCGTGGTGGTGAAACCGCTGAAGGTGTAGGTGGTATCAAACGCGATGGGTTGCCCGGCATCATCCATCAATTGCAGGCCGATGCCTTTGGCGGTGGAGCCGCCATTGAGCGCGACGACACCTTTTGCCGCGTCGATGACGGGGGTGGTGGCCTTGAGCGAATAGGTGACTTTATTGATACCGGTCTGGCACTGGTTCAAGCCGATGTTGAAGCGAATGGTGCGAGGGGTTGCGCCTGCATCGCGAAACTCCCAGAGCTGATAGTCGTCGCCCATGGCGACGGGGACGGAAGGGGTCTGGCAGGAGGCGGCGTTCAGCACCAGGGGGTTGGTGAGGTTGTACTTGCTGATGATCAGATCGTCAGCTTGCAAGTTGCCCAGGTTGCCGGCAGCGACCTTGACCTGTGGAGACAGCGGGCCTGACTTGACGATTTCCAGGCGTACCGAGCCTGGGGAGATGCCGTAATTGTCTGGCTTGATTGTGAAAGGTCTTCTCTCATAGCGGCTCAGTGCGTCGATCCAGATCCGGAATGAAAGCCCGGTCTTGCCGATAGGGTAGGTCGAGCCGCTGGTGACCGAGCCCAGTGCAGGGTTCATCACCAGGCCGTATTGCGAAGCGCCCGTGCATTTCCATTCGTTTCGAACCGATTGCACGGTGTCCTGGTAAATCACAGTGCCGTCGGGTGTGTCAGCGGGAACCGTCAGGCTGCCATTGGCCAGGCTCGCGCCGAAATTAAGGGTTTCGTTGGTGTTGGTGGTGACGGTGCAATTAGCCGCAAAGGCCGCTTGCGCACCCGCCAGGCTGATTGCCGCGAGGCAGGCAAGCTGTTTCAAAGAGGTCATGGAAAGGGCGCTATCGACTGGCCAAGGGACTACGCAGATTACTGAGCGAAGGCGTCGCAACCCATCAGGTGATCCTTAGAAACCCACCATTCATCCGCCAATTACCAAGCAAGCTAATAATTTCTTTTGACATCCGCTGCCTAGGCAGTAACATCTCGTCATACATTCACTGCCTAGGCAGTAATAAGGTGACTTCCAATGCCCCACTTCACCCCTGACAGCTTTCGCAACTGCCACCTCGGCCTGCTCCTTGGCCGGGCGGCGCTGCTCAAGGACCGCATTATCGACACCCATATGGAGCCGTACGGCGTCACTGCCGCGCAGTTCAAGGTGTTGATCATCATTGCCCAGTTCGACGTGGACACCCCGGCAGAGCTGTGCCGCCACCTGTCCCTGGACAGCGGTTCCATGACCCGCATGCTCGACCGCCTGGAACAGAAAGGCTTGCTCGCGCGCCAGCGTTCCGAGCAGGACCGGCGCCAAGTGCGCTTGGTGCTCACCGAAGACGGCCAGCGCCTGGCCGACATGCTGCCGCACATCGGCGCCCAGTCGATGAACGAGTTGGCCGGCGCCCTGGAGCCCGGCGAGCTGCAGACCCTGGAGCGCATCCTCAAGAAAATTCTGGTAGCTGCCGGTGACGCCATCGTCATCCAGCGGGTAGGTAATCAATGAACACACGTGCACTCAGCCTGGTGCTGGTGGCCATGAGCATGGCCGGTTGCGCCAACTACAGCGGCCTCGACACCCAAGGCAAACGCCTGGACGCCGGCACTTTGCAAACGGGTAAGACCTTGAGCTACGTGCCCCTGTCGAGTGCCGCCTGGCCCAGCGCCGATTGGTGGAAAAGCCTCGGCGACCCGCAACTCGACGGCCTGATCCAGGAAGCCCTGCAAAACAGCCCGGACATGCAAGTCGCCAGCGCCCGTGCCCATCAGGCCGAAGCCGCCGCCTACGCTGCCGACGCGGCGCGTATGCCAACCCTGGATGCCAGCGCCGGTGTGACCCGCTCGCGCTTGGCGAAAGACCAGGACCCACGCGGGCAGGGCGATGCCTACTCGACCGTGCGCAATATCGGCGCCAGCTTCAACTACACCTTCGACCTCTGGGGCGGCCAGCGTGCGGCCTGGGAAGCCGCGTTGGGCGAGGCGCGTGCCGCCCAGGTCGACCAGCAGGCCGCGCGCCTGACCCTGGCCGCCAACGTGGCCAAGGCTTACAGCGACCTGGGCCAGGCCCATATCGTGCGCGACCTGGCCAATGACGACCTCAAGCGCACCCGGCAGATGCTCGACCTGGGCAAGCGCCGGCTGAACTCGGGCATCGACAGCCAATACCAGTACCAGCAGACCGAAAGCCTGGAAGCCAGCTCGCAGTCGCAATTGATCGACGCGGAAAAACAGCTGAAAAGCGCCAAGATCGCCCTGGCCGTGTTGCTCGGCAAAGGCCCGGACCGTGGCAATGAATTGGCCCGGCCCACTGTGCTGAAACCCAGCGCGGTCGCCGTGCCCTCGGTGCTGCCAGCCGAGCTGCTGGGGCGGCGCCCGGACCTGATCGCCGCACGCTGGCGGGTCGAATCGGCAGGCAGGAACATCGATGCCAGCAAGACGCGCTTCTACCCCAACCTCAACCTGAGCGCGAGCGCTGGCGCCGAGTCGTTGCTGGGGGATGCGATGTTCGGGTCGGCCAGCCGCTTCTTCAACATTGCACCGACGATCTCGCTGCCGATCTTCGACGGCGGCCGCCTGCGCGCCGACCTTGATGCCCGCGACGCCGACTACGACCTGGCGGTGGCGCAGTACAACAAAACCCTGGTGCAAGCCCTGGGCGATATCGGCAACACCCTTTCGCAACTGCGCGACACCGGCCGGCAGATCCAGGCCCAGCAACATGCCGCGGACATTGCCCAGCAGTCCTACGACACCGGGGTGCAGCGCTACAGCTCCGGGATCGGTAACTACCTGGATGTGCTGAGCATCGAGCAGCAACTGCTGCAGGCCCAGCGTCAGCTGGCAACCCTGAATGCCGCGCAGATCGATCTGTCGATTCAACTGATGCAGGCCCTGGGCGGCGGCTACAGCGCCGACAACGTGGCAGCGACCACCCCAGCCACACGCACGGAATAATTTGAGGTACTTGTCATGGCCACTGCCGAAAACACCAACGCAACCGAACAACCGAAAGACAACAACCCACGCAAACGCAAAGTGATGCTGATCGGCCTGGCGCTGATCGTCATCCTCAGCGTCGTCGGCGTGTGGGCCTGGCACGAACTTTACGGGCGCTTCAGCGAAAGCACCGACGACGCCTATGTGAACGGCAACGTGGTGGAAATCACCCCGCTGGTCACGGGCACCGTGGTCAGCATCGGCGCCGACGATGGCGACCTGGTCCACGAAGGCCAGGTGCTGGTCAACTTCGACCCGAATGACGCCGCCGTCGGCCTGCAAAGTGCCCAGGCCAACCTGGCCCGCACTGTGCGCCAGGTGCGCGGCCTGTACAGCAACGTCGACGGCATGAAGGCCCAGGTCAACGCGCAGAAAGCCGACGTGCAAACCGCCCAGGACAACTTCAACCGGCGTAAAACCCTGGCCCAGGGTGGCGCGATTTCCCAGGAAGAACTGTCCCACGCCCGCGACAGCCTGACCGCCGCGAAGAACGCCCTGACCAACCTGGAGCAACAACTGAAAACCACCAACGCGCTGGTGGATGACACCGTGATCAGCTCCCACCCGGACGTGCAAGCCGCCGCCGCGCAACTGCGCCAGGCCTACCTGACCGATGCGCGCAGCACCCTGATCGCGCCGGTCACCGGCTACGTCGCCAAGCGCACCGTGCAACTGGGCCAGCGCGTGCAACCAGGCACCGCGTTGATGGCGGTGATCCCGCTGAACCAACTGTGGATCGACGCCAACTTCAAGGAGACCCAGCTGCGCGATATGCGCATCGGCCAGCCGGTGGACATCGAGTCGGACATCTATGGCAGTGACGTGAAATTCAGCGGCACCATCGATAGCCTCGGCGCGGGCACCGGCAGTGCATTTGCCTTGCTGCCGGCGCAGAACGCCACGGGTAACTGGATCAAGATCGTGCAGCGGGTACCGGTGCGCATCCACATCAACGCCACCGAGCTGGCCAAGCACCCGCTGCGGGTGGGCTTGTCGACCCAGGTCAGCGTTGACCTGCACGACCAGAGCGGCCCGGTGCTGGCGCAACAGGCGCCGCAAAAAGCCTCGTTCAGCACCAACGTGTATGACCGCCAGCTCGCCGAGGCCGATGCCATGATCACCCAGTTGATCCATGACAACAGCATCGCCGCGCCCAAGGCTGTGCAACGCTGATGAGCAATAACGCCTCCTTCACGCCACCCAGCCTGTTGATGGCCACTATTGGCCTGTCGCTGGCGACCTTTATGCAGGTGCTCGACACCACCATCGCCAACGTGGCGTTGCCGACGATTTCCGGCAACCTTGGCGTGAGTTCGGAGCAGGGCACCTGGGTCATCACCTCCTTCGCGGTGAGCAACGCCATCGCCTTGCCGCTCACCGGCTGGCTCAGCCGCCGGTTTGGCGAGGTGAAGCTGTTCCTGTGGGCGACCATCCTGTTTGTGTTGGCGTCGTTCCTCTGTGGTATTTCCACGTCGATGCCCGAGCTGATCGCCTTCCGGGTCCTGCAAGGCCTGGTCGCGGGGCCGTTGTACCCGATGACCCAGACGCTGCTGATCGCGGTCTACCCGCCGGCGAGGCGCGGCATGGCCCTGGCGTTGCTGGCGATGGTCACGGTGGTGGCGCCGATTGCCGGGCCGATCCTCGGTGGCTGGATCACCGACAGCTACAGCTGGCCGTGGATCTTCTTTATCAACGTGCCGATCGGCATCTTTGCAGTGATGGTGGTGCGTTCGCAGCTGAAGAAACGCCCAGTGGTCACCAGCCACCAACCGATGGATTACGTTGGGTTGCTCAGCTTGATCGTCGGTGTGGGCGCCTTGCAGATCATCCTCGACAAGGGCAATGACCTGGACTGGTTCGAATCCAACTTCATCATCATCGGCGCGGCGATTTCGGTGATTGCCCTGGCGGTGTTCATCATTTGGGAGCTCACCGACAAACACCCGGTGGTCAACCTGAAGCTGTTCGCGCACCGCAACTTCCGCATCGGCACCATCGTGTTGATCCTCGGTTATGCGGGCTTTTTCGGGATCAACCTGATCCTGCCGCAATGGCTGCAAACCCAGATGGGCTACACCGCCACCTGGGCCGGCCTGGCGGTGGCGCCGATCGGCATCCTGCCGGTGTTGATGTCGCCGTTCGTGGGCAAGTACGCGCACAAGTTCGACCTGCGTCTGCTGGCGGGCCTGGCGTTCCTGGCAATTGGCTTGAGCTGCTTCATGCGGGCGGGCTTTACCAATGAGGTGGACTTCCAGCACATCGCCCTGGTGCAGCTGTTCATGGGCATCGGCGTGGCGCTGTTCTTTATGCCGACCTTGAGCATCCTCATGTCCGACCTGCCGCCGCACCAGATCGCCGACGGCGCCGGCCTGGCGACCTTCCTGCGGACCCTGGGCGGCAGCTTCGCGGCGTCGCTGACCACCTGGATCTGGATTCGCCGCGCAGACCAGCACCATGCCTACATGAGTGAAAACATGACCACCTACGACTCGGCCACACGCAATGCGCTGGATGCCTTGGGCGGGGCAGGGCAGAAAGCCTACACGCAGCTGGACCAGATCCTCACCAGCCAGGCATACATGATGTCCACCGTGGATTACTTCACGTTGCTGGGGTGGATGTTCATGGGGTTGATGCTGTTGGTGTGGCTGGCGAAGCCGCCGTTTACGGCGAAGGCGGGGCCGGCGGCGTCAGGCCACTGATCGAGGAAATGTGGAATGCAAGCCCCTGTGGGAGCTGGCAAGCCCGCTCCCACATTTGCGTCTCTGCGCACATCGGCAACTGACCCTATAGGTTGGGAAGTGCCCTGCTTTTAAAGAGGACCTTTCCGACATTATTCGCCGATAACAAATCTTTACTCTCTGGACTTTCGCACCGTCCAGGGATGACAAGGTATGAATACGAGCGTACTGCCGAGCGCTTTCTTTGATCACAGCCGACACAGGCTCAGGGTCTACGGTGTCGATCCGTTGCTCGACGTGCTGGCTTTTCGCGGCGAAGAGCAGCTGAGCCTTCCCTTCAAGTACCACATCGAATTCACCTGCACCGAGCGCGATCTGGCGGTCGACCGAGTGCTGGGCAAACCCGCAACTTTCAGCCTTTTTTCCTTGCCGCCCAAGCCTGTCCTGGTTTGGCAGCCACCTCCAAAAAACAAGCCACTTCGCACCCTGACCGGCGTTGTCACCGGCTTCAAACGCCTGTCTGGTTCCAGTGATGAAGGCCGCTACGAAATCATCCTCGAACCACGTTTGGCGCTGCTGGCGCAGGGCAAGCAATTTCGCATTTACCAGCAGCAATCCGTGCCGCAGATCGTTGAGTACATCCTGCGTAGCCGTCACGGTTTTGAAGGGCAAGATTTTTACTTCCAACTGCTGCGCGACTACCCCAGGCGCGAGCAGGTCATGCAGTACGACGAAAGTGATCTGGCCTTTATTTCACGGCTGCTGGCCGACGTTGGCATCTGGTATCGCTTCGTTCGCGATGAGCGATTGAATCTTGATGTCGTGGAGTTTCACGATCACCAGCGTTACTACCAGTTCGACGTCGAGTTGCCCTATCGACCGCCCTCCGGGCTTAGCAGCGATCAGGACTGTGTGTGGAAACTGCAAACCCACCATCAGGTTGTAGAGCAACACGTCAACGTTCGCGCTTATCAATACCGGGATGCCAATGCGTGTCTCGACGGCGACATCGACCAGACCCGTGGTGCCACCACCACTTATGGCGAGGCATACCACTATGCCGAACCCTACAGCGTGCTCGGGAACAGGCTGGATACCGACGAGGACCTGCCCACCGAAAGCGGCTACAGCTACGCGCGCCTGCGGCATGAACGCTACCTCAATAACCAGACCCGGCTCAGCGGGCTTAGCACCAGTGCAACGCTGGCGCCAGGCCAGGTACTGACCATTACCGGCGGCGCGCCCAAGGCGTTCATGCCCAGGGTGGTGATCACCCAACTGACAACCCGTGCTGCCCGCGATCGCAGCCTTGAAGTCAGCTTCGGCGCCATCCCCTATTCGGAAACCGTGTGTTACCGACCGCCGTTGCAACCCAAGCCAAGTATCGCCGGCACCGTCCCGGCTCGTGTCTCCAACCCGGGGGTGAACGACCCTTACGCGCATATCGACCTGGAGGGGCGCTACAAGGTCAATTTCCTGTTTGATCGCGACACTTGGACGCGCGGCGAGGAAAGCCTCTGGCTGCGCCTGGCCCGGCCTTATGCGGGGGATACTCACGGCTTGCACCTGCCACTGATCGCGGGCACCGAAGTGGCCGTGGCGTTCGAGCAAGGTGACCCAGACCGCCCTTATATCGCCCACGCCCTGCACGACAGCGCACGCCCTGATCACGTCACTCTGCGCAACTACAAACGCAATGTGTTGCGCACGCCGGCCAATAACAAATTGCGCATGGATGACACCCGGGGTGAGGAGCACATCAAGCTCAGCACCGAATACAGCGGCAAGAGCCAGCTAAACCTCGGTCATATCGTAGATGCCGGAAAGAACAAGCGCGGCGAGGGGTTCGAACTGCGCACTGACGGCTGGGGCGCGATGCGGGCCGCAAAAGGCCTGCTGATCAGTGCGGATCAACAGAGCAAAGCCTCTGGCGCGGTCTTGGCGATGGACCCGGCCACGCAGCTGATACAGGGGGCTGCGCAGCAAATGGCCGACTGGCAGACCATCGCCCAGGCCCACCGAAGTCCTCAACCGGCCATCAACGGTTTACAGCAGTTGCAGGCTGACGCAAAAAACCTGGCAGCCCCGGCCATCCTGCTCAGCGCTCCCCAAGGTATTGGCGCGGTTACGCCGTCCAGCCTGCTGCTCAAAAGCGGCGACGCGCTGTACCTGCAAAGCCACGACGACATCCATCTAGCCGCCGCCCGGCAGCTCTCGGCTCACGCCAACCAAGGCATTTCCCTGCTCGCTCAGCAGCACGGCATGCGCCTGGTCTCGGGCAAGGGACCGCTGGAAATCGAGTCCCACGGTGATTTGCTCAATTTGATCGCACAGCAGGACATCAGCGTGCAGTCGGTGCAGGGGCAAGTGCACCTGACCGCCAGGAACGGCATCACCCTGGGGTGTGGTGGCGGTTACCTGCGGATTCACCCGAGTGGCGCAATCGACATCCACAGCCCCGGCAAGTTGCTCCTCAAAGGGCAGCATGTGTGGGAGGGGCCTGCGGGCCAGAGCTTTGCGTTGCGTGAGTTGCCGCAGTCGGTGTGTGAGGACTGCCTCAAGAGAGCACGCGCAAAGGCCATCACCCTTTTGATGCGTGAAGGTTGATCAGGAGAAAGGGAAATGTCAGCACCTATCCCATGGCAGGACCAGGTCGAACACGTATGTGCCACCGCCGGTGTGCACTCCGTAGATCTGCTGTTTGATCAGGCCGCCTGGCACACCGACCTTATCGGGGCGCTGGAGCAGATAAGGCCAGCGATCCCCTGGTTTTCACTGTTCACGGGAACCCCCGAGGAACACATGCTGGACCAGGCCCCCCTATTGATGCGCCTGGACTTGACCCATTGGCGGCATAAAGCCTGGCTGGAGGAACTACTGACTCACGGCGCAGCCGACGCACGCATGTTGGTGGTGATCTCGCCGCTGGCCTTTGAAACCCTGAGTCACGCGCTGCGAGCACTTTCGCAAATCCGCTGGGGCGGTAAAGCCGGACTGTTGCGTTACTACGACCCGCGCAGCTTTCCCTTATTGATGTCTTCGATTTTTACCGACCAACAACGCACTGAGTTTCGGCAACTGGCTTTTTTTTGGGGCTGGTTTGATCGCGATGAGCAAATGCAGTGGCTCAAGGGACATGCATTGGGTGGAAAGAGCGCCGTTCACGTTTCACCTTTTCTGGAATTGAGCGACGAACAGTTCGAGTTGATGGGGTGTATCAGCGATGCGCAGGAGTTAATGAACAGCGGAGAGTTTTACCAAGCACTTGGAGGCCGGGAGCAGCGTTTTTCTTTGTTCTACTCATTAGCCTTGAAGGCCAGTCGGGAAAATTATTTTGGTGATTTTCATGAGTATGTAAGGAGCCGGTTATGAGGTTGAAGCGTTGCTTGCTTTGCTTGGGTTTTGTGGGGTGCGGCCTGGCGGTTTTAATGTTGTTGGGGTGTGCGTTTACCGAAAACAAAATGGTGGCCGGGAATATAGCGGCGATTAATCATGTTGAAGGTACTGCGATTAATTGGTTTTCGGTGAATGGGTATAGAGCGCACGGCGGAGGAGGGAGTTCGTGTTGCATTATTTTGCCGGTTAAGTGGCGGCCGGGGTTGAAGGTGGATGTTGAATGGGAAGTTGATCCGAATAACAATGCTGCTACGCCTCCGTTAGGGACGGAGGAGTTCAAAGCCTTTATGGTCAAGCATAAATCCAACTATCGACGTTACAGCGCATCTGTTGATGTTCCGGAATGGTCTGAAAAAAAATCTTGCGACCTGAAGGTGCATTTCTTAACTTGCAATCGCGTTGCAGTTACTACTGCTTGCGCGATATATGGTCGACCAGATTATCCGATCAAAGAACCTAGGCGCGCAAAGGAGCCAGTTGTATGTGCGAAGTGACGCGTTTCATGATTAATTTTTTTAGGGGGCAGAGTTTGTTTTTCTCGTTACTGGCGTCGGTAGTGTGTTTTATTGGAAAGATAAGCGCGGTTTTGAAATGCCTGTGTGGGTTATTGGTGCTTACATTGTTGGGGTGTACGTTCGCTGAAAATAAGATGGTGGCCGGGAATATAGCGGCGATTAATCATGTTGAAGGTACTGCGATTAATTGGTTTTCGGTGAATGGCTATAGAGCGCACGGCGGAGGAGGGAGTTCGTGTTGCATCATTATGCCGGTTAAGTGGCGCCCGGGGTTGAAGGTGGATGTTGAGTGGGAAGTCGACTCGGATCCTTATGCTTATTCGAAGTGGCCGCCGTTGGGGAGTGATGGCTATAGGGTCGAGCAAATTAAGCATAAAGCTAATTATCGGCATTACAGGGCGACGGTTAATGTTCCAGAATGGCCGGAAAAAAAATTGTGTAGCCTGAATGTTCATTTCTTGACTTGTAATCGAGTGGAGGTGACGACCTCGTGCTGGGTGTACGGTCACCCAAGTTATCCCATCCAAGAACCACTTGATATGAAGGAGCCAGCTGTATGCCCCAATTAGAAAATAACTCAAAGGATAACGTTTTTGGTCCGACTAATTAGTCTTTGCGGCCAGTCGAGAAAATTACATTGGTAATTTGAGTGAATGTGTAAGGAGCAGGTTATGAGCCTGAAGAGATGCTTGCTTTGCTTTGGTTTTATGGGGGGCGGCCTGGCGACTTTAGTGTTGTTGGGGTGTGCGTTTACCGAAAATAAAATGGTGGCCGGGAATATAGCAGCGATCAATCATGTTGAAGGTACTGCGATTAATTGGTTTTCGGTGAATGGCTATAGAGCTCACGGCGGAGGGGGGAGTTCGTGTTGCATCATTATGCCGGTTAAGTGGCGGCCGGGGTTGGAAGTGGAGGTTGAGTGGGAGGTTGATCCTAATTCGTCCGCAGAAATGCCATCTGTTACGTCGAATAAGTTTCACGAGGTTTATGCAAGGCACGCTGAGAGCTACAGGGTTTATAGAGCTGTTGTTGCCATTCCGGAGTGGCCTGAAAAAAAATCTTGCAGTCTGAATGTTCATTTTTTGACCTGTAATCGCGTGGAGGTGACGACCTCGTGCTGGGTATATGGTCACCCAAGCTATCCGATCCAAGAACCACTTGATATGCAGGAGCCAACTGTATGCCCGAATTAAAAAATAACTCAAAAGATAACGCTTTTGGTCCACCTGTTTTTCCTCTCGGTGGCCGATTGCCAACTGACGCGGTAAGGGTAAGCGAGAACTATAATAAGCAGATGGCTGAAGAGAGGTATTTTTGCCGGCAGCGCGATTTCCAAGGAAGGAGTCAACGTTTTGAATGTTGCCACAGCTTGCACGTAAGTTTGTTTTTCGATGGAACCAATAATAACGAAAATAACGACACTCAAAAGGATCACCCTAGCAATATTGCTAAACTTTTTCATTCATCGCTTCAAGGTCCAAAGGCCCAAAAGAGCGGCTATTACTCTTACTACATGCCCGGCGTTGGCACTCCATTTCCGGAAGTAGGCGAGTTGGATTACAGCGAGAAGGGGTTGAAGTACGCCACCGGTGGAGAGGATCGCATCAACTGGGCGTTGGTCTCCATCGCTGATGCGTTGCATTGGGCATTGACCAGGAATCGATTGTTGCAGGATGACTGTGCAGAAGCGGTCACCAAAATGAGCACGTGGCCTACGCCCTTGATGAGTACCCTTGGCCCAAGCAATCGTCGCTCCGTAATGACCAGCCTGCTTGCCCCTTTGAAAGCCCGCGTGCCGGTAGCGCAGCCCAAAGTCCTGGGAATCAAACTCTTCGTATACGGCTTCTCCCGAGGCGCTGCAGAGGCCCGTACTTTTGTCACTTGGCTAAGCCAGCTATTCGACACGCCAGAAGGTGCCGAACTCCCCGAGCAAAGCTTGATTGGGTTGCCCATCAGCGTCGAATTTCTCGGCCTGCTGGATACCGTCGCCTCGGTCGGCATCGCTCACGCCGCGCCGTTTTTTGCAGGGCACATGGATTGGGCTGATAACACTCAATTATTGCCCGACGCCCAGCGGTTCCCTGATCTGGTCAAGTGCTATCGACACTTTGTTGCAGGCTTCGAACAGCGCTCGTGTTTCCCGCTGGATTCGATACGCAATGAAGATGGCAAGTACCCAGCCAACACCATTGAAGTGGTATACCCCGGCGTTCATTCCGATGTGGGAGGCGGCTACCCAAAAAATGATCAGGGCAAGGCACGCGGTGGCACTAATGAATTGGTGTCACAGATTGTATTGCATGACCTGTACGCCGAGGCTTTTGCTGTGGGGGCACCGTTGCAAGTGCCGGAAGCTGCTCTGCCAAGTTCGCTGTTTGATCAAAACACGTGGCGCAAAATGGACCCGAAGACCGCTTCGGAGTTTGTGGTCGATCAACAAATGATCGAACGCTTCAACGCCTGGCGCCAAACCCTCCCAGGCATCCCTTCCGACCCACCCACCGCCACTCCCCCCTGGTCCTACCAACCCATCCAGCTCACCACTACCGTCGAAGATACCCTGGCCGACCAACTGGGCTGGATCACTGGCTGGCGCATCGGCCGTTTTGCCAACGACAGCTACAAACACCAACCCTTCTTCACTCAAGCCCACGAGACCACGGCCTACGATGAGGGCCAGCAACGCGAACACTATGAAGCGTTGATAAGCGGTCTAAAAAAAGACCGTCAACAAGCCCCCGAGGCCGCCAAAAATTATCCCGGCCCGCCCATCTACGAACCGAAGATCGACCAGACCCAACTGAGTCAGGCCGCTGCCGAGTTCAAGGCCGACTACACCGGCAGCAAACGCGAACAAACCAGCTTGAAGGGCTACGTGCTGGACGTGGTGCTGCGCGACGCGATCTACCTGCTCAACGAAGATGACGAAGCCAAGGACCACGCCGCACTCAAGGCGGCGGGCGAGCGACGTTGCAAACAGTTGTTCCGGGATGACCGAGGTACGCCCAGTACGGAAGAAAATATGGCCCTGCTGGTCGCGCTGTTCGACGACCAAATCCACGATTCCCGCGCCTGGTTTATGCACGACGCATTGAAAACCCGTGAGCTGTGGGCCGGTTATTTTTTCTACCGCATGACCTATTTTGGCAATGAAAACAGCCGCGAGCTTTCCCCGGTGGTGGTGGCGGGGCGGATGCTGGGGGTGGCGATGGTGGTTGGGGCCACGGTGTATGGCATCAAGCGAAAAAATGCCCTGGGTGGTCTTGCCGCCGGTATCGGCGGCGCGACCATCGGTTATCAGGTCATCGACAAGGCCACGGGCTTGGTGGTGCCGTTCCTGCCAGGGGCCGAGCAAATCCTCAAGCCAACCGCGCATATCGGCTTGGTGGCCGCCGAGTTGAAAACTCAAATCGCCCAGGAGGATCTGGCTGAGCGCCTGGAACGCACCACTGCCATGTTGCGTGCGGCGGGCAGCTTGTTTGAGATCGACGGGGAGGTGGCCTGATGTTGCCTTTAGTGCGTCTCGGTGATCCTTTGCAGCCCTTTGGCGGTGAGGTGTTGCAAGGCCATTTCCTGGCCTTCGGCAAACCGGTGGCCTGCCTTGGCGACCCCGTCCGCTGTAAAAAGCACGGGTTGAACAAAATCAGTGAAGGCACTGCGGGTTCCACGATGGACGGCAAACCTGTGGCGCTGCACGGGCATCGGTGTGAGTGCGGCTGCCGTTTGGTGAGCACCCTTGCGACCTCATCGATGGGGGTGTCGCCATGACTCGGCCACCGCTGTATCCGCAGGTCATCGCGCCGCGAGCACCCCATTGGCGACGCTGGTGGCTGGCGTTGCTGGTGCTCTTGAGCGTGCAGGCGGCAACCCTGTTTGCGCTATGGCCCGAAGGCCAGCCTCAGGTAGAACTGTGGTTATGGAGTGCAGTGCTGCCATTGAGTTGGACGTTGGTATTGGCGCTGCGTGTATTGGTTTGGCAGATCGCTCAGTTCCAGACGGATGTGTACCGCCGCACCCGTGATGGCGACCTGCAGCGCTGGTGGCGGCGGCGTGGTTTGGGGTTACCGGTGCAACAGGTGTTGTTGCTCGGGCCGGTGGGCGACGAGCAGGCGCAGTACCGCGGGCTGATGGCCGCCACGCCCGTCCCGAAACCGTCGCTGATACCGGGGGCGACGCAGCCTGCGCTACGGTGTCGATTGTCACTGAGCAATCTCACCGACCGCGGCCCTGCCTTGGCCCGCCACCTTGCCCGGTTGACCCTTGCACTTCCTGAGTTATCTGCGCGCTGGCCAAGGTTGTGCGGCGTTGCCTGGGCGGGTGATACGGGCAGCGAGCGCGCGTTCACTCAACAGTTGGCCAAGGCCGGTGTGAGGCTGCCCGATACCCGCGTGCCATTGGCCGATCTGGCCGACCTCGATGCGCTGATTGAAGGCTTTTACCCGCGCTGCCAGGAGGCGGGGGATTGGTTCTTGTGCGCCGGCGTGGTGTCTTTGGAACGCGCCGAAGACCCTGAGCTGCCAGGCGAAGCGGGCTTTCTGTGGGTGGTGGATCGGCAAGGCAGGCAGTTGTTGCATCGAGGTGAGTATCTATTGAGCGAAACGCATGAGTCGCCGGCTCAACTGTGCGCGCAGGTGCAATGTTATGCCGGCCTCGATGGGCCGCCACCCAGCTGTTTGGCATTGGATACAACCAGCCAGCTAACGTTTGCGCAGGGAGGCTGGTGCGCAGCCGAGCACCAACTGAGCATGCATTGGGGCCTGCTGGGGAACCTGGCGCCTTTCATCGGTATGTCGCTGGCGCTGTTGCAGGCGAAGGTGGCAGCTCAGCCCTGCGGCTGGTTGAGTCAGGACGCCGAGAAGCGACTGGCGATTGGGGTGGTGGTACCTCATGGCAATCATTAAGGGTGGACGTAAGGCCTCTTTGGTCGGCGTGGGGTTGGGTTATCTGGTGGTCGCGTGGTTGCTGGTCATGCTCGGCTGCTTGCTCTACGCGTTGTGCAGTGACTATTTCGCTTGGCCAGCGCTGGCGCTCAAGGATCTGGCACTACGAGGCCTGTTCATCGGGCTCGCGCTTTGCTGGTTTTGCCCGCTGATTGTATTGGCTTGGGACCGTGTTGCGGTTGGCTGGGCAACGGGGTTGGTGGCGACAGTGGCTGAGCCCTGGGGTGCTTTTCCGAGTCCTGTCGAGCCTGAAGAAAAACCGTGGCTGGAGGCGCTACGCAAGTCTCTTCGCACGCGGCACGGCTACTTCTGGCGCGGCAAAGTCCGCTTGTTTTTAGTGTTTGGCGAACCGGATCAGATCAGCGCTATCGCCCCTGGCTTGACACCACAGAACTGGCTGGAAGGGCAAGACACGGTGTTGTTATGGGGTGGCAGTGTCCATTCCGGGCTGGACGAGGCAGCCCTTGCACAGTGGCGCGAGTTGAGCCGCTGGCGTGCGCTGGATGCTGTGGTCTGGGCGCTGAGCAGTGAGCAAAGCCTCGATGATGTCGCGATGGGGGAGGGTGTTCGGCATTTTTGCGAACTGTCCCGTGAGCTGCGCTGGCAGATCCCACTGCACCTGTGGCAAGTCTGCGCCAGCCAATGGCCGCAGGCCCAGCGCAGGGTCGAGCCGGTTGGCAGTGTGTTGCCGACGAAGCTGACCGTCGTCGCCCTGCAAGCGTGCTTGCAAGGCTTGATCGAGCCCCTGCGTCAGGCAGGTCTGGCACAGATGCATGATCAGACTACCCATGATTTCCTGCTCCGGCTGTCTCGCGATTTGCAGGCCGAAGGCATTACCCGTTGGCACCAGGCGCTCGCGCCGTTGCTGGGCCAGTCCGCCCGTGGAGTACCTCTGCGTGGCGTGTGGTTCAGCCTGCCGGTGCAGCATGAGCAGACGGGCCATTATTGGCCGGCGGACCCCGCCTGGAACGGCGTACTGGCGGACAAGCCCGTACGGCGTCGAGTGGGCTGGAGCGCCGCTCGCGTGGGTTACGCCGTGACGATGATGCTGATGCTGGCCTGGGGAGTTGGCTTGTTGCTGTCCTTCCCCAGTAATCGCGCGCAGGTTGCGCAGACACACGCTTCGCTCGCTGCGCTGCAGCAATCGGCTCAAGGCGATCAGCAATTTCAGGCCCTCAACGAGCTGACTCGCGTCCTCGCCCGGCTGGACTACCGCGCCGAGCACGGCACGCCGTGGTATCAACGTTTTGGCTTGAACCAGAACCAAGCCTTGCTTGAAGCCCTTTGGCCGCACTACGTCGAAAGCAATAACCGATTGATGCGCGACCCGGCGGTCGAGAATTTGCAACGCCAACTCGACACGTTGATCAACCTTGCACCGGACAGCCCGGACCGCGCCCGCTACGCCCGTGTTGCCTACGATCAACTCAAGGCTTACCTGATGATGGCCCGCCCGGAAAAAACCGATTCTGTCTTCCTGGCCAAGACCTTGAGCGAGGCTGAGCCACTGCGCGCCGGTTTGTCACCCGGTATTTGGCAGAGCCTGTCGCCGACGCTTTGGCAGTTCTACAGCGTGCAGTTGGCTGTACATCCCGAGTGGCGCATCGCGGCTGACTGGCAGCGGGTCGCTCAGGTTCGGCAGGTCTTGCTAGGCCAGTTGGGTCGACGCAACGCCGAAGCCAGCCTGTACCAACAGGTGCTCGATGCCGCCGCCAATCATTCGCCGGACTTGAGCCTGCACCAGATGGTCGCCGATACCGATGCATTGGCACTGTTTTCCACCGACGCCAGGGTCGCGGGGGTGTTCACCCGCCAAGCCTGGGAGGGCCACGTGCGCCAGGCCATTGACGATATTGCCAGCGCCCGACGCGAGGAAATCGACTGGGTGCTCAGCGACAAGCCCATCGATGTTGATCCCGATCTGACGCCAGAAAAACTGCGCGAGCGTCTTACCGAGCGCTACTTCCAGGACTATGCCCGCGCGTGGCTGGACTTCCTCAACAGTCTGCGTTGGCAACAATCCGGACGGATGGCCGATGTCATCGACCAATTGACGTTGATGAGCGATGTGCGCCAGTCGCCATTGATCGCACTGATGAGCACGGTGGCATACCAAGCGCATGCAAGTCACCGTGGCCGCACACTTGGAGACTCTCTGATCCAGTCGGCGCAACAGTTGATCGGCCGGGACGAGACGCCGGTGACCGACGGAATGACGCATGAGCCGAGCGGCCCCCTGGATGCCACTTTCGGTCCGCTGCTTTCACTGATGAGCAACGACGACGGTAATAGGCTCTCCTTGCATGCTTTTCTCACCCAAATCACCCGCGCTCGTCTGAAACTGCAGCAAGTCAGTCACGCCCCGGACCCGCAGGCCATGACCCAGACCCTGGCGCAGACGGTCTTCCAGGGAAAAAGTATCGATCTGACCGACACCCAGTCCTACGGCAGGCTGATTGCTGCCAGCCTGGGTGCGCAGTGGGCCGGGTTCGGCGAGGCGCTGTTCGTGCGTCCAATGGACCAAGCCTGGCAGCGGGTGCTGCAACCTTCAGCGGCGAGTCTTAACCGCCAGTGGCAACGCGCGATCGTGACGCCCTGGCACAGCGCGTTTGCCAGCCGCTACCCGTTTGCCGCTACAGGCAGTGACGCCTCGTTGCCGATGTTGGGACAAATGATTCGTGCTGACTCAGGGCGGATCGAGCAGTTCTTGCAGCATCAACTGAGCGGCGTGTTGCGCAAGGAGGGCAATCGCTGGGTGGTCGATCCGTTGCATAGCCAGGGCTTGCGTTTCAATCCGCAGTTTCTGTCAGCCATCAACCAGCTCAGCAACTTGGCGGACGTGCTCTACACCGACGGTGGCATGGGGCTGAGCTTCGAGCTCCAGGGCAAGGCGGTCAGAGATGTGGTGCAAACCACCTTTGTTCTCAATGGCGAAAAACACCACTACTTCAACCAAAAAGAACGTTGGCAGCGCTTCAACTGGCCAGGCCGTAGCGATTACCCCGGGGTGAGCCTGAGCTGGACCAGTGTGCATGCCGGCGAACGTCTGTTGGGTGATTACCAAGGCACCTGGGGGCTGATCCGTTTGCTGGAAAAAGCCCGCGTCACGCCATTGGACGATGGCGACAGCCTCTATCGCATGGAGCTCAAGGCGCCTGACGGTATCGACCTGACTTGGCATCTGCGCACCGAACTGGATGCAGGGCCATTGGCACTGCTCAAGCTGCGCGGTTTCACGCTGCCTCCACAGATATTTCTGGCTGATGAGTCGTAGGCACAAAACGCGAGTGTGGAATGCAAGCCCCTGTGGGAGCTGGCTTGCCTGCGATAGCGGTGGTTCAGTCGATACATGAGTTGACTGCCCCCCCGCTATCGCGGGCAAGCCCGCTCCCACATTTGGATCGGTGTTCACATTGGATCAGTGGTGTTTGAGGTTCAGGCGCCAGGCAGCGTCAGTTGCGGATTGACGAAATCAAACGCCGCCAACTGAAACCCTTGCTCATCCACCTGCAACGCCCAGCCCTGTTTATCCCAGTCCCCCAGCACAATGCGCTTGGCCGCTTGCTCGCCAATCTGCAACTTGTGAATGGCGGGGCGGTGGGTGTGGCCGTGGACCAGGGTGCGTACGCCGAACTGTTGCATTACCCGTGGCACTTCCTCGGGGGTGACGTCGACAATGTCGTTGGCCTTCATGCGTGTCTGTGCACGGCTTTCACTGCGCAGCTTGCGCGCCAGTTTGTGGCGGGTGCGCAGGGGCAGGTGGCGCAGGATAAACAGCACGACCGGGTTGCGCAGGATACGCCGCAGCTTCATATAACCGACGTCGCGGGTGCAGAGGCTGTCGCCGTGCATCAACAGCACCGGCTCGCCATGGAGTTGCACGACACTCGGGTCCTTGAGCAAGGTGGCACCTGCAGCTTTGCAGAACGCCTTGCCGATCAGGAAGTCGCGGTTGCCATGCATGATGAAAATCGGGGTGCCGCTGTCGCTCAGCTCGCGCAGGGCTGCGCAAATCGAGCGCTGGAAAGGGGTCATCCCATCGTCGCCAATCCAGGCTTCAAAGAAGTCCCCCAGAATGTACAACGCCTGGGCGCCACGGGCGCGGCCGTGGAGTAAATCCAGAAACGCCCGGGTTATATCCGGGCGCTCCTCTTCCAGATGCAAATCTGAAATCAGCAATATCACCCAACGATCTCGGCTTTCTCGACGATCACGTCTTCTACCGGAACGTCCTGGTGACCGGCTTTGCCAGTGGTCTGTACGCCTTTGATCTTGTCAACGACGTCCTGGCCTTCGGTGACTTTACCGAATACCGCGTAACCCCAACCCTGCACGTTCTTGCCGCTGTGGTTCAGGAAGGCGTTGTCGGCCACGTTGATGAAGAACTGCGCGGAGGCCGAATGCGGCTCCATGGTACGGGCCATGGCGACGGTGTACTTGTCGTTGGAAAGGCCGTTGTCCGCTTCGTTCTGGATGCTTGGGCGCTTGTCTTTCTTTTCTTTCATGCCTGGCTCGAAACCGCCGCCCTGGATCATGAAGTTGCCGATGACACGGTGGAAAACGGTGTTTTCGTAGTGGCCGGCGTTTACGTACTCGATGAAGTTGGCGACGGTGATCGGCGCTTTCTCGGCGTTCAGCTCGATGACGATGTCACCGTGGTTGGTGGTCAGTTTGACTTGAGTCATGGTCGTTTCTCTTTCAAGGAATTCGTAGGTACGGACGCCCGGGCGCCTTACCGGTTTGGCGAAACTTCGGCCAAGGCGCGCAGTTTAGCGTGCCCGGCAGGAATTTCGAGGTGGTTTTTTATCGCGTTCGTCATTAAAGCAGTAATTAAAGCAGCAGTTTTGGGTCGTGGCCTGTCAGTGTCTTGACCGCTTCGGCTATTATGAGCGCTTTGTTTTATCTGGCCTCAACCGGCCACGTACCTGTCTGTTCAAGGATCCTATGAGCAAGCCCACTGTCGACCCTACCTCGAATTCCAAGGCCGGACCTGCCGTCCCGGTCAATTTCCTGCGCCCGATCATCCAGGCGGACCTGGATTCGGGCAAGCACACGCAGATCGTCACCCGTTTCCCGCCTGAGCCAAACGGCTACCTGCACATCGGTCACGCCAAGTCGATCTGTGTGAACTTCGGCCTGGCCCAGGAATTCGGTGGCGTCACGCACCTGCGTTTCGACGACACCAACCCGGCCAAGGAAGACCAGGAATACATCGACGCCATTGAAAGCGACGTGAAGTGGCTGGGCTTCGAATGGTCCGGTGAAGTGCGCTATGCCTCGCAATACTTCGACCAGTTGCACGACTGGGCCGTCGAGCTGATCAAGGCCGGCAAGGCCTACGTCGACGACCTGAGCCCGGAACAGGCCAAGGAATACCGTGGCACCCTGACCGAGCCGGGCAAGAACAGCCCGTTCCGCGACCGTTCGGTGGAAGAGAACCTGGACTGGTTCGCACGCATGCGTGCCGGTGAGTTCCCGGACGGCGCCCGCGTGCTGCGTGCCAAGATCGACATGGCCTCGCCGAACATGAACCTGCGCGACCCGATCATGTACCGCATCCGCCACGCCCATCACCACCAGACCGGTGACAAGTGGTGCATCTACCCGAACTACGACTTCACCCACGGTCAGTCGGACGCCATCGAAGGCATCACCCATTCGATCTGCACCCTGGAGTTCGAAAGCCATCGCCCATTGTACGAGTGGTTCCTGGAGCACCTGCCGGTGCCTGCGCACCCGCGCCAGTACGAGTTCAGCCGCCTGAACCTGAACTACACCATCACCAGCAAGCGCAAGCTCAAGCAACTGGTCGATGAAAAGCACGTACACGGCTGGGACGACCCACGCATGTCGACGCTGTCGGGCTTCCGCCGTCGCGGCTACACGCCGGCGTCGATCCGCAACTTCTGCGACATGGTCGGCACCAACCGTTCCGACGGCGTGGTCGACTTCGGCATGCTCGAATTCAGCATTCGCCAGGACCTCGACGCGAACGCCCCACGCGCCATGTGCGTGCTGCGTCCGCTGAAAGTCGTGATCACCAACTACCCGGAAGACAAGGTCGACAACCTCGAACTGCCGCGCCACCCGCAGAAAGAAGAACTCGGCGTGCGCAAGCTGCCGTTCGCCCGTGAAATCTACATCGACCGCGATGACTTCATGGAAGAGCCGCCAAAGGGCTACAAGCGCCTGGAGCCGAATGGCGAAGTGCGCCTGCGTGGCAGCTACGTGATCCGTGCCGACGAAGCGATCAAGGACGCCGATGGCAACATCGTCGAACTGCGTTGCTCGTACGACCCGGAAACTCTGGGCAAGAACCCGGAAGGCCGCAAGGTCAAGGGCGTGATCCACTGGGTGCCGGCCGCCGCCAGCATCGAGTGCGAAGTGCGCCTGTACGATCGCCTGTTCCGTTCGCCGAACCCTGAAAAGGCGGAAGACAGCGCCAGTTTCCTCGACAACATCAACCCTGACTCCCTGCAAGTACTCACTGGTTGTCGTGCCGAACCCTCGTTGGGCGAAGCACAGCCGGAAGACCGTTTCCAGTTCGAGCGCGAAGGTTACTTCTGCGCGGATATCAAGGACTCGAAACCAGGCGCTCCGGTATTCAACCGTACCGTGACCTTGCGTGATTCGTGGGGCCAGTGATCAGGCAGGCCTGACCGGCTTTGCCTAGAGAGAAGGAATTGTCGTGCTAACGATCTACAACACACTCAGCAAGACCAAAGAAGTCTTCAAGCCGCTGGATGGCAACAAGGTGCGCATGTACGTGTGCGGCATGACCGTATACGACTACTGCCACATCGGCCACGGCCGCAGCATGGTGGCTTTCGACCTGGTCACCCGCTGGTTGCGTTTCAGCGGCTATGACTTGACGTACGTGCGCAACATCACCGACATCGACGACAAGATCATCAACCGTGCCAATGAAAACGGCGAGTCGTTCGACGCGCTGACCGAGCGCATGATTGCCGCGATGCACGAGGACGAGGCGCGCCTCAACATCCTCAAACCGGACATGGAGCCACGCGCCACGGACCACATCCCGGGCATGCACGCGATGATCCAGACCCTGATCGACAAGGGTTACGCCTACGCCCCGGGCAATGGCGACGTGTACTACCGCGTCGCCAAGTTCATGGGCTACGGCAAGCTGTCGCGCAAGAAAATCGAAGACCTGCGCATCGGCGCGCGTATCGAAGTGGATGAAGCCAAGCAAGACCCGCTCGACTTCGTGCTGTGGAAAGGCACCAAGCCGGGCGAGCCGAGCTGGGAATCGCCATGGGGCGCCGGGCGGCCGGGCTGGCACATCGAATGCTCGGTGATGTCCACCTGCTGCCTGGGCGAGACGTTCGACATTCATGGCGGCGGCAGCGACCTCGAGTTCCCGCACCACGAAAACGAAATCGCCCAGAGCGAAGCCGCCACCGGCAAGACCTACGCCAATGCCTGGATGCACTGCGGCATGATTCGCATCAATGGCGAGAAGATGTCCAAGTCCTTGAACAACTTCTTCACCATCCGCGACGTGCTGGCAAAGTATCACCCGGAAGTGGTGCGTTACCTGCTGGTGTCGAGCCACTACCGCAGTGCGATCAACTACTCGGAAGACAACCTCAAGGACGCCAAGGGCGCGCTGGAGCGCTTCTACCACGCGTTGAAAGGCTTGCCGGTGGTTGCTCCGGCCGGTGGCGAAGCGTTCGTTGAGCGCTTTACCCAGGTGATGAACGACGACTTCGGCACTCCAGAAGCCTGCGCCGTGCTGTTCGAGATGGTGCGCGAGATCAACCGCCTGCGCGAGAGCGATCTCGACGCCGCCGCTGGCCTTGCCGCACGCCTGAAAGAACTGGCCAGCGTGCTGGGCGTGTTGCAGATGCAAGCCGATGACTTCCTCCAGGCCGGCGCCGAAGGGCGTGTGGATGCGGCTGAAGTCGATGCGCTGATCCAGGCGCGCCTGAACGCACGGGCCAACAAGGACTGGGCGGAATCCGACCGTATCCGTGACCAACTCACCGCCATGGGCGTGGTGTTGGAAGACGGCAAGGGTGGGACGACGTGGCGCTTGGCTGATCAGGCTTGATTGCTAAAGGCTGAATAAAAAACGCCCCGACTGGTTCGGGGCGTTTTTTTTTGCACATCGTTTTAACGGCTCACTCGATCCACTGTGGAAGCTGGCTTGTGTGGGAGCGGGCTTGCTCGCGAAAGCGGAGTGTCAGTCAACAAATCTGGCGACTGATACACCGTATTCGCGAGCAAGCCCGCTCCCACACAAGCCCGTTCCCACATTTATACTGTGTTCACTTGAGCGATCAGCGGCGGCTGCTGACTTCGGCAGGCACATCATCACCCGCCATGCGCTTACGGAACAGCGCCGTGCGCGCCAGCAGCAATGTGGTCACCGGCACCGTGATCGACAACAAAATCGGAATCAACCAGCCGTGCAACACTGGCCCGGACTTGAGTGCCGAAAAGTACACAATCGACGCCAATGCCACACACCACGCGCCCAACGTCGAAGCCAGCGCCGGCGGGTGCATGCGTTGAAAAAAGTCCTTCATGCGCAACAAGCCGATTGCGCCGATCAAGGCGAACACGCTGCTCGACACCAGCAGCACGGCCACGATCACTTCCACCCATAACGGCATCATTCAATCACCTCGCCACGCAGCAGGAATTTCGCCAGGGCAAACGAGCCCACGAAGCCAAACAGTGCAATCAACAGCGCCGCTTCAAAGTAGGTGTCACTGGCGTAACGAATGCCCAGCACCAGCATCATCAGCATCGCCAGCATGTACAGGTAGTCCAGCGCCAGGACCCGGTCCTGGGCCGAGGGGCCCTTGAACAGGCGCACCAGGGTCAGCACCATGGCCAGGGAAAACAGGAACAGGCTGAACAGGATCGCATTGGAGAGCAGGGCGCTCATTCGAAGATCTCCATCAGGGGCCGCTCGTAGGTGGATTTGAAGTGCTCGATAAACGCCGCTTCATCCTCCAGGTCGAACACGTGCAACAGCAGGATGCTGCGGTCCAGCGCCAGTTCCGACCAGATGGTGCCGGGCACCACGGTGGTGATCATCGACAGCGCGGCGAGGCCGTTGGCGTCGCGCAGGTCCAGGGGGATCTTGATAAAGCGCGAACGCGGTGGGCGTGTGCCGCAGGTCAGCACGCCCCAGGCCACTTGCAGGTTGGACGCGATCACGTCGCGGCCGACCACGAAGAACAGGCGGATGATCACCCCGGGGCGGCGGATGCGGATCGGCAACGGCCGCAGCGGCGCCATCAGCAACGGCGCGAGAACGCCCAACAACGCGCCGAGCAGCAGGTTGCCGGGGCTCACCGACAGGTTCAGCACCAGCCATAACAACCACAGAGCCAACGACAGCCACGGGGCAGGGAACAGGCGTTTCATGGCTGCACCTCCAGCGCGGCGCTCTTCGCTTCGGGGCTCGGCACCGGACGCGTGGCCATCACCGCCATCACGTAGTGCTCGGGGTTGTTCAGGCTCACGGCCGTGGCCTGGGTGTAGCGCATCAGCGGTTCGGCCTTGAAGGTCAACAGGATACTCAACCCGAGCAGGAAGAAGATCGGCACGCACTCATAGCGGCGCAGCAGCGGCGAGGGGCGCTCTTCCGGGGTCCAGAAGCGCTGGATGCCCAGGCGCGCGAACGCGATCAACGAGGCCAGGCCAGAGAGCACCAGCAGCACCACCAGGCCCCAGGCTGCCGGACGGATCGGCGCGTCGACGCTCACGCCCAGGCCCAGTGGATTGATCAGCGCGCTGAGCAAACTCAGCTTGCCGATAAACCCGGACAACGGCGGCATGCCGATGATCAGCAACGCGCAGGCGATAAAGCTCAAGCCGAGGAACGCCATGGTCCAGGGGATCACCTGGCCGACCACGGCTTGCTGTTCATCATCCAGGTTCACCCCCGGACGCGGATGCAGGGATTCCATGGCCTTGGGCAGCGCATCGATTTCCTCATCCAGCGGCAAGTCGTTGGCCGAACGCGAACGCTCGATCAACTCCGCCAGCAGGAACAGCGCGCTCAACGCCAGGGTCGAGCTGACCAGATAAAACAGCGCGCCTGCCGTCAGGCTCGGCTGGGCGAAACCCACGGCCGACAGCAAGATCCCCGCCGACACCAGGATGCTCAAGCTGGCCATGCGCTCCAGCCGTTGTGCCGCGACCATCGCCAGTGCCGCGCCGATAATGGTTGCCATGCCGCCGTACACCAACCAGTCACCGCCAAACAGCGCCGACGCACCGGCCTGGCCGGAGAACAGCAGCGTCCACAAGCGCAGCACGGTGTATACGCCGACCTTGGTCATGATCGCAAACATCGCCGCCACCGGCGCACTCGCCGAGGAATAGGCAGGAGCCAGCCAGAAGTTCAGCGGCCACATGCCGGCCTTGGCCAGGAACGCGGTGGCGAGGATCGCCGCACCCGCATGCAGCAGGCCACGATCCGCCTCCGGCACCAGCGGAATTTTCAGCGCCAGGTCGGCAAAGTTCAGCGTACCCGTGACACCGTAGATCATCGCCGCGCCAATCAGGAACAGCGACGAGGCCAGCAGGTTGATTGCGATGTAATGCAGCCCTGCCGACACCCGCGCGCGGCCCGAGCCGTGCAGCATCAGGCCGTAGGACGCCGCCAGCAGTACCTCGAAGAACACGAACAGGTTGAACAGGTCGGCGGTGAGGAAGGCGCCGTACAGGCCCATCATCTGCACCTGGAACAAGGCGTGGAAACTGGTGCCGGCACGGTCCCAGCGGGCCATGGCGAACAGCAACGCGCTCACGCCGATGATGCCGGTGAGTACCAGCATCAGCGCCGACAGTTGGTCCACCACCAGCACGATGCCGAATGGCACCTGCCAGTTGCCCGGCAGGTACACGCCAATCGAACCGGGGCCGCCTTTTTGCGTCCAGTACAGCAACAGCACCGCAATCCCCAGGCCCAGCACGCTGGAGAACAGGTTGATCTTGGCTTTCAGCGGCCGGCGTTTTTCGCCGAGCATCAACATCAGTGCAGCGGTGAGCAGCGGCAGCAGGATCGGGGCGATGATCAGTTGGTTGACCCAATTCATTCCTTGGGCTCCCGGCCGTCGACGTGGTCCGTGCCGGTCAGGCCCCGGGAGGCGAGCAGCACCACCAGGAACAACGCGGTCATGGCGAAGCTGATTACGATGGCCGTCAGCACCAGGGCCTGGGGCAGCGGATCGGTGTAGTTGAGCAGGTCTTGCGGCACGCCGTCCTTGATGATCGGCTCCTTGCCGATAAACAGGCTGCCCATGCTGAAGATGAACAGGTTGACCCCATACGACAGCAGGCACAGGCCCATCACCACCTGGAATGTCCGTGGCCGCAGGATCAGCCACACACCGGAGGCCGCGAGGACCCCGATGGCAATTGCGATGACTTCTTCCATCAGGCGGCTCCTTCCGTTGCGGCAACCACTTTGGCCTGGTTGCTTGGTTTGTGTGCGCGCACCGATTGGTGACCGAGGGCGGTGAGCATCAGCAGCGTCGAGCCGACCACCATGGCGTACACGCCGACGTCAAAGAACAGCGCGCTGGCCACATGAATGTCGCCCAGCAGCGGCAGGCTGAAATGCCAGGTGTGGGTGGTCAGGAACGGGTAGCCGACAAACAGCGCACCCAGCCCGGTCAGCGTCGCCGACAGCAGGCCGAAGCCCATCCAGCGCATCGGCCGCAGGCTCATCTGCGCCTCGACCCACTGCGTACCGGCGACCATGTATTGCAGGATGAACGCCACCGACATCACCAGCCCGGCGACAAACCCGCCGCCCGGTTGGTTGTGGCCGCGCATGAACAAGTAGAACGACACCACCAGCGCAATCGGCAGCAGCAGGCGCACCAGCACTGCGGGCACCATCATGAAGCCCAGCGCGGTGTCGCTGGCCTGGCGTGGGTTGACCAGGTCAGTGGCCACGTCCGGGGCCAACTGGCGCTGTTGTGCGGGCAGTTGCATGCTCTCCTTGGACGGGCGGAAACGTCGCAGCAGCGCGTACACCGTCAGCGCCACGGCGCCGAGCACGGTGATTTCGCCGAGGGTGTCGAAGCCGCGGAAGTCCACCAGCATCACGTTGACCACATTGCTGCCGCCGCCTTCGGGCAGGGCGCGGCTGAGGTAGAACGAGGAAATATCGTTGGGCGTCTGGCGCGTCAGCATCGCGTAGGACAGCAACGCCATGCCGCCGCCTACCACGGTGGACAGCAGGAAGTCGCGCACCCGGCGAATCCGCGCCTTGCGCAGGCTGCCCGGCAGGGGCGAAACTTCTTCGATCCGCCGTGGCAACCAACGCAAGCCCAGCAGGATCAGCACGGTGGTCACCACTTCCACCACCAGTTGGGTCAAGGCCAGGTCCGGCGCGGAGAACCACACGAACGTGATGCAGGTCATCAGGCCGCACACGCTGACCATGGTCAGGGCTGCCAGCCGGTGATACTTGGCTTGCCACGCGGCGCCGACGGCGCAGGCAATCGCCAGCAGCCACAAGGTAACGAACACGATGGAACCGGGGATCTTCGGCCGGTCGCCCCAGCTGAGGCTGCTGTGCAGCATCGGGATGAGGCCTGCGACCACCGCCGCCAACACCAGCAGGAACAGCTGGGTTTGCAGGCGTTTGGTGCTGATGCGTTTTTCGATCTTGCGTGCACCGCGCATCATCACAACCAGGCAGCGCTCGAAGCCGCGCTTGCCGTTGAAGTAGCTGATGATCGGCGGGTAATCGAAGCGCCCGCGCTTGAGTTGCTTGCGCAGCAACAGGTAGAGCACCACGCCGCAGGACATCGCCACCAGGCTCATGATCATCGGCGCGTTCCAGCCGTGCCAGATCGCCAGGCTGTACTGCGGCAGCACGCCGCCCACCACGGGCAGTGCGGCGGCAGCGAGGATCGAGCCGACCATCTGCGCCGGGAAGATCCCTACCAGCAGGCAGGTGAACACCAGCAGTTCCACCGGCGCGCGCATCCAGCGCGGCGGTTCGTGTGGCGTATGGGGCAGGTTGGTGGCTGTCGGGCCGAAGAACACATCGACCGTGAAGCGCAGCGCGTAGGCCACGCTGAACGTACCGGCGATGGTGGCGATCACCGGCAGGGTGATTTCCACCCACTTGGTCGCCGAGATGAACACGGTTTCGGCGAAGAACATTTCTTTGGACAGAAAACCGTTAAGCAGCGGCACGCCCGCCATGGACGCACTGGCGACCATCGCCAGGGTCGCGGTAAACGGGATCAAACGCACCAGACCACTGAGTTTGCGAATGTCACGGGTGCCGCTTTCGTGGTCGATGATGCCCGCCGCCATGAACAGCGAAGCCTTGAAGGTGGCGTGGTTGAGAATGTGGAACACCGCAGCGACGGCGGCCAGCGGGCTGTTGAGGCCCAGCAGCAGGGTGATCAGCCCGAGGTGGCTGATGGTGGAATAGGCCAGCAGGCCCTTGAGATCGTTTTGAAACATCGCGCAGTACGCGCCGAGTAGCAGGGTGATCGCGCCGGCGCCGCCGACGATGTAGAACCATTCTTCGCTGCCGGACAGCGACGGCCACAGGCGGGCCAGCAAGAACACGCCGGCTTTCACCATCGTCGCCGAATGCAGGTAGGCCGACACCGGCGTGGGGGCCGCCATCGCGTGGGGTAGCCAGAAGTGGAAGGGGAACTGCGCGCTTTTGCTCAGCGCGCCGATCAGCACCAGGGCGAGCATGATCGGGTAGAGCGCGTGGGCACGGATCTGCTCGCCCGCCGCCAGCACCTGGTCGAGGTCGTAGCTGCCGACGATATGCCCCAGCAGCATCACGCCTGCCAGCAGGCACAAACCGCCGGCGCCGGTGACCATCAACGCCATATAGGCACCGCGTCGCGCGTCGGCGCGGTGGTGCCAGTAGCCGATCAGCAGGAACGAGAACAGGCTGGTCAGTTCCCAGAAAAACACGATCTGGATCAGATTGCCGGAGATCACCAGCCCGAGCATCGCGCCCATGAAGGCCAGGAAAAACGCAAAGAAGCGTGGCACCGGATCGTCCGGCGACATGTAATAGCGCGCATACAGCGACACCAGCGTGCCGATGCCCAGTACCAGCATCGAGAACAGCCAGGCAAACCCGTCCATGCGCAACACGAAGTTCAAGCCCAGGCTGGGCAACCACATGAATTCTTCGCGGATCACGCCACCGTGGGCGATCTGGGGGTAGAGCAGGGCAACTTGAACGGTGCCGACCAGGGCCACCAGGCCGGCCAGCAGGGATTCGGTGTTACGTGCGTTATGCGGCAGCAAGGCTGCCAGACAACTGCCAAGAAACGGCAGCAGCAGTAGAACTATCAGGGACATAGGCTTCTAATCTGCGGGAGTTTGGGATGCATCATACGTGCCGCTTTCTCGATCACCAAACGGCAACATGTGGCAGGATCCTACAAGGTAGGCCGAAAACTCCCAATACGCACTTATACGCAGCAACCAATGTTGGAATGCAATCCCCGTAGTGAGCGGGCTTGTCCCGCGCTGGGTGGCGAAGCCGCCCTAAACCCAGACAGCTTGGTTTGCTTGAAAGAATGCAGTGACTGGATTGGGGCCGCTTCGCAGCCCAGCGCGGGACAATCCCGCTCACTACAAAGGCGTGTTGATGGGTCTTAGCCCAGACGCTCCTGCTCCAAGTCACTCTCTAACTCGGCTGCCTTCTGCCCTTTGGTCTTCATCTCACTCACAATCACCGCCGCTACAATCAACGCCGCTCCTACCATCGCAATCGGTGGAAAACGCTCCCCGGCAATCCGTCCGACCACACCGGCCCACACCGGCTCCCCGGCATAAATCAGCGTGGCCCGCGTTGGCGAAACGCTCTGCTGCGCCCAGTTCATCGCCACCTGGATCACCGCGCTGGTCAAGCCCAGGCCCACCGCGCTGAACAGCAGCAACCACGAGAACCCCGGCAAGGCCTCGCCCATCGGCACCACCATCATGAACGACAGCACCGAGGCCGTTGCCAGTTGCACCACCGTAACCCGGCGCACATCCACCTGCCCGGCATAGGCACCGATCAAAATGATTTCGGCGGCTATGGCTATTGCACCAATCAATGTGGCGATTTCGCCGGGGCTGAAGTTCAACGATGCGCCCGCAGGCCCCGTCAACAGCATCAAGCCGGTGAACGCCAGCATGATGCCAATGCTTGGCATCAACCCTGGGCGCCGGCCCAGCACCAGCCATTGCAGCAAGGGCACAAAGGGCACATACAGCGCGGTGATAAACGCCGACTGGCTGCTGAGGATCGTCTGCAAGCCAATGGTCTGCAAACCGTAGCCAAACATGATCGCCACGCCGATAAACACCCCGGCCTTGAACTCGAACAAGGTCAGGTCACGCAAGGTCCGCAAGGAAAAGAAGCCCACCACAATCGCCGCGGCGGCAAAGCGCAGCCCCACGAAAAACATCGGGCCGCTGACGGTCATGGCGTGTTGCACCAGCAAGAAGGTGCCGCCCCAGATCATGGTGATGAACACCAGGATGCATTCGGCTTTGCTGAAACGGTTGAAACGCGAGGGGGATTTGGCGGTGGTCATGGCGGCTCGGTCTTGCAAGGGGAAGGCACGGACCGCACAATGCGCCGCACGCTGGGCAGTATACTGCGCACACCCACCCATTGAGCAATATAGTGCACAAAGAAAATCCACAACGGGCCTCGGTCCTGCAGCACGTCAGCCAGAACGTTCGTCGCCTGCGCCACGCCGCCGACTTGAGCCAGACCGCGCTCTCGGAAAAATCCGGAGTCAGCCGGCGCATGCTGGTGGCCATCGAAGCCGGCGAGAAGAATGTCAGCCTGTCCACCCTGGACCGGGTGGCCGAAGCCTTGGATGTGGCATTCAGCGACCTGATCCAGGCCCCGGATGTGCGCGACCACAGCCGCATCAACGAGCTGGCCTGGGCCGGTGAGATCGACGGCAGCAAGGCGGTGTTGCTGGCCAAAGCCACGGCGCGGCGTGAAGTGGAGCTGTGGGAATGGCGCCTGGAGCCCGGCGACCGTTACTGCCCGGACCCCGACCTCGAAGGCTGGAGTGAGCAACTGTTTGTGTTCGAGGGCAGCCTGACCCTGGTCGTGGCTGGCGTAGAAAACCGCATCGGCGCCGGCGAGTTTTTCATGTTCGCCAGTCATCAGCAGCACACCTATCGCAATGACGGTGACGTCGCGGTGCGCTTTATCCGCAACGTGGTGATCTAACTGTTTGCCACGCAACAGTGGATGCACAGTTTGCTGGTTTGAAACGCGCTCCATCCCAGGACTTCCTCAGCAAGCCGCTGATTTTATTGGCGATTAAATTCAGGCACGACTCCTGCAATCACTCCGTTATCCCATCGGAGCCTGGAGTCGGCCCATGTCTGCCCACCCTTTACACCCTGCCCATATCATCCGCTCGGACGCGCAAGCCATCGAGATCGCCACGCGCCTGGCCGCCCGCTTTGCCGTCGAGGCCAGCGAGCGCGACCGTGAGCGACGCCTGCCCGTCGCCGAGCTTGAAGAATTTTCTGCCAGCGGCCTGTGGGGCATCACCATTCCCAAGGCCTACGGCGGTGCCGAGGTGTCTTATGTGACCGTGGCCGAGGTGATCAAGCTGATCTCCGCCGCCGACCCGTCGTTGGGGCAGATCCCGCAAAACCACCTGGGCGTGGTCGACATCCTGCTGCAAACCGCCAGCGAGGAACAAAAGCGTTACTACTTCGGCAAGGTCCTGGCCGGTTATCGCTTTGGCAATGCGTTCTCCGAAGCCAAAAGCAAAAACGCCGGCACCTTTGATACGCAAATCCGCTTCCATGGCGACAGCGCGCAAATCAATGGCGAAAAGTTCTACTGCACCGGCGCGCTGTTCGCCCACATCGTGCCCACCGTCGCCAATAACGAAAAGGGTCAGGCATTTATCGCCTTCGTCGAGCGTGATGCCCAGGGCCTGAACGTGATCGACAGCTGGGACGGCTTCGGTCAGCGCACCACCGCCAGCGGCGGCGTGACCCTCGATGGCGTCAGCGTGCCCCTGTCTGCCGTCATCCCTGCGCACCAAGCGTTCGACCAGCCCACCGCCAACGGCCCGATCTCGCAGATCATCCAGGCGGCGGTCGACACTGGCATCGCCCTCGGAGCCCTTGAGCAAGCGAAAATCTTCGCCCGCCAGGCGCGCCCGTGGATCGACAGCCAGCAGGAGCACGGCTGGCAAGACCCGTTCACCATCGCCGCCATCGGTGACTTGGAATGGCGTGTGCACGGCACTGAAGCAATCCTCGCCAAGGCCGGCCGCGCCGTCGACCACGCCCTCGCCGAACCCAGCGAAGACAGCGTCGCCCACGCCTCGCTGGTCGTCGCCCAGGCCAAAGTGCTGTCCGCCGAAACCGCCTTGCTGGCCGGCAGCAAACTGTTCGAACTGGCCGGCACCCGCTCGGTCACTGGCAAGCACAACCTCGACCGCTTCTGGCGCAACGCCCGCACCCACACCCTGCACGACCCGGCCCGCTGGAAATACCACCTGATCGGCAACTTCGTGCTCAACGGCGTGAAACCTGCGCGCCACGCCTGGAACTGAGGAACTCACCCATGACCGCATTGAACCTTGCGCGCCAACTGCTGGACAGCACCCGCCGCCATGTCGAGAAAAGCGAAGACCCTTATGTGATCAGCCGCTTCGGCGACTTGCAGATCCGCGTGGACGTGGCTGCCGCCTTGCTGGAACGCGCCGAAACCCATCCCGGCCCGGTGGCGGCCACCGAAGCGCAGATCGCCGCCGCCGAAGCCTTGATCGCCGCGAGCAACGCCGAATTCGAACTCACCGGCCAACGCACCGCGCTGCCCTCGACCCTGGATGATCCGTTGCGCGCGAAGTACCAGATCGTCGGCAACTACCACCTCAACGGAGTGCTGTGATGTCCCGTGAAATCCGCTTGAATGCCTTCGACATGAACTGCGTCGGCCACCAGTCTCCCGGTTTGTGGGCGCACCCGCGCGACCGTTCGTGGCAGTACAAGGACCTGGAATACTGGACCGACCTGGCCAAGATCCTTGAGCGCGGCAAGTTCGACGGCCTGTTCATCGCCGACGTGCTGGGGATCTACGACGTGTACCAGGGCAACGGTGAAGCGGCGATCCGCCAGGCCACCCAAGTGCCGGTCAACGACCCGCTGTCGCTGATCGCGCCGATGGCCCTGGTCACTGAACACCTGGGGTTTGGCCTTACGGCCTCGCTGTCCTTTGAGCACCCGTATCCGTTTGCGCGGCGTCTCTCCACCCTCGATCACCTGACCAAGGGTCGCATCGGCTGGAACATCGTCACCTCCTACCTGGAAAGCGGCGCCAAGAACCTCGGCCAGAAAGCCCAGACCGAGCACGACGCCCGCTACGACTACGCCGAGGAATACCTGGAGGTTTGCTACAAACTCTGGGAAGGCAGTTGGGAGGAGGGTGCGGTGCTGCGCGACCGTGAACGCCGCATCTTCAGCGACCCGAGCAAAATCCACGAGATCCGCCACGTCGGCAAACACTTCCAGGTGCCCGGCATTCACCTGTGCGAGCCGTCGCCGCAGCGCACGCCGGTGCTCTACCAGGCCGGTGCATCCAGTCGCGGCAAGCAGTTCGCCGCCGAACAGGCCGAATGCGTATTTGTCGCTGCGCCGTCCAAGGTGCTGCTGAAAAAGACCGTCGCCGACATCCGCCGCCGTGCCGCGGAGGCCGGGCGCGATCCGAAGAAGATCCTGATCTTCAACTTGCAGACGGTGATCGTCGGCGAGACGGACGCGAAGGCCAAGGCCAAGTTTGATGAGTACAAGTCCTACGTCAGCTACGAAGGCGCGATGGCGCTGATTTCCGGCTGGACCGGTATTGATTTCAGCCAGTTCAAGCCGGATGAACCGCTCAAGCATGTGCACACCAATGCGATCCAGTCGGCGGTGGAAGCGTTTTCCACCGCTGATCCGAACAAGGTGTGGACACCCAATGAACTGGCCGACTGGGTTGGCATTGGTGGCTTTGGCCCGCTGTTTGTCGGCGGCCCCGAGACCGTGGCGGACCTGTTGCAGGAATGGGTTGACGAGACCGATGTGGACGGCTTCAACCTGGCCTATGCGCTGACCCACGAAACCTTTATCGACGCCGTGGAGTTGCTGGTGCCGGAGTTGCAGAAGCGCGGTGTGTACAAGACCGAATATGCCCAGGGCACGCTGCGCGAAAAGCTGTTTGGCGACGGCGCGCGCTTAGGTGCCAGCCACCCCGGCGCCAGCTACCGCGACCTATCCAACCTGCACAAATCCAATGTGGGAGCGGGCTTGCTCGCGAATGCGGACTGATATTCACCCTTTGTGTCGACTGGCCCACCGCTTTCGCGAGCAAGCCCGCTCCCACAGTTGATCGGTGTCGATCCAGAAAATCCAGCCAGCGGACCACCGCACGCTTGACTACCAATAGGAGTAATCCCTATGAGCGTGCATGAACTAAAACGCCCGCTGGCCGTGGAATGGCCCGCCGAGCTGCTCGGCAACCTGCCCAAGGCCCTTGAACAACTGCAGCACTGGGCACAGATCACACCGCTGCACACGGCCTTGCGCCACAAGCGCCAGGGCCAGTGGCATGCGTGGCGCTGGATCGACGCGTTGCGCGATGTCGAGCGTCTGGCGGACGGCTTGCGCCAACAGGGCTTCAGCGAACAGTCGCGCCTGGCCTTGAGCGGCGCGTTCGAGCCGAACCTGTTGCTGCTGGCCCTGGCTGCCCAGTCCATCGGCGGGCAAGTCTTGACCCTGGCCGATGACCTGGAGCCCGACGCGGTGCAGCAACAGCTGTGGCGTATCCGTCCCACCCATGCGTATGCACCCGGTCGCCAGCAACGGCATTGGGCATCGTTCAATCCGCTGGACTTCGCGCAACTGCTCGGCCCGGTCGATCCGGCGCAACACCTCGCGCGCTGGTGGCAACCCAGCGCTGAAACCGCGTTGTGGAGCGAAGAGGGCACCCGTTGGCAGGGCGGCCTGACCGTGGTGCTGGAGCAATGGCTGAATACTGGTCATGGCCTGGCTTTCCCGGAAAGCCTGGCCTCGGCGCAACGTGATCGGCGAGAAGTGGCGCCCACCGGCCTGTTGCTGTCTGCCACCTGCTTGCAACTGCTGGCCGATGAAATCGAAAGCCGCCTGGCGCCCCACGGCACCTGGCGCCGACGCTTGTGCGAGTGGGCCATCGCGCACCCGCAAAGCGGCCTGCGCCGGCTGCTGAAAAACCGCGTGCGCAAGCTGCTCGGTTTCCAGCGCCTGGCCTACATCTGGCAACCCCTCAAAGCCACCGCTTCGCCTACGTGGCTGGCTGAATTCAAACGGGACATCGCATGAGCCAAACCATTCTCCAGGTACGCGACATCTCGCTGTCGTTCAAAGGGGTCAAGGCGATCAATGCCTTGTCCTTTGACGTGCAGCGCGGTGAGATCTGCGCGTTGATCGGGCCCAACGGCGCGGGCAAGAGTTCGTTGCTCAATGTGCTCAACGGCGTGTATCGCTTCGATGCCGGCGAGATCGTCTTCGAAGACCGGCACTTTCACCGCATCGACCCATTGGGTGCGGCGCGCCGCGGCATCGGCCGCACCTTTCAGAACAACGCGCTGTTCAAGAAAATGAGCGTGCTCGACAACATCCTCACCGGCCTCTCGCGGCATATGCGCAGCACGTTCATCGAGCAAGCCCTGGGCCTGCCCCGCGCACGCCGCGAGGCCGAAGCGTTCCGCCGGCGCGCCCAGGGCATGCTCGAATTTCTCGAACTGCAAGCCCACCGCGATGTGCTGGTGGGCAACCTGTCCTACGGCTTGCAAAAGCGCGTGGAGTTGGGCCGGGCGCTGATCGCCGGGCCCAGTCTGTTGCTGCTCGACGAACCCATGGCCGGCATGAACGCCGAGGAAAAACAGGAGATGGCACGTTTCGTCGCCGACGTTAACCGTGACCTGGGCACCACCGTGGTGTTGATCGAACACGACATCGGCGTGGTGATGGGCCTGTCCCACCACGTGGTGGTGCTCGACTACGGACGTAAGGTCGGCGACGGCACGCCCGCGCAAGTGCAAGCCAACCCCGAAGTGATCGCGGCCTACCTGGGAGCGGCGCACTGATGACGTTCTTCTTCGAAACCCTGCTCGGCGGCCTGCTCGCCGGCACCATGTACTCACTGGTCGCCATCGGCTTTGTGCTGATCTACAAGGCCAGCGGCGTGTTCAACTTTGCCCAGGGCGCGATGCTGCTGTTTGCTGCGCTGACCTTCGTCAGCCTGCATGATCAGGGGGTGCCGTTTGCCCTGGCGTTGCTGCTCACGGTGATCGTGATGAGCCTCGGTGCGCTGCTGATCGAGCGCCTGGTGCTGCGGCCCTTGGTGAACCGTTCGCAGATCACCTTGTTCATGGCCACGCTCGGCCTCTCGTTCATCATCGAAGGCCTCGCCCAGGGCCTGATGGGCTCGCAGGTGCGAGCTCTGGATCTGGGCATCGACGATGTGCCGCTGTTCGTCGGCCCGCTGATGCTCAGCCAGTTTGACCTGATCGCGGCGGCGGTGGCGGTGGTGCTGGTGACGGTGTTGGCGCTGTTGTTCAACAAGACCCGCATCGGTGTGTCGTTGCGCGCGGTGGCGGATGACACCACGGCGGCGCTGTCCATCGGTATCAACCTCAACCGTATCTGGCAGATCGTCTGGGCCGTGGCCGGGGTGGTCGGGCTGGTCGCCGGGCTGTTGTGGGGCGCGCGCCAGGGCGTGCAGTTTTCGCTGTCGCTGGTGGTGCTCAAGGCCCTGCCGGTGCTGATCATCGGCGGCTTTACCTCGATTGGCGGGGCGATTGTCGGCGGGCTGATTGTCGGTGCCGCGGAGAACCTCGCCGAGGTGTATATCGGCCCGTTGATCGGCGGCGGCATCACGCCGTGGTTCGCCTACGTATTGGCCCTGGCCTTCCTGTATATCCGTCCCGCCGGCCTGTTCGGCGAGCGCGCCATCGAGCGAGTCTGAAACCATGTCGATTCCTGTTGCGCAACACTGCGCGCCGTTGGTGCTGATCCAGCGGCGCCTCCCTTGGGGCCTGATCGGCCTGTTGGCGCTGGCGTTTATCGTGGTGCCGTTGTGGGGCAATGACTACTGGCTGAACGCGATCCTGATTCCGTTCCTGGTGTTGTCGCTGGCCGGGCTTGGCCTGAACTTGCTGACTGGCTACACCGGGCAAACTTCGGTGGGCGCGGCGGGTTTCATGGCCGTCGGCGCGTTTGCCACCTATGGCTTTCTGCTGCGTCTGCCGGAACTGGGCTTGCCGGTGGCGCTGCTGGGCGGTGGGATTATCAGCGCGCTGGTCGGGCTGTTGTTCGGCCTGCCCAGCGCGCGGATCAAGGGCTTCTATTTGATGGTCACCACCTTGGCCGCGCAGTTTTTCCTGGAGTGGCTGTTCGTCAAATTCCCCTGGTTCTACAACTACGGGTCCTCCGGGACCATCTCCGCGCCGAAGCTGGCGCTGTTCGGCCATGACCTCAACACGCCGCTGGGCCGCTATCTGCTGACGCTGGTGACGGTGGTGGTGTTGACCTGGACCGCGATCAACCTGGTGCGCAGCCAGGTCGGACGCAACTGGATGGCGATCCGCGACATGGACACCGCCGCCGCCGTGGTGGGCATCCCGGTGGTGCGCTACAAGCGCCTGGCGTTTGCCGTCAGTTCGTTCTACCTCGGCATCGCCGGTGCGCTGTGGGCCTTTGCCTACCTGGGCACGGCGAGCGCCAGCAGTTTCGACATCAATCGCTCATTCCAGATCCTGTTCATCATCATTATCGGCGGCATGGGCAGCATCGCCGGCAACTTTGTCGGTGCGGCCTTTATCAGTTTGCTGCCGATTTTCCTCAGTCATGCCGGGCAGGCGTTGTTCGGCGGCGCGGTGGATGCGGGGCAGTTGCAGAACCTGCAAAAAATCATCTTTGGCGTGTTGATCATCGTGTTCCTGATCAAGGAACCCGAGGGCTTGATTCGCTTGTTGCACAACCTGCGTGACCGTGTGCGGCAGTGGCCGCTGCGTTTCTAACTTCCCAAGAGAATCCTTCATGCGTGCATCCTTGAAACGTTCTTTCGCCGGTGCTGCCTTTGCACTGGCGGCATTGGCCGGTGCTGTGCCCCAGGCCGTGGCGTCGGCCGATCAGCAATTTATTCCCCTGGCGACCTATCGCGTCGGCGCCTATGCGTCCAGCGGCGTGCAGGTGTGGGCCGGGATGATCGACTATCTGCGCTATATCAACGAGGTCGAAGGCGGTATCAACGGCGTCAAGCTGGTGTGGCAAGAGTGCGAGACCGAGTGGACGGCGGAGAAAGGCATCGAGTGCTACGAGCGCTTCAAGAACGGCCTGGATGGCGCGCCGGTGGCGGTGTACCAGCCCAACGGCGCACCGGCGGCGTATGCCCTGAGCGAGCGTGCGGAAGTGGACAAGATCCCGCTGATCACCCTCGGATACGGGCGCACCGAGGCCACCGACGGCACGGTGTTCCCGTACAACTTCCCGGTGATGCTGACCTTCTACAGTGAGGCGTCGACGCTGGTGAACTACATTGCTCAGCGCGAGGGTGGGTTCGACAAACTCAAGGGCAAGAAGATCGCCACCGTCTACCACGACTCGGCCTATGGTCGCGAAACCCTCGGCCCGCTGAAGCTGCTCGCCGAGAAGTACGGCTTTGAAAATATCCAGATCCCGGTGGCCGACCCAGGCAACGAGCAATCGGCACAATGGCGCCAGGTGCGCCAGGCCAACCCGGACTGGGTGTTCCTGCGCACCTGGGGCGTATCCACCCCGGTGGCGGTGAAGACTGCCGCACGCTTCGGCTTTCCGGTCGACCACATCATCGGCGACATCTGGGCCAGTTCCAGCGAAGACGTGTTGCCCGCTGGCAGCTCAGCCAAAGGCTACCTGGCGCTGACGCCTTACCCGGCCGGTGCCGACTTCGAGATCCACAAACGCCTCAAGCACTACATCCTCGACAAGGGCCACAGCGACCTCAAGGACCTGAAAAACTTCGGCAGCGTCTACTACAACTCCGGCCTGGTGAATGCCGCCGTGGCGGTGGAAGCCATACGTACCGCCCAGGCCAAGTTCGGCAAGCGCCCGCTCAACGGCGAAGAAGGCCGCTGGGGCCTGGAGCACTTGAATATCGACGACGCTCGCCTCAAGGACATGGGCTACCTGGGCCTGATGCAAAACCTCAAGCTGTCATGCCGTGACCACGAAGGCGGCGGTTCGGCGCGGGTACAGCAATGGGACGGCGCCAACTGGACGTTGGTCAGTGAATGGATCCCGGCCGACCGTGCACTGTTGCGGCCGTTGATCGACGAAAAATCCGCCGCCTTCGCCAAGGAAAAAGGCCTGACGCCGCGCACCTGCATCGGGGATGAATAAACCATGCACCAGCCCGCCGCTGCATCCGCCACCCCGTCGTTGCTGACGGTCAACGACATCGAAGTGATCTACGACGGTGCGATCCTGGCGGTGGCCGGGGTTTCGCTGCACGTGCCCAAGGGCGCCATCGTCGCCTTGCTCGGCGCCAATGGCGCAGGCAAGAGCACCACACTCAAGGCGATTTCCGGCCTGGTGCGCGCCGAGCGCGCCGAAGTCAGCCGGGGGGTGATTGAGTACGCCGGCGCCGACCTGGCCGGTGTCGACCCCAGCCAGCGCGTGCGCCAAGGCATGGTTCACGTCCTGGAGGGCCGCCATGTGTTCGGCCAACTGAGCGTGGAAGACAACCTGCGCAGCGGCGGCTTTGTGCGGCGCCTGAGTCGCCAGGACATGGAGCACGACCTGGAGCGTATCTACAGCTGGTTTCCCCGGCTCAAGACCAAGCGCCACACCCGCGCCGGGCTGACCTCCGGCGGCGAGCAGCAGATGGTCGCCATTGGCCGGGCGTTGATGACCCGTCCTACTTTGGTACTGCTCGACGAGCCGTCCATGGGTTTGGCGCCTATGATCGTGCAGGAGATTTTCGCGATCATCGCCCAGCTCAACCGCGAGCAGCAGGTGAGCTTCCTGATCGCCGAGCAGAACATCAACGTCGCGCTCACCTATGCGTCCCACGGTTACGTGCTGGATACTGGCCGCGTGGCCTTGAGTGGCAACGCGGCGCAGCTGCTGGCGCGGGGCGACTTGCACGACATTTATCTGGGTAAACAGTAAAGGCGAACAGGCATGACTGACTCCATCCGCAACGCCGATGTTTTGATCATCGGCGGCGGGCTAAGTGGCACGATGCTCGCGGTGCAACTACTGCGCCGGCCGGGCCAGCGGCGGATTCTGGTGATCGAACCGCGCGCCGAACTCGGCCGTGGCGAGGCCTACAGCGCAGTTGAGCTGGGCCACACGTTGAACGGCAACGCCGCACGCATGAGCGTCGACCCGGACAACGCCGATGACCTGACCCAATGGCTCACCGACTACATCGCTGCCGGTGGCTGGCCGCAGGCGCACCAGCAGCGCGTGCCGATCAGCGAATTGTTCCCACCGCGCGGGATCTTTGGCTTGTATGCGCAGCAGCGGTTGGCGCAGGCCCAGGCGTTGTCGGCGTCGACGGTCGAGCATGTGCGTGGAGAAGTGGTCGATGTGCAAGTGGATGAAGCGGCGACGTTGTTGACCCTGGATAACGGCCAGCAACTGCGCGGCGCCTTTGCGGTGCTGGCCACCGGAATGTTTCCGGCGGCGCGTACGCCGCAGACCGAGTCCAGCGGTTTGAACGCGGCGGCGGTTGACCCATGGGACGTGAGCAGCATGACCCAGATTGACCCGCAGGCCAGCGTGCTGATCATCGGCTCCGGGCTGACCATGGTCGACGCCGTGGTGTCCCTGGAACTGGCCGGGCATCGCGGGCCTATCGAGGTTTTTTCACGGCATGGGTTGTTGCCCCATGTGCGTCGGCAGCCGCCGGCCTGGGTGGACTTTCTCGCCGAAGACCCGAGCCTGCGCAGCCCTCGGCAACTGCTGCGCGAGGTGCGCCGCCAATGCCGGATCGCACAGGCCCAGGGCATCGATTGGCAAGCGCCGCTGGACACCGTGCGTGCGCATATCGGCCGGTTGTGGAGCCAGGCCAGTGAGCGGCAAAAGCGTCAGTTCGTGAGGCATGTGCGGCCATGGTGGGAGAGTCATCACCACCGCTCACCGCCGTTGAGCGCGCAGTTGGTGGCGCGCTTGCATGAAGCGGGGCGCTTGCGTATTCAGGCGGCGTCGTACAAAGGCCTGGAGCCGTCGGTAGACGGCGTTTGCATTCGCGTGCGCTATCGCGGCGAGCAGGCAATCACTCGGGTTCGGGGGGCGGCGCTGATCAACTCCAGCGGCATCGAATATGACTGGCGCCGCGTAGCCCGGCCGCTGCCACAGCAATTGCTCAAGCGCGGCTTGATCCGGCCCGGGCCGCTGGCATTGGGGATTGCGGCAGATGCGGGTGGGGCGGTGGTGGACTCGCAAGGGCAAGTCAGCAGCCGTTTGTTCGCCATGGGCCCGCCGTTGCGGGGGCTCTGGTGGGAAAGCACGGCCGTCACCGACGTAGCACTCCAAGCCAAAGCCCTCGCCTCAAAACTGACCCCGACCTTGTAGTGAGCGGGCTTGCCCGCGCTGGGGGGCGAAGCCGCCCCAAATCCCGGCACCTCGGTCTTTCTGATACACCGCGGCGGACCGTTTTGGGGCGGCTTCGCCCCCCAGCGCGGGGCAAGCCCGCTCACTACAAGGTTATCTGGGGGTTTTGATAAAGCCGGGTTTTAGGCCGAAGACCTCGACCCCTTGCGCCGTCGCTTGCCCGGTCGTGACCTTGACCCGTTCCACCGGCTTGTCCAGCGCCTCCCGGTACTCCACTTCACCGCCAACGAGCGCCTGCGCCGGCACGACGATGGCCTGTGCATTGTTGTAAGTGACAATGGTCAACCGCGCACTCATGCCCAATCGCACCCGCTGCAACTGCTGTGGCGTGAGCTTGGGAATCGACAGGCTCACCGCAAACTGCGCGCTGCCCTGGCTGTCACCGGCAATCGCCAAGCCGCTGACCACGCTGACCACGCCGTTGAGCCGTTCGCCATCAAACCCGTCGCCGAGCACCTCCACGGCCTGGCCTTGATGCAACCTGTTGATGTCCAATTCCGAGACCTTGGCGACGATCTTCAACCGCTCGATATTCGCCAGACCAAACAACACCTGGCCCTGGTTGACCTTGCTGCCGGCCTGCACCGGCGCGTTGTTGCTGCCTGGCGTCGAGGTATTGCCGGGGGCGGGCACCACGATTCCGGAGAACGGCGCCTTGACCTCGCGGCCTGCCAGCAGCGTGCGCAGGGCGTCGTATTTGACCGTGGCATTGGTCAGTTCCATGTCGGCGATCTGGCGGTATTCGCCCTTGCCCTGGTCGATGGCCTGTTGCAGTTCGCTGCGGGCCGCGGCGAGATCGAGTTGTTGCTGGCGGGTCTGTTGCTTGAGGTCGTCCAGTTCGTTGCGCGGGATGATGCCGCGCTGGAACAGGTTTTCGCTTTCACTGAGTTTGCGTTGGGTGTTGCCCGCGTTCATTTCGGCGGTGCGCAGGCTGCGCCGCGCGCGGCTGACGGCAGGGCTGCTGTCCCAGTCCTGCATCTCCTGCACGGTGCGACGTGCCTTGAGTTGGGCAGCGAGGGCTTCGCGCAGTTGCACTTCGAGGGTCGCCGGGTCCATGCGCAGCAACACCTGGCCCGCGTCGACCCGCTGGCCTTGCTCCACCAGGTTCGCCTCGACATTGCCATCGAAGGGCGCGGTGAGGATGAGGGTGGTGTCGGGCTCGATCTTGCCCACCAGGCCGATCTGATGCACCAGCGGCTCGGGGTTCACCGCCAGCCATTGCTCGGTGGCGGTGGCCGGGCTTTCGGCGGTGCTGCGCCAGGTCAGCCCGGCGCCGACCAACAGCACGATCAACCCGGCGCCCAGCAGGCGTTTTTGATTAGTAGTCATTGAGGGCGATTTCCCAACTTTCCAGCGTCATGCCCAGGGTCAAGTCGAGCTGGGTCTGGGCGTTCAGATAAGCGATCAGCGCATTGAGCTGCGCGTTTTCGGCATTGCGCAAATCGGCCTCGAAACTCAGCACCTGGAAGTTGGTGGAGCGCCCGGCGCTGAGTTTTTCCCGTTCGATCTCGATCTTGCGCCGCGACAGCTCCACGGCGCGCTGGGAGATTTCATATTGGCGCCAGCGGGTGCCGAGGTCGCGCACCACATCGTTGACACTGCGCTCCAGGGCCTGGCGGGCGTCGGTGATGCGGATCTGCTGGTCTTCCACGTTCACCCGCGCGCGCACTTCGGCCTGGCGCGTGCTGATGTCGCCGATGGGGATCTGCACCTGCACCCCGGCGTAGCTGTCCCAGGTGCGGTTGTTGCGGCTGCCGGCGTCGTTGTTATAAGCGTCACGGATCTGGTTGGCGCCGGCGACCAGGTCCACTTGCCAGCGTCCGGAATCCTTGGCGATCACCAGGTTGAGGTCGGCCTGTTGGCTGCCGAGCAGGGCGGCTAGGTATTCCGGCTGCTGGTTTTGCGCGAGGTTGAAGGCCTGGCCCTTGTCGATCTGCATGGGGCTGGCCTCGAGGGCTTCTGTGGCGCGAATCGGCGTGGACAGGTCCAGGGCCAGTAGGCGCAGCAACGCCAGGCGGGTGGTGTCGAGCTGGTTCCGGGCTTCTTCGACGCCCAGTTGCTGGGTGGCGATGTCGGCTTCGGTCTGCACGATTTCGAACTCGGCCATGCGCCCGGCACTGATCAATGCTTTGTTCACTTCCAGCAGGGTGTCGGAGCGTTTGAGCGCATCTTGCACGATGCTCAGTTGTTCCTGGGCGCGCAGCAGTTCGCGGTAGGTGGCGATGATCTGGCTGATGGTCTGCGCCACGGTGGCCTTGAGGTTGAGGCGGTTGGCCTGTTCCGCCAGGCGCGACAGGCGCAGCGGGGCGGTGGTGGCGTCCCAGCCGGCCCCCCGCATCAGCGGCTGGATCAGCGCCAGGTCGAGGCCGTCGCTGCGGTAGCGGCCGGCGCGATTGGCGTTGTTCAGTTGCTGGGTCCAGGCCATGCTCAGGCGCGTGCCGTACTCGCCGAGCAGGCTGGTGGCCGGTGCCACGTTGGCGTTGCGTGCGTTGTCGGCCGAACCGCGGGTGCTGCGGTAGTAGCTGTTGAGGGTGAGCTTGGGGCTGAAGACGTCTTCGGCCACGCGCAGGTCGAACTTCTGCGCCACCCGTTGCAGGTACGCGCTGCGGATCGCCGGATTGTTGCGCAGGCCCAGGTACACCGCATCGCCCAGGGTCAGGGCGGTGACCTGGGCATTCAACGAGACGCTGCGCGCGCTGCTGGGCGCCGAAGGGTTGATCAGCACGTCGGCGGCCATGCACGGCAGGCTGATCAGGGCGACGACGGCGAGCCATTTATTCATCGCGCAAGGCCTCCACCGGCTGCAACCGCGAGGCCGAGACCGCCGGGTAGATACCAAAGAACAGACCCACCAACAACGTACTGCCTACCCCAAGGGGCAGGGCGGCGACGGCCAGGGCAAACTCCCAGCCGGACAGCCAGGCGTACAGCCACGCGGCGCCCATGCCCAGCACCGCGCCGCACAGCGCGCCGACGGCGGTGAGGGTCACGGCTTCGAGCAGGAACAGGTTGCGGATGTCACGCTGACGCGCGCCGAGGGCCATGCGGATGCCGATTTCGCGGCGGCGCTGCGACACGTTCATCAGCATCACGTTCATCACGCCGACCCCGCCGCCCACCAGGGAGATCGCCCCCAGCGCCAGTAGCAGGTAGGCGAAGGTGCGGCTTTGCCGGGTCATGCCGTCGATCATTTGCTGGGGCACGGTGATGTCCACGCTGTGTTCGCTGAGCTGGGGTTGCAGCGCGGCGCTGGCGGCTGCGGCCATGTGCTCCATGTCCTGGCCGGGTGCGGCACGGATCACCACGTTGTTGATCTGCGGGGTGGCGTAGATGCGGCGCATGCCTTCGGCCGGGATAAACAGCGATTCGCCGCCCTGCACCGGCATCAACATCGCGCGCGGTTGGCGGTGCAGGATGCCGACGATGAGGAACAGGTAGTCGTTGATGCGTACCCGATCTCCCAGTTGCAGCGGGTCGCCGGGGGCGCTCAGGGCCTGCACGAGTTGGTCGCCGATCACCGCGTAGGTTTCATTGGCATCGAATTCCGACAAAAAACGCCCCTCGGCCAGGCTCAAGCGCATCGCATCTGGCAGGCCCGGCGTGCTGCCGACGTAGTTGGCGTTGGCCGTACGCCCATGGAACACGACGGGCCCGCTGAACAGGCTGAGCGCGCCGATATGCGCGATGCCCGGCACGGCCTGGCGGACGGCGTCGAGGTCGAGGCGCGCACGCATGGTCACCGCGTTGCTGCCCTTGGGCGGGAACCCGGCGATCAGGGTGTCGGTGCCCATGTCCTTGAAGATCATCGCGGCATCCACCGCCGCGTTGTGGCCGATATTGATCAATGCCACCACCGACGAGCTGCCGATCACGATGCCGAGCAACGCCAGCACCGAGCGCTTGCCCAGGGTGCGCAGGCTGAGGAACGCTTCATGCAGCAGTTGGCTCAGGCTCTGCTCGACCCGCAGGCTCATGGGTGCGCGGCCTCTTGCACCACGCCGTTGCGCACCAGGATCTTGCGCTCCAGGCGTGCGGCGATCTGCGGGTCATGGGTGACGATGATCAGGGTGACGTGCTGCTCGCGGTTGAGGGCCAGGAGCAGGTCCATGATGTCCTGGGCGGTGCTGCTGTCGAGGTTGCCGGTGGGTTCGTCGGCGAGGATCACCGAGGGGTTGCCCACCAGCGCCCGGGCGATGGCGACCCGTTGGCGCTGGCCGCCGGAGAGGTCGGCGGGGCGGTGGTGGGCGCGGTCGGCCAAGCCGACCTGTTCAAGCATGCGCAGCGCCTGCGCCACCGATTCATGGCGGGACACGCCGCGATAACTCAGGGGCAGGGCGACGTTATCGAGGGCACTGAGGCGCGGCAGCAGGTTGAAACTCTGGAATACAAAACCGATCTGCTGGTTGCGGATCGCGGCCAGTTCATCGGGCGTGGCGTTGAAGATGTCGTGGCCAGCGAAGTGGTACCTGCCACAGTTGGGCAAGTCGAGCAGGCCGAGGATATTGAGCAGGGTGCTTTTGCCGGAACCGGAGGCGCCGAGAATACCGCAGCTGTCGCCACGGGCGATGGACAGGCACACATCATTGAGAATGGACAATGGCTGCCCGGCCAACTGGTAGCGTTTGCCGATGCCTTGCAGGGAGATCAAGCCTGGGTGCGCGGGGGTATCTGTCATCATGACTACGCCTTCAGTCTCGACGCTACCCCGTACTCCCGGTAAAGCCTTGTAACAAGATCGGGTGCTGCCGGGTAGGCGTCATGGACCGGTTTTATTTCTTGTTTTTAAAATATTCTTTGAATAGTAACCGCGTTCAATGCGCTTCGCCAGCCATGGATGTAGAGCGGTTTTACCCTTTGAAACGAAGTTCCCGCTGGCCGTTTCGAGCCCCCATCAACCCCTTTGACCAGCCTCCATGTCCCCGTTTTCAAAGGCTTTGGATAGCATGGCGGTGTGTCACTACTTGCTTTCGACGGGCGGCCCCGGTATAAAAAATCAAATTATTTTTTAAAACAATATTTCCGCCGTGGAACTCTTATGGTCGCGAAGAAACTCAGCGCTCCAAACGTTACCAAAACTCGATTGCTGGATGCGACTGAGGCCCTCTTTATCAAGTACGGATATGACGCGGTTTTGTTACGCCAGATTACCGAACGTGCCCAAGTCAACCTGGCCGCCGTGAACTATCACTTCGGGGACAAGGATTCCCTGATGAAAACCCTGTTGATGCAACGCCTGGAGCCGCTCAACGAGCAGCGCCTGGAGCTGCTGGCCCGCTGCGAGGCCGAATCCGACGGCCCCCTCGATTGCGACACCCTGCTCGGCGTGCTGTTCGCCCCGGCCATGGGCCTGGAACGCAGCGACCCAGCCAGTGGGGAAGGCCGTTCGTTCATCCGCTTCCTCGGTCGCGTGTACAGCGACACCTCGCCGTTTATCCAGGAATACCTCAAGGTGCATTACCAGCCGGTGTTCCAGCGTTTCTTCGAAGCCTTCGCCCTGGCCTTGCCGGACCTGCCGCGCAATGAACTGGGCGTACGCCTGCAATTTGCGCTCAAGGCGATTTCCGGAGTGATGGCCGGCACGGAATTGCGCCTGCTGATGAACTCCATGAGCCTGGGCCGCCCGGCGACGGATGCCGAGGTGATGGCCAAGTTGATCACGTTGGTGTCGGCGGCCATTCGTGTCCCGCAACAGAGCCCCGAGGCTGAAACCGCGTTGGCGCGGGTATTGGATACCCAGCGTGCGATTCGTGAACAGGCGGCGGCGCCGGTCGCCAAGGCTTCGCGTTAAAGCAGATCCGAGGCAAAAAAAAAGCCCGCTGGGGCGGCGGGCTTGATATGCAACATTTGTAACGGATGAGGCTTCACACTACGGCTGCAGATGTGAATAAATCGTGAAAAATATGTAGGGAAAGATGTGAACCCACTTGCAAAGCACAAATGTCACGCTCGCAAGATGACCACGCAATGCAGTACCACTCGTCGTGACTGTCAGTTCTGACAGGTAGACGCTAAGACTCTCCAGGAGTTTGATTTCCTTGTCTCGTGGCCTGAAAGGCCCGCGTTCAAGGAGTTCAATCATGTCTAAAGAACCAGCGGTGCAGTCGCACCTGCCTGTTTGTTGCCAGCCTTCCACGCACGTCAATGATCTTGAACCGCCGATTTTTTCCAACCCGGTACTAGGTGTAGTGGGGGCAGATATAGGCTTGGGCGCACGCCATCTTCAGCCCTATTTGCTTGTCACGCTCTCCCGATGGACCGGATTAAGCATCGGCGATACTTTTGAGATTTACGCGCAGAATAGTGTCATCCCACTGGCGTCGGACTTTGTCAGGTCCGGCGAGGAAACCAATAGCTTCTTCCGGCTTGTCATAGAAGAAGAACGGTTTCCGCTAGGCCTCACATTTCCGGTGTTTTCACGTGTGGTTCGAAATGGCCCCGGCACCCCTAGCACCTCGGACAATCTGACTGTTTTCGCCAAGGTGGAAAGGCCAGGTCTCGACGAGCAGCCTGGGCTGGGCTACCACGATAAACTGCAGTTGAGTTTGCCTGCTGACCTGGCAGGCCCTGGTGCAGTCTTGACGCCAGAGCGTGCGGCGCTAGGTGTGACGCTGACCATCGATTACCCCGGCAAACGTGTGCGCGATAAGGTGTATCTGTACTGGGACACAATCTTGAATTTGGTGATCTTTGAGCTCGATGATGAGCATGCTGAAGGCCTGAAACCGATTGAGGTGGAGGTCCCCCCTGCGATCATTGGTACCGGCAGCGGGCTGATATCTATCCGCTATCAGGTTTTTGATGAGGTTGAAAATCGCTCGGGGCATGTTGAACACTTTTCTCAAGCTGTGAACCTGCTAGCCGAGCTAGATCCGAGCCTGCTTGAGCGCGCGTACTTCCAAGTCAACTTTATGGACGCGACAACAGTCAACTATGACGAAGAGGCGGGAAGCAATTTCCGGGTCGAGGTTGTTACTCCTCGTCGGCTGCCAGATGGAAGCGTGACGCCTGCGGGCGCTCGTATCGTAGTGACGTTGAGCTGTACCCGCGCCGATAGTTCCACCTTTACAGTGGAATTGCCCGATGCCTTGGTTAATCCGGGCCGGTCCAGTTTTTTCAATGTAGATGAGGACATTATCAAACAGTTGGTCCAGGGCTCGATGAAGATTACCTGGCGGCTGGATTTCCCATTGGGAACATCAATAGCCACCTCCCAGTCGTTGACGGTCCTGATCTCCGGCACGATTGCGAATATGCCGGCGGTCAATGTGGTGCAAGCCCTGGGGGGCGTGGTAGACCCCAGCGAACCTTTCGTCACCGTTGAGTATCCCAACCCGTCCTTCACCCCCTACGACCCCGGTTACCTGGTCACCCTCTGTATGGAGGCTTACTTGCCGGGCGGGGGGATTGTCTCCTATGAAGTCAGCCACATCGCAGGCGATCCACCGCCGCCAACGCGTTTTCGCACGGTCTCTAACGCCATTTTTTCGCGGTTCATTGGGTTGGGCCCAGTGAGGGTTTTCTATAAGGTCGACGATGGCGTGGTCCGCCTGCTGGGGGCGGGCACGCAAACCGTTCGCGAGTCCGAATCGACGTTCGTGGAGTTCGGCCCTCGATTAGCTGAAATGCCACGGCCGGAAATCGATAGGGTCGATGATCAGGACAACTTGGACCCGCGTGACCTGTTTGGTCAGCTCGATATCACACTGCCCTATCTGAGGACCGCCCCCGGCGACCTCTTTCAATGGCGCCTGGTAGGAAGCGCCCCGACCGGCAGTACCAACGGTGAAATCCGTCTCAGCACAGCGACAGCGGGTAGACCTGTTCTATTTTCACTGGACAGGCACTACGCAGACGCCAATCTCGGCGGGACTATCCGCTTGAGTTATTCCCTGATTCCTGCGAATGGCTCGCGGCCGTTGCATTCTGAAGTGCTTGAAGTAACCGTTGGTAGCCCGATAGGCACGTTGCTCCGCCCAGAGGTACTGGAAGCGCAGAAAAACCCCGACAAGTTGCAAGCCGAGGCGGCACTAAACGGCGCGACAGTCCGGGTTACGACTCCGCAGATCCTGCCCTCTGATGAAATTAAAATGTGCTTTACAGGTGATGATGGCGTTGGGACCTATTGCGAAACCAAGCCTGGCAATACATTCAAAACTGTTGACTTTGATGTGCCGGCGGAAACGGTGGGGGCTAACATTCAGGCTGGCGGAAGGTTCATCACCGTGCAGTACTGGTTGATCCGCGGAGGGCGGGAAACACCGTCGCCGGCACTAAGTCTGGAACTGTTGCCACCGACGTTTCAGCAACCCGTCATCCAAGGGCATAGCGGCGATACGCTCAACACGGGTGCACTTGTTGGCACGGAACTGGTGATGGCAGGGCCCTGGCACTTTGCCCAAGAATTTCAACGGGTTTGGCTGGAGTATCACGGCAAAAATGCTGATGACACTGACTACGAGCGCGTGTTGTTGGATGGTGAACTTGTTGGTAGCGGCGGCGTGACGAGTGGCATTAGCACCCCGGCATTGGTGTCTGAATTGCGTACGCTCAAGAATGCTTCGGAACTGGAGTTACGTTGCTGGGTCAGCTTCAACCGCAGCGCAAACAAGACCGATGCATTGATGTTTCCAGTGCGCAAATACACCGTTCAGCATTTAACTTTCATTACGCCTACTCTGACCGTACACGACTCACGGGGCCAGCTGGCCAACAATGCTACTACCTACGACACTAGCGTGACGCTTAAGGGCAAAGCCACGGCCAACCAGCAAGTCCGGCTATATGAAAACAACGTTCAGCTGATCGATCGTCCGGTAAACGCGAGTGGGGACTGGAGCTATACGCGTACTCTTGCTCAGGTTCGCAGTTATGCATACAGGGCAGTGGGGTTATATGACACCCAGCCTTCGTCTGGCACCACGACCATTCACCGGGGGGCTGCCCTCTCCATAAATACCGGAGCAGTTACACTGAACCAACGTATCTGGTTATGGAGAGATGACCCAAACTATGCACCTCACAGCGGTCCAGGTGTCTTTACGCGATCTGCCACTGGCGGCCGCACTCCTTACACCTACCGCTCAAACAATGAAGCGTGTGCGCGGGTGAATTCGCAGACGGGAGCAGTCAGCGTCCGTGGTAATGGAAGCGCGTACATCACGGTGGCTGATGCTGATGGCAATGTACTGGGTTATACCGTTAGCGTAGGCGGTGTGAAGTACTTCATGGACTTTGGCGGTGGTGGTGGTTATCACGAGAGTGGCAGCCAGGCAAGTGGCCGAGGAGGGCGGTTGCCGAGCTTGGGTGAGCTTCGGGAGATCTATGATGTGTATGGTGGCGGGAGCTGGCGGGGGCAAGCTCACCAAGCGTTCTGGTCAACTGACAGTGCCGGCTTCTTGGCTCGTTACGGTAAGAACCTTTATAGCGGTGGTGAGATCAATGCGTCTGAACTGGGGAATTTGTTGACGTTGGTTATTTTCTGACAGGTGGTGAACCGGAGCAGATGCTTTTGTATCTGTTCCGGTTTTCGCTTGTTTAGATGCTCCACCGGATTGACGTTTTTGCTAGCCGCGCACGCATCGCATCGACATTGCTCAACAACTGCAACGTCAACAACTGATACCCATCCAGAGCACTATAGACCGGTGTATCCAGCACAGGCTCCGCTGCTGTGATGTTGCCGTGCCGCTCCAAGCGCTCCACCACCCCCGACTTCAACGCCCGCGCCATCCCCACCAACTGCACGCGAATCTGTCGATGTTCGGCCTTCAACATCACTTGCATCCGCGCCATCGCCTGTTCATCGCGAGGATCGGGACGCGTGTTTCCAAGAATCTCCAGGGTGCTGATGCACAGGCGCAGATGACGCTGGATAGCGTCCAATTCGGTCATGGAAATTTTGACTTCCTTGGACACCGAGGGCATCAGCGAGCGCAATTGCAGCATCGCCGCATTCAGGCGGTTAAGCAGTTTGAAATGCTCATCATCGGTGACCGACCGCCCGCTGATAATCCGGCTATAAATCTCGGCACAATCACGCAACGCACTGGCCAGGTTGTAGCGCCACGAATACACCGCATACAACGGCAGGGCGAACGAGAAGGCCAGGGCCAGCACGATGCCAATGAGGATGTCGACGGTGCGCCACAAGCCATCCGATATAGGGTTGTCGCCATGCCCGGCGACGATAAACACCGTGATCGCCGACAGCAGCGCGATGTACCCGCCCTTGCCGATGGCGTGATAGGAAAAGAACCCGCACACCACCGACATCAGCAAGTAGGTCAGCAGCGGCTGGCCCAGCCACGCCTGTTGCAGCACCAGCAGCAAGCCCACGCTGGCGCCGATCAAGGTGCCGTAGGCGCGCTCCACGGCTTTCTTGCCGATATTGCCGTGGTGCTGCAAGCCGCCGATCACGATGAGCATGGTCACCGACGCCCACTCGCCGTGGGGCAGGTTGATCCCGGTGGTCAGCAGGATCGTCGCCAGCAGGCCGATGGACACGCGCACGGCGTGGATCAGCTTGGCGTGGCGATAGCGGCGGTACGGGTCGAGCAGCGGGCGCAGCAGGCGCCGGGCGAAGAGGGGCAGGTTCATCGGTACTAAAATGGCCTCAATAGTCAGGACGCGTGCAGTCAACTGTGTGAGCTGGCTTGCCTGCGATTGCATCACCCTGGTCTGACTGAAAGACCGAGGTGCCTGCATCGCAGGCAAGCCAGCTCCCACAAAAGCCAGCCCCACACAAGACTGGCCAGCGGTGTGTTTAGAAGATGTAGTCGGTCGTCAGGAAGCTGGAGTCACGGTTTTTCAGGATATCGCTGACCAATGCCTTGTTGCCCTCCTGGAACTTGGTCGCCACCAACGTACGGATCGAGAACACGCGCAAGGCGTCATGCACCGACAGCGTGCCCTCGGCCGAGTTCTTGCGCCCGTTGAACGGGAAGGTGTCCGGCCCGCGCTGGCACTGGGCGTTGATATTGATGCGGCCGACCTGGTTGGCGAAGGTGTCCACCAGCTTGCCGACGGCTTCGGGGTTGGTGCCGAAAATACTCAACTGCTGGCCGAAATCCGAGTCCAGCACGTAGTCGATCACGGTCTCCAGGTCGCGGTAAGGCACGATCGGCACCACGGGGCCGAACTGTTCTTCGTGGTATACGCGCATCTGCGGGTTCACCGGGTACAGCACCGCCGGGTAGAAGAACGAACCGCGGCTTTCGCCGCCATGGGCGTTCACCACCTGGGCGCCGTGTTGCGCGGCATCGGCCACCAGGCCGTTGAGGTAGTCGACCTTGCCGGCTTCCGGCAGCGGCGTCAGCGAAACGCCGTCTTCCCACGGCATCCCGGGTTTGAGGGTGGTCAGCTTCTGGTTGAATTTCTCAATAAAGCTGGCGACTACGTCTTCATGTACAAAGAGGATTTTCAACGCGGTGCAACGCTGGCCGTTGAACGACAAGGAGCCGGTGACGGCCTCGCTCACGGCATTGTCCAGGTCCACCTCGGGCAGCACGATGCCAGGGTTTTTCGCATCCAGGCCCAGCGCCGCGCGCAAGCGGTGGGGCTTGGGGTGCAGCTTTTTCAGGTCGCTGGCAGCCTTGTTGGTGCCGATAAACGCAAAGATGTCGATCTTGCCGCTGGCCATCAGCGCGCTGACGGTCTCGCGGCCACTGCCGTAGATCACGTTGATCACCCCGGCCGGGAAGCTGTCGCAGAACGCTTCGAGCAACGGGCGAATCAACAGCACGCCAAGCTTGGCCGGCTTGAACACCACGGTGTTGCCCATGATCAGCGCCGGGATCAGCGTGGTGAACGTCTCGTTGAGCGGATAATTGTAGGGGCCCATGCACAGTGCCACGCCCAGGGGGACGCGGCGGATCTGGCCGAGTGTGTCCTGCTCCAGTTCGAAGCGGCTGGAGCGGCGGTCAAGTTCCTTGAGGGCGTTGATGGTGTCGGTGATGTAGTCGCAGGTGCGGTCGAATTCTTTCTGCGAGTCCTTGAGGTTCTTGCCGATTTCCCACATCAGCAGCTTGACCACAGCGTCGCGCTGTTCGCGCATGCGGTGCAAAAACGCTTCGACGTGCCTGATGCGCTCGACCACGCGCATCGTCGGCCATTCACCCTGGCCACGGTCGTAGGCGCGCACGGCGGCGTCGAGGGCGGTGAGGGCGGTGTCGGCGTCCAGCAACGGCGTGCTGCCGATATGCACGCGTTTTTCACCCAGTTGCACCGGGCTCTGCACCTGGGCGAGCGGCCCATTCCAGATCCGCAACTGGCCATCGACCAGATACTCGCGCTGTTCAATAGGCGCCGCCAGGCGGTATTGCTCGGGAATCTCGGCGGCGGAGGCGGGAAACAGCTGGGCGAGCAGGTTGCTGGTGGTCATGTCGCTACCCCTGGAATAGTTGCAAAACATGACTAGAGAGTCACCCATCAACAGGCTCTAAGGCAAGGCTTGTGCGCATTCTTGTACTCACGCTTGCGCGCGGCGGTTAAACTGCGCGCCTTATTTTGAAGGAGTTCACATGAGTCAGTACCAGCCGGGCATTCTTGCCGCACCGGTGCCTTTACAGGCACGCCATCTGTTTTTTGCCGTGGCTTCCCTGGACGCTGTGCCCGCTGCGCTGGGCGCACTGGTGCAGTTGATGGATTCGGCAGTGGTCGGTTTCGGTGAGCCGCTGGTGACTGCGCTCGGTGCGCAGATCGATGGCCTGCGTACGTTCCCGACCGTCAGCGGCCCGGGCGCGCACAACCCGTCCACCCAGCATGCGCTGTGGGTCTGGCTGCATGGCGTGGATCGCGGTGAACTGCTGTTGCGCAGCCGCGCGCTGGAAAAAGCCCTGGCCCCGGCGTTCAGTCTTGTGCAGTCGACCGAAGGCTTCCGCTACAAGACCGGTTTCGACCTCACCGACTACGAAGACGGCACCGAAAACCCCCACGACGACGCTGCCGTCGAGGCCGCCTTGACCGACAGCGGCGCCAGCTTCGCCGCAATCCAGCAATGGCAGCACGACCTCGATGGCTTCGCCGCGTTGCCGGCCCAGGAGCGCGACCACATCATCGGCCGCCGCCATGGCGACAACGAAGAACTCGACGACGCCCCGGAATCTGCCCACACCAAACGCACCGCCCAGGAAAGCTTCACCCCGGAAGCCTTTGTGGTCCGCCGCTCGATGCCTTGGGCCGAGAACGGCCAGGCAGGGTTGATGTTCCTTGCGTTCGGCCATTCGTTCGATGCGTTCGAAGCGCAACTGCGCCGCATGAGCGGCCTGGAAGACGGGATTGTCGATGGCCTGTATCGCATCAGTACGCCGTTGACCGGCGGATATTACTGGTGCCCGCCGATCAACGAAGGGCGTTTGGACCTGAGCGCGCTGGCGCGTTGAGCACGGCTTAACATGAAAATGCTGACAGCCCTGTAATCAGCCACTGAAAAAACTCCGCGCAGACCTTACTCTAGACACCTTTGTCACCTGCGCGGATCGTTCATGTCTTCTGTTGCCGATGGGTTGCCCCTCAATAAACGCCTGCCTGCCGTGATTGCGATTTCCCTGGGGATCGGCATGGCGACCCTAGACACGGCCATCGTCAATACCGCGTTACCGACCTTGGCGGAAGGCATCGGCACGGATTCCGCGTCGGTGATCTGGGTGGTCAACGCCTACCAACTGGCGATCATCGCCACCGTGCTGCCGTTCGCGTCGCTGAGCGATGTGCTGGGGCAGCGCCGGGTGTATCTCGGCGGCTTACTGCTGTTTATCGTCTCGTCACTGTTTTGCGGCCTGGCCGGTTCGCTGCAAACCCTGACCGCCGCGCGGGTGGTGCAGGGCCTGGGCGCCGCGGCGATCATGAGCGTGAATACCGCGTTGCTGCGGCATATCTACCCGTCCAACATGCTTGGCCGCGGCCTGGGCTATAACTCGCTGGTGGTGGGGCTGGCGTTTACCCTCGGGCCGACGGCGGCGTCGGCGATTTTGTCGGTCAGCACCTGGCACTGGCTGTACCTGATCAACGTGCCGCTGGGGGTGTTGGCCTTGGTCCTGGGCCTGCGTTCGTTGCCCACCTTGCCGATGACCGGGCACGCGTTCGACCGCCTCGCGGCGTTGTTGTGTGCTGGATTGTTCGCCCTGTTGGTGCTTGGCCTGGGCACGGCGGTGCATGGTGCCCAGGGGGCGTTGACGCTGGGGTTGATTGCGTTGGCGCTGGTCTGCGGTGTGTTACTGCTGCGGCGTCAGGCCGGGCATCCCGCGCCGATGCTGGCCCTGGATCTGTTCAAGCGGCCGCTGTTTGCCTTGTCGTCCCTGACGGCGATTTGCGCCTTCAGTGCCCAAGGCCTGGCCTTTGTGTCGTTGCCTTTTCTGCTGCAGGCGGTGTTGGGCCATAGCCAGGTGCAAACCGGTTTCCTGATGACGCCTTGGCCGGCAGTGGTCGCGGTGATGGCGCTGGTGGCCGGACGCTTGGCGGACCGGGTGTCACTGGGGCTGTTGTGCGGCATTGGCCTGTTGCTGCTCAGTGCCGGTATGGCCGCATTGGCCAGCCTGGGCGATGGGGCGTCGGCGTTCGATATTGGCTGGCGGATGGCGTTGTGTGGCGCCGGTTTTGGCTTCTTCCAGTCACCCAACCTCAAGGCCTTGATGACCAGTGCGCCGTTGGCCCGCAGCGGCGGCGCCAGTGGCATCGTGGCGATTTCACGCTTGCTTGGGCAGACATTGGGCGCGTCGTTGGTGGCATTGTGTTTTCACCTGTTCGTCGACAGCGGCCCGCAAGTCGCATTGTGGCTGGGCTGTGGCTTTGCCTTGGTGGGGGCGGTGGCCAGCGGCCTGCGTCTGTTGCCCTACGGAAAAAAGGCCGGGTAGGGCGTTGTAAAACACGCGTGTGGAAGGCTACCGTGGCGACCTGGATATTTCGGGATGTTTCAGTTTTATGACCAGCCTGGCCCAACGTACTGCTGACACGACCTCTCGCCGGGCTGCACTGACCCTCGCTTTCTGCCTGCCCAGTGACGTGCTGCTGTACTTGTTGCTGCCAATGGAATCCCAAGCGTTTGGCATCACCCTGGCCCAGGCCGGGGTGTTGCTGGCGGCCAATCGCCTGGTGCGGATTTTCGGTTACCGGCATGTGCTGAACTTCTACGCACGCAACGGCGACCGTCTGACTTGCATGATCGCCGCCGCTGCGGCGACGCTGTGCGCCCTGGGCAATTCAATGCTGTCGGGCTTCGCCGCCTTGTTGGGGCTGCGGCTGATCTGGGGCCTGTGTTTTGCCGCGCTGAACCTGTCGACCCAAGTACTCGCCACCTCAGAGCCAGCCGGTGCCGCACGCCGTGCCGGGCGCTCGCGGGCGGTGATCGCCCTGGGGCCGATGCTGGCGCTGCCACTGGGCGGTTGGCTGACGCTGTGGGCCGGGCCGCGGCCGATCTTCCTTATTCTTGCTGGCGCCTGCCTGGTGGGCCTGTGGATGGCGCGCGGCTTGCCCACTGCGGGCCATGATCTGCACAGCACCGGGCGCCGCTTCAAGTGGCCCGACAGTGTGGCGATGTGGTCGTTTATCGAAGGCGTGGCGTTGGATGGGTTGTTTATTTTCGGTCTGTCGATCCAGGCGCAGAAGATTCTCGGCGGCGACGCGGTACTGATCGCCGGTGGTTTGATGGCGCTGCGTTATCTTTCGGAAATGCTCCTGAGCCCGTTGGGCGGTCGCGCGGCCCAGCGATTTGGCGCGACCTCGATGTTGCTGCTGTTTTCGTTCCTGAGTGCCTTGGCCCTGACGGCGTTTTCCAGCTACTGGGTGATTGCGGGCGCGGCCGCGGTGCTGGTGCTGCGTGCGCTGCAACTGCCGTTGGTGACCACCCTGGTGGCCGAGCGCAACCCGGGGTCGATGCGCGTCTCGGCGCTCGCGTCAAATGCCGTGTGGCGTGACATCGGCGCGGGCCTCGGACCGTTGCTGGCGGGTTTACTGCTGCCGGTAGCCTCGGCACCGCTGGTGTTTGGCCTGGCCGGCGCGGCGATTGCGCTGAGTGCGTTGTTTTGCTGGCGGGCGCGCTGACTCAGGCTGCCTTGACGTGGTCCAGCCAGGCCGGATCGAGACGGGTTTGTTCGGTATCCATCCCCAGTGCCTGCATCTTCGCCTTATGCGCCTCGATCTCGCCGATCAACTGCACTTGCGCGCTGGAGTTGGCATCCAGTGCATGCATTTGCGTCAGGCCCAGATGGTAGAAACGCAGCAGCTTGATTGCGCTGGGGTCATTCGCCTGCACGCGTTCCGTGACCTTGTGCATCACGTTGGTCACGCTCATCAGGCTGCGCTTGAGTTGCCAGCCATATACGGCCGGTGCAAGCCAGGTTTGGCTCCAGAAAGGACCGCGCACCAGTGCCAAGGTGATCAGTACGCCAGCAAATACGCCGCCGACGTTGAAGCGAAAGTTGTCGCCGCCGGGTTCGCCGAACAGCATCACCGCGAGGCTGGACAAGAGCATCGCCAGGGCCAGGAACAGCACCGCCACAATCAGTGTGCTGCGGCGGGTTTGGCGGCGGTAGGTGACGGGGTCGCAGGGTTTGAGCTCGAACATCCGGGTGCAGTCTCCAGTGGCGTAGATGGGCATCTTCGCACACTGGATAGAAAGAGCCCCGCTTCAGCGGGGCTTTTACTTACTTCGGCGCGAGCCAAGTTACCTCGGTGATACCGAACTTTTCCGCCCAAGGGCGCGTGGTCTTCTTCACTTGTTCGTGTCCGACCCGGCCAATGCGGCTTACATGGGCGATGTCGGCATCCACCGCCGCCCAGTGCCAGGCCTCGGCGTTGTTCATCACTTCGGCGCGCACCACAAAGGACTTCGGTTGTCCGTGCAGTTGGTAATTGATCGTGTAGATTTTTGCGGTACTCATGTTGCCTCCCTGTGTTGTTATAAATGGATAGGGCGGCGTTCAAAAAGGTTCATTCAAAATGACAATCCGCACGTCGGCGCGGCATAGTGACGCCTCTGCCACGTGCCCAAGGAGTGCGCCATGTCCCACCTGAGTCATCGACAGTTGTACCTGCGACGCCTGGGCTATGACACTCCACCCGCGCCGACCCTGCAAACCCTGCGTGACCTGCAGTTGCGTCATGTGTGCACGTTTGCCTTTGAAAGCCTGTCGACCTTGCTGCGCCTGCCGGTGCCCATCGATCTGGCGAGTGTCGAGCAGAAGGTGTTGATCGAAGGGCGGGGTGGTTATTGCTATGAGTTGAACCAGATGTTCCTGTTGCTGTTGCAGGAACTCGGTTTCGACGCACGCGGCATTACCGGCCGGGTGGTGATGGGCGGGCCGCCGGATGCGCGCACCGCACGCACCCATCGCTTGAGCCTGGTGACCGTGGACGGCGTGCGCTACATCACCGATGTCGGTTTTGGCGGCATGGTGCCCAGCAGCCCATTGCAGTTGGACAGCGAGGCCGTGCAGGCCACGGCGCACGAGCCGTATCGGTTGACGCACAATGCAGACGGCAGCTACACGTTATGGGCCGAAGTCGCGGGGCAATGGCGTGGTTTGTATGTGTTCGACCTGCAGGTGCAGGCGGACATCGACTACGAAATCGGCAACTGGTACGTGTCCACTCATCCGGGGTCGCCGTTCGTGGGCCAGTTGAAGGCGGCGCTGTTGGCCGTGGGCAAACGCTATACGCTGAACAACGGCCACTACGCGGTGCATTACCTGGATAGGTCGAGCGAAAAACAGGTGGTCGCCAGCGCTGATGAGTTGCTGACGTTGCTGCATGAGACCTTTGGCATTCGCTTGCCAGCGCATCCGCAACTTCGCCCGGTACTTGAGGGCCTGGTGTTGGCGGGTTGCTGAAAATATTGAAATAGAGCCTTCGCTGAACCGTTTTATCTCCAGATCCGAGCAAATCAATTCGAACCTTTTTCCTACATTCAGGCTCGAATCGGTTCCGGAATGATTTGTTCAAATGACAAGGAGATGTAAAACGATGTCCAGGCTATTCGGAACAATCCTCAAGAACACCTCGGTATTCGCGCTAGTCGCAGCGCCGGCCGTGGTGTTTGCCGCACCGTCCACAGCACCGATTTCCACTTTCGGCCTACTGGGCAGCTATAACGATTTCAAGCTTGAAGGCGGCAGCCGCAGTGACAAGGACGACATGCCCGAAGCGGGCCTGTTCTATAACTTCGGCAACAAGCTCACCGCTGAATCCGGCTTCATCTACCAGGCCGGTGTCGAAGCCAAATACGGCAAAAAAAGCGACAACAAGCTCAAGGAAGGCCAGGCCGACCTCGATCTCGGCTGGCGTGCCGCGCTGGATGCGCGCAACTCGGTCGACGTGATTGTCGGTGGCGGCTACAGCTGGACCCGCTATGAGCTGGACTCCAATGACTACGACCTGGAACTGACCAGCAAATCGCCATTTGCCAAGGCCGCCCTGGGCTATAACCACCAGTTCAACGACATGACCTTGCGCGTTGAAGCCGGTGCCCGTCATACCCTCGACGGCCGCGCCAAGATCAAGGTGGATGGCCTTGGCAGCGATACCGTGGACCTCAAGGATCGCACCAACCCCTACGCGGAGGTCAGCCTGCTGATGAACCAGAAGGGCGACCTGCCGGTGGTTGCTGGCCTGTACTACACCCGTACCGAGTACAAGCTGGATGACGATTCGGAACTGGCGGATAACACCAGGCTCAAGCGTGATGAGTATGGAGTGAAGGTCGGTATCGCGTTCTAACGCCACACCGAGTCCCCCCTGTGGGAGCACCGACCTGTGTGGGAGGTTCGATGGTGGAGGGCAATATCTCCACCAACAGTGCCACCGCCTTCGCAGCCTCGCTAAAGCTCGACAGCTCTCACAGGGAATTACCTACTGCGCATCAACCCCGACCAACTGTGGGAGCGGGCTTGCCCGTGAAAGCGTCAGATCAGTCGACGTATCTGTGACTGACACTGCGCATTCGCGGGCAAGCCCGCTCCCCTATTTTTGACCGCATTCGTCAGAACAATCCGTTCAAGTGTCGGAGGGCCGTGTGACGATTCGGGCACAGGAATGCCTGTTGGAATGCACTCACTGCTAAAAACGCAAAACGGCGCCCGAAGGCGCCGTTTTGTTTACCGCATCTTGCTAAGCGATCAAACGCCCAACACCGCGTGCTGCACCAGAGTGAGCAACGGTTGTGGGTACACGCCCAGGAAGAACGCGAGCAGGGCGATGGCCAACAGCATCACGCCGCCTGCCTTCTGTTCCCAATGCAGCTCGGCATCCACGCGACGCAGGTTTGGCTCGATCAGGTACAGGGTGACCATCACGCGCAGGTAGTAGAACACGCCGATGGCGCTGCCCAGTACCAGCGAGGCAACCAACCACCACTGGTGGGCTTCAACGCCGGTGGCGACGATGTAGAACTTGCCGATGAAGCCTGCGGTCAGCGGGATACCGGCCAGGGACAGCATCATCACAGTGAGTACGGCGGTCAGGTACGGACGGCGCCAGAACAGGCCGCGGTATTCGTACAGGGCGTCGGCGTCACGGCCTTTGAACGGCGAGGACATCAGGGTGATCACGCCGAACGCACCAAGGCTGGTGATCACGTAGGTGACCAGATACACGCCCATGGCTTCCACGGCCAGGCCTTTGCTCGCCACCAGGGCGATCAGCAGGTAGCCGAAGTGTGCGATGGACGAGTAACCCAGCAGACGCTTGAGGTTGTTCTGGGTCAGGGCCAGCAGGTTACCGAACAGGATCGACGCGATCGCGATCACGGTCAGTACGTCGCTCAGGACGCCGGTGTTGGCGGCAGGGGAGATCTGGAACAGACGCACCATCACTGCAAACACGGCGACTTTCGACGCGGTAGCCAGGAACGCAGCCACCGGCGCCGGGGCGCCTTCGTACACGTCCGGGGTCCACAGGTGGAACGGCACCAGCGACAGCTTGAACGCCAGGCCGATCAGCATCATGGCCAGGCCCAGTTGGGCAATCGGCGCAGGCATGCTGGTGGTGGCCAGGGCATGACCGATACCGGTGAAGCTCAGGCTGCCGGCTTCGGCGTACAGCAGGGCCATACCAAACAACAGGAACGCGGAACCGGCGGCCGACAGCACCATGTACTTGATGCCGGCTTCCAGGGAACGCTTGTTGAAGAAGGCGTAGGCCACCAGGCCGTAGGTCGGGATCGACAGCAGTTCCAGGCCGATGAACAGGCCCGCCAGGTGTTGTGCGCTGACCAGCACGATGCCACCGGCCGCAGCCAGCAGGATCAGCAGGTACAGCTCTTCGCGGTTGCCTGGGTAGCCGGTGCCGCCTTCGCCGAGGTAGGCGTGGGCGAGGGTGACGCAGGCCAGTGTCGCCACCAGGATCAGTGCGATGTACAGCAGCGCGAAGTCATCGACCATCATCAGTGGCGTTACGGCCAGTGGCGCGACCTTGAGGGCCGGGATGATCGACAGCAGGGCCAGGTTCAGACCGGCACAGGACAGCAGGAACGTTTGTGAGTGATTGCGGCGCCAGGCGATAGCCAGCATCACCACCACGATGGTGAGGCTGGTAATCAGCAGCGGCGCAAGCGCGATAAAGTGTTGGATCGTGAATTCCATAGCGCTCTTACCGGGCCGAAGCGAGTTGAGAGAAGGCGGTGCCGAACCACTGCTGCACGCCATGCATCGTTGCGGCAGAAGTGTCCAGGAACGGTTGCGGGTACACGCCGATGTAGATCAGCAGTACCGCAAGGCCGAGCACCATGATCAGTTCGCGAGCATCCATCCCTTGCAGGACGGTGTCGGACTTGGCCGGGCCGAAGTAGGCGCGGTGGATCATGATCAACGAGTAGACCGAACCGAACACCAGGCCGGACGTTGCGATGGCGCTGATCCATGGCGTCTGCACGAAGGTCCCCATCAGGATCAGGAACTCGCCGATGAAGTTGCCGGTACCCGGCAAGCCCAGGGACGCGGCGGCGAAGAACAGGCTGATCGCCGGCAGGTAGGCGATGCGCGACCACACGCCACCCATTTCACGCATGTCACGGGTATGCAGGCGCTCGTACAGCTGACCGCTCAGGATAAACAGTGCAGCGGCCGAGACACCGTGGGCCAGCATCTGGATCACCGCGCCTTGCAGCGCCAGTTGGCTGCCGGAGTAGATGCCGATCAGTACGAAACCCATGTGGGAAACGGACGAGAAGGCAATCAGGCGCTTGATGTCGGTTTGGGCGAAGGCGAGGAACGCACCGTAGAAGATCCCGATCAGACCCAGGGTCATGGCGATCGGCGCGAACTCGGCCGAGGCATTCGGGAACAGCGGCAGGGCGAAACGCAGCAGGCCGTAAGCGGCAGTCTTCAACAAGATACCGGCCAGGTCCACGGAACCCGCGGTCGGTGCCTGGGCGTGAGCGTCAGGCAACCAGGAGTGGAACGGCACCACTGGCAGCTTCACCGCGAAGGCGATGAAGAAGCCCAGCATCAGGATGTACTCGGTGGTCAGGGACATCTTGGTTTTCAACAGGTCGGCGTAGTTGAAGGTAATCACGCCGGTGTTGTTGAAGTTGACCAGTACCAGACCCAGGATCGCCACCAACATGATCAGGCCGGAAGCCTGGGTGAAGATGAAGAACTTGGTCGCCGCGTAGATCCGGGTTTTCTTGCCGTCCGAAGAACTGTGACCCCAGAGCGCGATGAGGAAGTACATCGGCACCAGCATCATTTCCCAGAAGAAGAAGAACATGAACAGGTCGAGGGCGAGGAACACGCCAACCACACCGCCCAGGATCCACATCAGGTTCAGGTGGAAGAAGCCCACGTGACGCTGGATCTCTTTCCAGGAGCAGAGTACCGAAAGGATACCCAGCAGGCCGGTCAGCAGGATCATCAACAGCGACAGGCCGTCGAGGGCCAGGTGCACGTTGATGCCGAAGCGCTGGATCCACACATGCTTGAATTCAAGCGCGAAGGTGGGATCGACGCCCGGTGCCGGAGCAAATGAATAGTCGCCATGGGCCCACAGCCAGAGGCCGAGAGCGAGTTCCAGGGACATGGTCAGCAACGCAATCCAGCGGGGGAGGGTGGCGCCGAAGCGTTCACCCATCCAGCAGAGCAGGCCGCCGATAAAGGGGATCAGGATTAGCCAGGGCAGAATCATGACAGGCTCGTTTCCTTTCGCAAGTTCGCAAAGTTGGCAGTGTTCATAGTCAGACCGCTACCACGACGATGGCACCAATAACCAGCACAGCACCGGCAGCCATGGAAGCGGCATACCAACGCAGTTGACCGGTTTCGCTGCGGCTCAGGGCGGTGTGACCGGCCTTGGCGGCGCGCGGGATCAAACCGATGGTCTGGTCGAGCGGGTCTTTGCGCAGTACATGGCTGATGGCCAGGTAAGGCTTGACGAACAGTTTGTCGTAGATCCAGTCGAAGCCCCAGGCAGCGAACCACCAGGCGGACAGGAAGCGGCCAATGCCACTGTTGGCCACGGCCGTCACAAAGCGACGCTTGCCGAGGAACAACAGGGCTGCCAGCAGGATACCGGCGATGGCGATGGCGCCCGAGGCGATTTCCAGGCTGTGCTGGGCTTCGCCGCCGGCATGGCCGACGCTTTGCGGCAGTACACCGTGCAGGGGCGGGGTGATCATGGCGCCGACGAAGGTCGACAGCACGATCAGCACCGACAAAGGCAGCCAGTGGGAGATGCCGTGGCCTGCATGCGCTTCGGTCTTGGCTTCACCGTGGAAGGTGATGAAGATCAGGCGGAAGGTGTACAGCGAGGTCATGAACGCACCCACCAGGCCTGCGTACAGCAGGTTCTGGTTACCGCTGGCAAAGGCTTCCCAGAGGATTTCATCCTTGGAGTAGAAACCGGCGGTCACCAACGGCAGGGCGGCCAGGGCGGCACCACCGACGATGAAGCTGGCGTAGGCCAGTGGCAGTTTCTTCCACAGGCCGCCCATCTTGAAGATGTTCTGCTCGTGGTGGCAGGCAACGATCACCGCACCGGAAGCAAGGAACAGCAGGGCCTTGAAGAAAGCGTGGGTCATCAGGTGGAAGATCGCCGCGTCCCAGGCACCAACGCCCAGGGCCAGGAACATGTAGCCGATCTGGCTCATGGTCGAGTAGGCGAGGATCCGCTTGATGTCGGTCTGTACCAGCGCGGCGAAGCCGGCCAGTACCAGGGTCACGCCGCCAACGACGCCCACCAGGTGCAGGATGTCCGGCGCCAGGGTGAACAGGCCGTGGGTACGGGCGATCAGGTAGACACCGGCGGTGACCATGGTTGCGGCGTGGATCAGTGCGGAAACCGGGGTAGGACCGGCCATCGCATCCGCCAGCCAGGTTTGCAATGGCAGTTGCGCGGATTTACCCACGGCGCCGCCCAGCAGCATCAGGGTAGCGAGGGTGATCCAGAAGTCGCCGACCTGGAATTTCTGCGGCGCCAGTACCAGCAGTTCCTGGATGTTCAGCGTGCCCACCTGTTGGAACAGGATGAACAGGCCGATGGCCATGAACACGTCGCCGATACGGGTGACGATAAAGGCCTTGAGTGCCGCGTTGCCGTTGTTGCGGTTGCTGTAGTAGAAACCGATCAACAGGTACGAGCACAGGCCTACGCCTTCCCAGCCGAAGTACAGGAACAACAGGTTATCGCCCAGCACCAGGAACAGCATGCTGGCGATAAACAGGTTGGTGTACGAGAAGAAGCGCGAGTAGCCCGCTTCACCGCGCATGTACCAGGACGCGAACAGGTGGATCAGGAAGCCCACGCCGACGACCACGCCAAGCATGGTGATCGACAGGCCGTCGACGTAGAGGGCGAAGTTGGGCTTGAAGCCCTCCACCGACATCCACTGCCACAGCACCAGGGTGTAGTGACCGCCTTCCGGCGGCGCGACGTTGAATTGCCAGATGACATAGGCGGCGACGATCGCCGACAGGCCAATGGAACCCACGCCCACCAGGGCCGAGAGGTTTTCCGACCAGCGTCCGCGAGAGAACGACAGCAGCAGGAAACCGATCAGGGGAAATACGAAAGTCAGAAAGATCATGTTCATCCGCGCATCTCACTGGCAGCGTCGATATCAAGCGTGTGGAAGCGACGATACAGTTGCAGCAGGATCGCCAGGCCAATACTGGCCTCGGCGGCTGCCAGGCTGATCACCAGGATGAACATGACTTGTCCATCCGGCTGGCCCCAACGTGCGCCGGCAACGATGAAGGCCAGTGCCGCAGCGTTCATCATGATTTCCAGGCTCATCAACACGAACAGAATGTTACGGCGTACCATCAGGCCGACCAGGCCAAGGCAGAACAGGATGCCGGCGACCGCCAGACCATGCTCCAAAGGGATAGCAGGCATCGTCATTGCTCCTTGGCTTCGTTGCGGCCCAAGTGGAAGGCGGTGATGGCTGCAGCGAGCAGCAGCATCGAAGCCAGTTCGACCACCAGCAGGTATGGGCCGAACAGGCTGATGCCCACGGCCTTGGCGTCTACGGTGGTGTGGCCGATGGCCTGGCCGCTCTGGTGAGCGAACAGCACATACAGCAGTTCACCCAGCAGCAAGGCTGCCAGTACGACCGGGCCGAGCCAGATGCCGGGTTTGAGCCAGACGCGCTCCTGGGCGACCGAAGCCGGCCCGAGGTTGAGCATCATCACCACAAACACGAACAGCACCATGATGGCGCCAGCGTAGGCGATCACTTCCAGTACACCGGCGAACGGCGCGCCGAGGCTGAAGAAGGTCATGGCCACGGCGATCAACGAAATGATCAGGTAGAGCAGGGCGTGCACAGGATTGGTGTTGGTGATCACGCGAAGCGTGGACACCACTGCAATACCGGACGCGAAATAGAAAGCGAATTCCATCTTTCTTCCTTAAGGCAGCAAGCTCTTCACGTTGATCGGCTCGGCTTCGTTTTGTGCGGCGCCTTTCGGCTTACCGGCAACGGCCATACCTGCAACACGATAGAAGTTGTAATCAGGGTTTTTACCGGGACCAGAGATCAGAAGATCTTCTTTCTCGTACACCAGGTCCTGACGTTTGAACTCGGCCATCTCGAAATCCGGGGTCAGCTGGATTGCGGTGGTCGGGCAAGCTTCCTCGCAGAGGCCGCAGAAAATGCAGCGCGAGAAGTTGATGCGGAAGAAGTCCGGGTACCAGCGACCGTCTTCGGTTTCAGCTTTCTGCAGGGAGATGCAACCCACCGGGCACGCCACGGCGCACAGGTTGCAGGCTACGCAACGCTCTTCGCCATCGGGGTCGCGGGTCAGTACGATACGGCCGCGATAGCGCGGCGGCAGGTACACCGCTTCTTCCGGGTATTGCAGGGTGTCGCGTTTGCGAAAGCCGTGACCGAACACCATCACCAGGCTTCGCAACTGGGTACCGGTACCCTTAACGATGTCGCCAATATATTTGAACATGGGTCAAATCCTCACTGAACCGCGCCGGCGGGCGTGTTCAACAACACAACGGCAGCCGTCACCAGCAAATTGATCAGGGTCAGCGGCAGGCAGAAGCGCCAGCTGAAATCCATCACCTGGTCGTATCGTGGACGCGGAATGGAAGCGCGCAGCAGGATAAACAACATGATGAAGAACGCGGTCTTCAGGAAGAACCAGAAGAACGCCAACTGCGGCAGGATGCCGAACGGACCGTGCCAGCCGCCGAAGAACAGCGTGACCAGCAGGGCCGAGATCAAGATGATGCCAATGTACTCACCAACGAAGAACATGCCCCATTTCATGCCGGCGTATTCGATGTGGTAGCCGTCGGCCAGTTCCTGTTCCGCTTCCGGCTGGTCGAACGGGTGACGGTGAGTCACGGCGACGCCAGCGATGAAGAAGGTACAGAAGCCGAAGAACTGCGGAATGATGAACCACAGGTTCTGCGCCTGGTACTCGACGATGTCGCGCATGTTGAACGAGCCGACCTGCACCACGATGCCCATCAGCGCGAGGCCCATGAACACTTCGTAGGACACGGTCTGGGCCGAGGCCCGCAAGCTGCCCAGCAGGGCGAACTTGTTGTTGCTCGACCAACCGGCAAACAGCACCGCGTAGACCGACAAACCGGCCATGGCGAAGAAGAACAGCAAGCCGATGTTCAGGTCCGCCACGCCCCAGGTTGGGGTGATCGGGATGATCGCGAAGGCGATCAGCAAGGCGCTCATGGCCACCACCGGTGCCAGGGTGAAGATCACCTTGTCGGCAAAGGGCGGGGTCCAGTCTTCCTTGAAGAACATCTTCAGCATGTCGGCCGCGATCTGGAACATGCCGAACGGGCCAACGCGGTTCGGACCGTAACGGTCCTGCCACCAGCCCAGCAGGCGACGTTCGACGAAGCTGAGCAGGGCGCCCGCAACGACCACGGCCAACAGGATCACGATGGCCTTGACCACCGAGATGATCACGTCGATCACTTCAGGAGTGAACCAAGTCATTGCGCTGCCTCCTGCAGACCGTCAACGGTTTTGCCGAAGATCGCCGCTGGAATGCCGGCGATGCCTTTAGGCAGTGCAACCAGGCCAGCGCCCAGCTCTTCATTGATGCGCAGCGGCAGACGCAGGGTCTGGCCGGCCACGGTCAGGCTGAGCAGGGCACCGTCGTTGACGCCCAGGCGGTCGGCTTCGGACTTGGCCAGCGACACGTAGGCTTCAGGAATGCGACTTTGCACCGGCGCGGCTTTGGAAGAGTTCTCTTCGCTGCCGAACAGGTGGAAGAACGGCACAACCTGCCACGTGCCCTGGGCCGGGTTGAACGGACGCGGGACGGCGGCGAACCAGTTCAGCGAATCACCGGTGCTTTCGATCAGGCGGGTGCCCGGGTCGCCAGCGCGGATATGACCACCGACTTCGTCCTGGAACTTGTTCCAGGCCTGCGGCGAGTTCCAGCCCGGCGACCAGGCGAATGGCACCTGCTGACGCGGTTCGGCCGACCCCGAGTAACCTTCCATGGAGAAGGCGAACGCGGTATCCGTGTCTTGCGGAGTACGCGGTTCGTGCACGCTGATGTTGGCGCGCATGGCGGTACGACCGGAGTAACGCAGCGGCTCACGGGCCAGTTTCATGCCCTTGATGCGGAACGCGGCGGACGGCGCGGCGTCGACGATGCGGGCCAGTTGCGGCGCGCTCGCGGCGGTGGCAGCGGTCACGTGGTCGAGCTGGGTCCAGTCGATCGGCTGGTTCAGCAGGGTGGCGCGCAGGGCATGCAGCCAGCGCCAGCCTTCGTGAATCAGGATGCTGGCGTCCATGTACTTCGGATCGAACACCTGGAAGAAGCGCTGGGCACGGCCTTCCTGGCTGACCAGGGTACCGTCGCCTTCGGCGAAGGTGGCGGCTGGCAGCACCAGGTCGGCACGGTCGCTGGTGGCGGTCTTCTGGTGATCGGCGACGATCAGGACCTTGGCAGCGTCCAGTGCCGCGTCAACCTTGGCGGCATCGGTGCGGGTGTACAGGTCGTTTTCCAGCACCACGATGGCGTCGGCGTTGCCGTCGATCACCGCTTGCAGGCCGGCGTCCAGGGACTCGCCACCGAGCATGGCCAGGCCAAGGCTGTTGGCTTCCGGCACGACCAGGCTGATGGAACCGTTCTTGTCGCGCAGCTTCAAGGCCTTGGCGATGTTGGCGGCGGCTTCGATCAGCGCCTTGGAACCCAACGAGGTGCCGGCAATGATCAATGGACGCTTGGCGGCCAGCAGGGCGTCGGCGATACGCTGGGCCAGTGCGACGGCTTCGCTGTCCAGGCCTTCGACGGCAGGCGCACTGGCGTCGAGGGCGTGGGCCACGGCAAAACCGATGCGGGCCAGGTCGTCTGGTGCGGCGTGCACACATTCTTCGGCGATGTCGTCGAGCTTGGTTTCAGCCAGGCTGGCAATAAACAGCGGGTTCAGCGCGTGCTGGCCGATGTTTTTCACCGCCGCGTCGAGCCATGGCTGGACGCGCATGGCGTCGGCCATTTCTTCGGCCTTGCCCTTGACCGACTGACGCAGCGACAGGGCCACGCGGGCAGCGGTCTGGGTCAGGTCTTCGCCGAGCACGAAAATCGCGTCGTGGTCTTCGATGTCGCGCATGTTCGGGACTGGCAGCGGGCTGTCGTTCAGCACTTGCAGGACCAGGCGGATGCGCTCCAGCTCAGCGGCTTCGATACCGCTGTAGAAGTGCTCGGCACCGACCAGTTCGCGCAACGCGAAGTTGCTTTCGAGGCTGGCGCGGGGCGAACCGATACCGACGATATTGCGGCCGCGCAGCAGGTCGGCGGCTTTATCCAGCGCTTCGTCCAGGCTCAGCTTGCCGCCGTTGGCCAGCAGTGGCTGGCGTGGGCGGTCTTCGCGGTTGACGTAGCCATAGCCGAAACGGCCACGGTCGCACAGGAAGTACTGGTTGACCGAACCGTTGAAGCGGTTTTCGATCCGACGCAGTTCGCCGTAGCGCTCGCCCGGGGAGATGTTGCAACCGCTGGAGCAGCCATGGCAGATGCTCGGGGCGAACTGCATGTCCCACTTACGGTTGTAGCGCTCGGAGTGAGTCTTGTCGGTGAATACACCGGTCGGGCAGACCTCGGTGAGGTTGCCGGAGAACTCGCTTTCGAGCACGCCATCTTCAACGCGACCGAAGTACACGTTGTCGTGGGCGCCGAACACGCCGAGGTCGGTGCCGCCGGCGTAGTCTTTATAGAAGCGCACGCAACGATAGCAGGCGATGCAGCGGTTCATTTCGTGGGAAATGAACGGGCCGAGGTCCTGGTTCTGGTGGGTACGCTTGGTGAAGCGATAACGGCGCTCGTTGTGGCCGGTCATCACTGTCATGTCTTGCAGGTGGCAGTGACCGCCTTCCTCACAGACCGGGCAGTCGTGGGGGTGGTTGGTCATCAGCCATTCGACGACACTGGCGCGGAACGCCTTGGATTCCTCATCATCGATGGAAATCCAGGTGTTGTCGGTGGCTGGGGTCATGCAGGACATGACGATACGACCACGGGTGTCGTTTTCGTCGGTGTATTGCTTGACCGCGCACTGGCGACAGGCACCGACGCTACCAAGTGCGGGGTGCCAGCAGAAATACGGAATATCGAGGCCGAGTGACAGACACGCCTGTAACAGGTTGTCTGCCCCATCGACTTCGAGCGCTTTGCCGTCTACGTGGATAGTGGCCATGGTTCAAAGTTCTTCGTTGGCCCGTTGTCAGCGGGCGTGGCTAATGGAATCTTGTTATTCATGTGCATCTACACAGCCATCAAGGCGTCAGCACATGAGAAAGCGAAGGGCACGGACCCTTCGCTTTTTAAGCGTTACGCGCCGACTACGATCGGCTTCGCCAGAGGCGGGACGGCGGCGCTGGTAGGCGCGATACCGGCTTCGAACTCCGAGCGGAAGTATTTGATTGCGCTGCCCAATGGCTCTACGGCGCCCGGTGCGTGAGCACAGAAGGTCTTGCCCGGGCCGAGGAAACCGACCAGACCCAGCAGGGTCTCGATGTCACCCTCGCGGCCTTCGCCTTTTTCCAGGGCCATCAGCAGCTTGACGCTCCACGGCAGGCCATCGCGGCATGGGGTGCAGAAGCCGCAGGATTCACGGGCAAAGAACTGCTCCATGTTGCGCAGCAGCGAGACCATGTTCACGGTGTTGTCCACCGCCATCGCCAGGCCCGTACCCATCCGGGTGCCGACCTTGCCGATGCCGCCGGCATACATCTGGGCGTCGAGGTGCTCGGGCAGCAGGAAACCGGTGCCGGCGCCGCCTGGTTGCCAGGCTTTCAAGGTGTAGCCGTCGCGCATGCCGCCGGCGTAGTCCTCGAACAGCTCGCGTGCGGTCACGCCGAACGGCAGTTCCCACAGGCCAGGGTTCTTGACCTTGCCGGAGAAGCCCATGAGCTTGGTGCCCATGTCTTCGCTGCCTTCGCGGGCCAACGATTTGTACCAGTCCACGCCGTCGGCGATGATCGCCGGCACGTTGCACAGGGTTTCTACGTTGTTCACACAGGTCGGCTTGCCCCACACGCCTACGGCGGCAGGGAAGGGCGGCTTGGAGCGCGGGTTGGCGCGGCGGCCTTCGAGGGAGTTGATCAGTGCGGTCTCTTCACCGCAGATGTAACGCCCGGCGCCGGTGTGCACGAACAGTTCGAAGTCAAAGCCCGAACCGAGGATATTCTTGCCCAGCAGGCCCGCGGCCTTGGCTTCTTCCACGGCACGGTTGAGGTGCTTGGCGGCGGTGGTGTACTCGCCACGCAGGAAGATATAGCCGCGGTAGGTTTTCAGTGCGCGGGCACTGATCAGCATGCCTTCGATCAGCAGATGGGGCAGTTGCTCCATCAGCATGCGGTCTTTCCAGGTGTTCGGCTCCATTTCATCCGCGTTGCACAGCAGGTAGCGGATGTTGATGGATTCGTCCTTGGGCATCAGGCCCCACTTAACCCCCGTGGGGAAGCCTGCACCGCCGCGACCTTTGAGGCCGGCGTCCTTCACGGTCTGGACAATGTCGTCCTGGGCCATGTCGGCGAAGGCTTTGCGCGCCGCCGCGTAACCGTTCTTGGCCTGGTACTCGTCGAGCCATACCGGCTCGGCATCGTCACGCAGGCGCCAGGTCAGCGGGTGGGTTTCAGGCGAACGCTTGATCAGGTTGGCCGGGCCGAAAGATGTCAGGGTCATGGGTAGCCCTCGAGCAATTGGGTCACGCCAGCTGCCTGTACGTCACCGAATGTGTCGTCGTCGATCATCAACGCCGGCGCCTTGTCGCAGTTGCCCAGGCAGCACACCGGCAGCAGGGTGAAGCGCCCGTCTGCAGTGGTCTGGCCGAGGCCGATGCCGAGTTTGGTCTGGATCGCGTCGACCACCGATTCGTGGCCGCCGATGTAGCAGACCATGCTGTCGCACACGCGAATGATGTGGCGGCCCACTGGCTGGCGGAAGATCTGGCTGTAGAACGTAGCCACGCCTTCAACGTCGCTGGCAGGGATGCCGAGGATCTCGCCGATGGCGTAGAGGGCGCCGTCCGGCACCCAGCCACGTTCCTTCTGGACGATCTTCAAGGCTTCGATCGACGCCGCGCGCGGGTCTTCGTAGTGATGCAGCTCGTGCTCGATGGCCGAGCGCTCGGTTTCACTCAGGGTGAAACGGTCTGTCTGGATAAGCGTGCTGTTCATGCTTAGCGGTCCACGTCGGCCATAACGAAATCGATACTACCCAGGTACGCAATCAAGTCCGCGACCATCTCGCCTTTGATCACCGAAGGGATCTGCTGCAAGTGGGCAAAGCTTGGGGTACGGATCCGGGTGCGGTAGCTCATGGTGCCGCCATCGCTCGTCAGGTAATAACTGTTGATACCCTTGGTCGCTTCGATCATCTGGAAGGATTCATTGGCCGGCATGACCGGACCCCACGAAACCTGCAGGAAGTGCGTGATCAGGGTTTCGATGTGCTGCAGCGTGCGCTCTTTCGGCGGCGGCGTGGTCAGCGGGTGATCCGCCTTGTACGGACCTGCCGGCATGTTGCGCATGCACTGCTCGATGATCTTCAGGCTCTGGCGCATTTCTTCGACGCGCACGATGCAACGGTCGTAGGCGTCGCCATTGGCTGCCAGCGGTACTTCGAACTCGAAGTTCTCGTAGCCGGAGTACGGGCGGGCTTTACGCACGTCGAAATCACAGCCGGTGGAACGCAGGCCAGCACCAGTGACACCCCACTCCAGGGCCTCCTTGGTGTTGTACTGGGCGACGCCGATGGTACGGCCCTTGAGAATACTGTTGTCCAGCGCGGCCTTTTGGTACTCGTCCAGACGCTTTGGCATCCAGTCGATGAACTCTTTAACCAGGCGTTCCCAGCCGTTCGGCAGGTCGTGGGCCACGCCACCGATGCGATACCAGGCCGGGTGCAGGCGGAAACCGGTGATGGCTTCGATGACCTTGTAGGCGCGCTGACGGTCGGTGAAGGTGAAGAACACCGGGGTCATGGCGCCGACGTCCTGGATGTAGGTACCCAGGAACAGCAGGTGGCTGGTGATCCGGAAGAACTCGGCCATCATGATGCGGATGGTGTCGACGCGGTCTGGCACCTTGATGCCGGCCAGTTTCTCGACCGAGAGCACATACGGCAGGTTGTTCATCACGCCGCCGAGGTAGTCGATACGGTCGGTGTACGGGATGAAGCTGTGCCACGACTGACGTTCGGCCATCTTCTCGGCACCACGGTGGTGGTAGCCGATGTCTGGTACGCAGTCGACGATTTCTTCGCCGTCCAGTTGCAGGATGATACGGAAGGCACCGTGGGCCGAAGGGTGGTTCGGGCCCAGGTTGAGGAACATATAGTCCTCGTTGGTGCCGGAGCGTTTCATGCCCCAGTCTTCCGGACGGAAGCGCGCGGCCTCTTCTTCAAGCTGTTGCTTGGCGAGGTTGAGACTGAACGGATCGAATTCGGTGGCGCGGGCAGGGAAGTCCTTGCGCAGCGGGTGACCTTCCCACGTTGGCGGCATCATGATGCGCGTCAGGTGCGGGTGGCCGGGGAAGTCGATACCGAACATGTCCCAGACTTCACGCTCGTACCAGCTGGCATTCGGCCAGATACCGGTTACGGTCGGGACGCTCAGGTCGCTTTCGGACAGCGCGACCTTGATCATCACGTCGCTGTTACGCTCCAGCGACATCAAGTGGTAGAACACGGTGAAATCGGCGCCGCTCGGCAGCCCTTGACGCTTGGTGCGCAGACGTTCGTCCACGCCATGCAGGTCATAGAGCATGACGTACGGCTTGGGCAGGTTACGCAGGAAGGTCAGGACTTCGACGAGCTTGGCGCGCGCCACCCACAGCACCGGCATGCCGGTACGTGTGGCCTGGGCGGTGAAGGCGTCAGGGCCGAAACGGTTGTTGAGTTCGACGACCACATCCTGGTCGTCTGCCTTATAAGGCGGGATGTACAGAGCGCTGCCTGTAGTCATGGTTTTTTTATCGCTTTCGGTCAACGTAAAGAATGAAGCCAGGGTATCGTTCTATAAAAGAAGCGGTGCTGGATCAGACTTCGTCAGGGCTGCGCAGGTTGGTGACTGCGATTCGCTGTTCGCGGCGCTGTTCCTTTTGCGAAGGCATCTCGGCGCGATACACGCCTTGATCTCCGACAACCCAGGACAGTGGGCGACGTTCCTTGCCTATCGATTCCTGCAACAGCATCAAGCCTTGCAAGAACGCTTCAGGGCGAGGCGGGCAGCCAGGCACGTAGACATCCACGGGCAGGAACTTGTCCACCCCTTGGACTACGGAGTAGATGTCGTACATGCCACCGGAGTTGGCGCACGAACCCATGGAGATCACCCACTTGGGTTCAAGCATTTGCTCGTAGAGGCGCTGGATGATCGGCGCCATCTTGATGAAGCAGGTGCCGGCGATAACCATGAAATCCGCCTGGCGCGGTGATGCCCGGATAACCTCGGCGCCGAAGCGCGCGATGTCATGGGGAGCCGTGAAGGCGGTGGTCATCTCTACGTAGCAGCACGAAAGACCGAAGTTGTACGGCCACAGGGAGTTCTTACGCCCCCAGTTGACCGCGCCACTCAGCACGTCTTCCAGCTTGCCCATGTAGATGTTTTTGTGGACTTGATCTTCTAACGGATCGGAGACGGTTTCCCGTTCGCCGATGGGGTACTGATCGTTAGGAGCATCCGGGTCGATCCTGGTGAGATTGTATTGCATCGCCAAAGCCTCATTGTTTCAGCTTCGCTTGCCGCTTACGACGAGCTTCCGGAGCCCAATCAAGGGCGCCCACTCGGAATAGGTAGACAAGGCCTGCCAACAGAATTGCTATGAAAACGAGAGCTTCGACGAATCCGGTCCAGCCGCTTTCGCGGACGGACACAGACCAGGCAAAGAGAAAGAGGGCTTCGATATCGAAGATCACGAACAGCATCGCGACCAGATAGAATTTGGCTGAGAGCCGCAAGCGGGCGCCACCTGTAGGCAGCATGCCGGACTCGAACGGTTCATTCTTGCTGCGGCCCCAGGCTTTTGACCCGAGGAGGCTGGAGACGCCGAGCATGAAGGCGCAGAGGCCGACAACACCGAGGAGGAAAATGGCAAAGCCCCAGTTGTGGGCCATGAGTCCTGTCGCTTCGGTCATGCTGGAAATCCTTAACAGAGAGCAAAGGTCTCTGAGCTCGAAAAAGTAACGATGCAGTGACGATATGTCGCACTGCAATCAATCGCGGTGATTTTATGGCTAAACACCGGGCAAGTAAAATTCCTATGGCGAAATTATTCGATGGAATAAGGACATAGTGCACCTCGATGGGGCTGTAGCCCTTGTGTAGCGGGCATTAGCGGGCATTTTATCAAATATGTTTTGTTTAGCCTGTAACGAAGTTTTTATGCGCCAAATGATAATGAATATTGTTTGCGTGGGGTTTAAGCGAATGTTTCTCGTGCGGCGCGGAAAGTTAGCGTTACTTGCTTGATTGTCGCTTAGTTGTCGGCGGGGATCTTTTAACCGTTTTTTCGCGCGCAAATACCGCTCTGGATCAATGTTTTGCCGAAAATCTCCGGGCTGAATGCATTTCCCTTGTGGGGGCGGGCTTGCCCGCGATGGCAGTGTGTCAGCAAATGAATGCGGTGGCTGGTGTACTGCCCTCGCAGGCAAGCCAGCTCCCACATTTTGATCTGTGTTGTGTCAGTCGGATTTTCAGCTGTGCAAAAAAACGCCCCGAACAGGTCGGGGCGTGATCTTTGTGCGGCACTGCGGTTAGGTCTTCCTTGGGGCTGCAGTGGCCGTGTAGGCGGTGCTTAGTGGAACTGCTCTTCTTCGGTCGAGCCGGTCAGTGCGGTCACGGACGAGGTGCCGCCCTGGATCACGGTGGTCATGTCGTCGAAGTAGCCGGTGCCCACTTCCTGCTGGTGCGCCACGAAAGTGTAACCCTTGGCGGCGTCAGCGAATTCCTGCTCCTGCAGCTTCACGTAGGCAGTCATGTCGTTGCGGGCGTAGTCATGCGCCAGGTTGAACATGCTGTGCCACATGTTGTGGATGCCGGCCAGGGTGATGAACTGGTGCTTGTAGCCCATGGCGGACAGTTCGCGCTGGAACTTGGCGATGGTCGCGTCGTCCAGGTTCTTCTTCCAGTTGAAAGAAGGCGAGCAGTTGTAGGACAGCAGTTGGTCCGGGTATTCCTTCTTGATCGCTTCGGCGAAGCGACGGGCTTCGTCCAGGTCCGGCTTGGCGGTTTCGCACCAGATCAGGTCGGCATACGGGGCGTAGGCCAGGCCACGGGCAATGGCTTGGTCCAGGCCGGCGCGGACTTTGTAGAAGCCTTCCTGGGTACGTTCGCCAGTGACGAACGGCTTGTCGTACGGGTCGCAATCCGAGGTCAGCAAGTCAGCCGCGTTGGCGTCGGTACGCGCCAGGATGATGGTTGGCGTGCCGGCAACGTCAGCCGCCAGACGGGCAGCAGTCAGTTTCTGTACGGCTTCCTGGGTTGGGACCAGTACCTTGCCGCCCATGTGGCCGCATTTCTTCACCGAAGCCAGTTGGTCTTCGAAGTGCACGCCGGCAGCGCCAGCCTCGATCATGCTCTTCATCAGCTCGTAGGCGTTCAGTACGCCGCCGAAGCCGGCTTCTGCGTCAGCCACGATAGGTGCGAAGTAGTCGATGTAGCCTGCGTCGCCCGGGTTCTTGCCGGCTTTCCACTGGATCTGGTCGGCACGACGGAACGAGTTGTTGATGCGCTTGACCACGGTTGGAACCGAGTCCACCGGGTACAGCGATTGGTCGGGGTACATGGATTCAGCGGAGTTGTTGTCCGCTGCCACTTGCCAGCCGGACAGGTAAATCGCCTGGATACCGGCTTTTACCTGTTGGACTGCCTGGCCGCCAGTAAGGGCGCCCATGCAGTTGACGAAATCTTTGTCGGGACGGAAGGAAGGCTTGGCCCCTTGGGTGACCAGGTTCCACAGCTTCTCGGCGCCGAGTTTTGCAAAGGTGTGCTCAGGTTGAACCGAGCCACGCAGGCGGACGACGTCAGCAGCGGAATAAGCGCGGGTCACGCCTTTCCAGCGTGGGTTTTCAGCCCAGTCTTTTTCGAGGGCTGCAATTTGCTGTTCGCGTGTCAGTGCCATGGGAGTAAACCTCGTCGCGTCTTGTTTAGAAGATCCGTTTTCCAGCCGTGCATTCAATGCATGGGCAGGGCTGCTCGCTGACCAGAAGCCTAGGCGGTCATGTCGGGTCTGGCGGGGGAATGCGACGGGATGAACGATAGACTCAAGGAGGAGTTGAGCAGGTAGAGGCGAACTGCGGGCGGTCTTCGGGCGTCGTGGGCCTTTGTACGATCCATCAGTGTATTGCCGGGTTACCTGGTTGGCTTCCGTCCCTCGGGACAACTTCGTTCCAGTCGCAACCTCGTCAAACACACCTTGTGGGCGGTACAGACACGAATCGGCTCGGGTGGGTAGCTTGGAGCGCGATCCGAAGGCCCTTGCCAGGGCCCCTGATTAGCGGGAGCGAGGCCATCATGCCCATGCTTTTTTGGATCGTCAAATGTTTTGTAGTGCTATTTTTCAAGCACTACATCTTTAGTCTAAGACGACTCATCAGTCAGTTTTTGGTGCTTCAGTTCAGGGTGTCGACCTTGACCCGCAAAGTCAGGTCATCGCGGCCCTGAGTAGAGTAGGTGCGGGTTGTGGAGGATTTGTCGGCCTGGGTCTCGCGGTTGATGCCGGCCAGGGTGATCCACTCACCCAGGCGCCCGCTGACAGTTGTGTCGGTACTTTGTACGTTCACTACATCGGGACGTTCCTGGCTCATGCGGTCACGGTTGGTACTGATCGCCAGGTGCACGGTCTCGCCGGTGACGCTGGCGGTCACGTAGAAGCCCTGGGTTACGTTGCGGTATTGGGTCTGGTTTTGCGGGCGGCCGTAGGCATCCGGCTGGGTTGTGGTCAGCGGAACGCTCTGGCCGACCTGGATCAGTGCGGGTACACCTTCGCTGGCTTGGATCTGCTGCACGCCGCCTTCACGGCTGGCGGTGCCGTAGCTGATGATGCGGGTCTGGTTGTCGCCGCTCTGCTGGTTGTTCTCGTTGGTGTCGACAGTGATCAGTAGGCGCTTGGCCGGGGTGTCGAGCTGCGAGAGCAGGGCGCGCAGGTCCTGGATCTTGGCGGGGTCTGCCTTGACGATCAGTTGGTTACCGTAGGCGCTCACGGTGCCGTCCTTGCCAATGAAATTCTGCGCCACTGGCAGCAGGTCGGCGCTGGTACGGTTGCTCAGGTTGACGACTTCGGTGTCGGCCATGGCCGTGACGCTGGCGGTCAGGAGCAGGGCGGTGAGCAGGGTGCGTAGGGACATGTCCGTTATCTCTGCGAGTCATTTAGGCTGGATAGTGCCAGTTTGTCGGCTGGATGGGGTGCTTGTTGAATCGTAGACGGCAAAATGCCCTGGCAGTGCAGGGCATTTGTAGTGCGGCTGATATCGCTTTCGCGAGCAAGCCAGCTCCCACATTTTGACCGCATTCCAAGGGAAGGCCTCGGTCAAATGTGGGGGCTGGCTTGCCTGCGATGCAGGCGGCGCGGTCTGGAGTCAGCCCTCGCGCACCATATCCACATGCGGAATCCCGACTTCAAGAAACTCGTCACTGACGATCTTGAAGCCCAGCCGCTCGTAAAACGGCGCCGCATACACCTGCGCACTGAGGAACTGCTTGGTCTGGCCACGTTTCTCGGCTTCGCCGATCACCGCTTCCATCAGCTTGTCGCCGACTTTCAGCCCGCGCCAGTCCTTGAGTACCGAGACGCGGCCAATCTCGCCGCTGGGCAGCAGGCGAGCGGTGCCAATCGGAAAGTCGCCTTCAAATGCGAGGAAATGCACCGCATCAGCGTCGTCCGCGTCCCATTCCAGCTCAGGTGGAACCGATTGCTCAGCGATAAATACCGCTTCACGAATGCGCCGTATCTCAGCGATGTCCTTTTGCCAGTCCGCGACACTTACGTGAATCTTATTCATCGGCAAACCCCAGGCTCCCTTGCTTGACCAGTTCGCACAGCAGATCGCGGCCGTCTTCGTCGGCCAGCCATGGGCCGAGGTTCTCGGCGTGCAGGGCGTCGGCGGAGCACACCAGTTTCAGCAGCTCGCGCAGTTTGCCCGGCAGGTAACGGCTCTGGCCGCTAGCGAACAGCAGTACATCGTCGTCCACTTCCGACCAAGCCATGCGCGCGCTCGGGTTGCGCACCAGGATCGCACCGTCTTGCAGGGCGCTGATGAAGTCTTCTTCACCCAGTTCCTCACCGGCAACCAGTTCAGGGTAGCGCGGCTCGGTCATGAACTGGCCGAACCAGGTCAGCAGCATGCGCTCATCGCTCATGTGCTCGGCCAGCAGGCTTTTCAGGCGGTCGAGGGCGTCGCTCTGGATCTGGTGCGGATCGCTGACCGGCTGGGCGTCGGCGTCGGTGTAGCGCTCTTCGTCGGTCAGGTATTGGGCGAGGAAGTCGGTGAAGTGGGTCAGCACTTCGGCGGCACTTGGTGCGCGGAAGCCGACCGAGTAGGTCATGCAGTCATCTTCGGCGATGCCGAAGTGCGCCAGGCGCGGTGGCAGGTAGAGCATATCGCCCGGTTCCAGTACCCACTCGGCGCTTTCTTCGAATTCGGCGAGGATGCGCAGGTCGGCGTGCTGCAGCAGCGGACTTTCGGAGCTGCACATCTGGCCGATCTTCCAGTTGCGCTTGCCCTGGGCTTGCAGCAGGAACACGTCGTAGTTGTCGAAGTGCGGGCCGACGCTGCCACCCGGCGCGGCGAAGCTGATCATCACGTCGTCGATGCGCCAGCTTGGCAGGAAACGGAACTGCTCCAGCAACTCGGCGACTTCCGGTACGAACTGGTCAACCGCTTGCACCAGCAGGGTCCACTCGCGCTCGGGCAGGGCGCTGAAGGCATCTTCGGCGAACGGGCCGCGACGCAGCTCCCACGGACGCTCGCCGTGTTCGATCACCAGGCGCGACTCGACTTCTTCTTCAAGGGCCAGGCCGGCCAGTTCGTCGGCGTCGATCGGGCTTTCGAAATCAGGAATGGCCTGGCGGATCAGCAGCGGTTTTTTCTGCCAGTAGTCGCGCAGGAATTCCCGTGCCGTGATGCCGCCCAGAAGTTGAAGAGGGATGTCAGGATTCATGTGTAACCTATTGAAATAAAGCACTTTTCAGACTGGAATAAAAACGCCCGGCGCGGCCGGGCGTCTCAAAGGGTCTTGCGATGATCAGATGCGCTTGGCTTGCTCTACAGCGTTGCCGATGTAGTTGGCCGGGGTGAGCAGTTTCAGCTCGGCCTTGGCGGCGGCTGGCATGTCCAGGCCGTCGATGAAAGTTTGCAGCGCTTCAGGGCTGATGCCCTTGCCACGCGTCAACTCTTTCAGCTTCTCGTACGGGTTTTCGATGTTGTAACGGCGCATCACGGTCTGGATCGGCTCGGCCAGCACTTCCCAGCAGGCATCCAGGTCAGCGGCGATTTTCTGCTCGTTGAGTTCCAGTTTGCTGATGCCTTTGAGGCTGGCTTCGTACGCGATCACGCTGTGAGCGAAGCCCACACCGAGGTTGCGCAGTACGGTGGAGTCGGTCAGGTCGCGCTGCCAGCGGGAGATCGGCAACTTGCTGGCCAGGTGCTGGAACAGGGCGTTGGCGATGCCGAGGTTGCCTTCGGAGTTTTCGAAGTCGATCGGGTTGACCTTGTGCGGCATGGTCGACGAACCGATTTCACCGGCAATGGTGCGCTGCTTGAAGTAACCCAGGGAAATGTAGCCCCAGATGTCGCGATCGAAGTCGATCAGGATGGTGTTGAAGCGCGCGATCGCGTCGAACAGCTCGGCAATGTAGTCGTGCGGTTCGATCTGCGTGGTGTACGGGTTGAAACCCAGGCCCAGCTCATCTTCGATGAAGGCGCGGGCGTTGGCTTCCCAGTCGATCTCCGGGTAGGCCGAGAGGTGGGCGTTGTAGTTGCCCACGGCGCCGTTGATCTTGCCCAGCAACGGCACGGCTGCGACCTGAGCGATCTGACGCTCCAGGCGGTACACCACGTTGGCCAGTTCTTTACCCAGGGTCGTCGGCGAAGCCGGCTGGCCGTGGGTGCGCGACAGCATCGGCACGTCGGCGAAGCGGATCGCCAGCTCACGGATGGCATTGGCGGTCTGGCGCATCAGCGGCAGCATCACGTCATCACGGCCCTCGCGCAGCATCAGTGCGTGGGACAGGTTGTTGATGTCCTCGCTGGTGCAGGCAAAGTGGATGAACTCGCTGACCTGAGCCAGCTCTGGCAGCTTGGCCGCTTGCTCTTTGAGCAGGTATTCGATGGCTTTTACGTCGTGGTTGGTGGTGCGCTCGATCTCTTTTACACGCTCGGCGTGCTCCAGGGAGAAGTTTTCCGCCAGGGTGTTCAATACAGCGTTGGCTTCGGCGGAGAACGCCGGCACTTCGCTGATGGCAGGGTGAGCGGCCAGGCGCTGGAGCCAGCGCACTTCAACCAAGACACGAGCACGGATCAAGCCGTATTCGCTGAAAATAGGGCGCAGGGCCTGGGTTTTGCCGGCGTAGCGGCCGTCAACAGGGGAAACCGCAGTGAGCGAAGAGAGCTGCATGGGGTGTTCTCGGACAGTCGGGCAACGAAATGGGGCGCGTATCATACATGAAAAAATTCGCCGGTCCGTCGCCAACTGACCGGCGTATTACGCGTAACGGCTTGAAAAACGCTTGTTGCTGCGACTTATTCGTTGCGCATCAACGGGTAAAGCTCTTTGAGCAATTTGCGACGGCTGATGACCAACTGCCAACGATGACCGCCCAACTGGCGCCACAGCCGCGCCGAACGAATACCGGCCAGGAGCAGGGCGCGGATTTTCGAGGCGTTGTTCGGTTGTTGCAGGTTGCGCATGTCGCCGTGCACCTGGATCCGCTGGCGCAAGGTGCTCAAGGTGTCCTGGTACAGCGCACCACAGGCCGCGATCACGTTTTCGTGGGCGGGGCCGAAGTGTTCCACCTGGGACTGTATTTGCGGCAGGCGCTTGCCGATGATCTCCAGCATATCCTCGCGCTTGGCCAGTTGACGCTCCAGCCCGAGCATCGACAGGGCGTAGCGCAACGGTTCGCGCTGCAGGGTGCTGGGGTCGCGTTCCAGGGCGCCGATCAGCGCGCGATAACCTTCGCGCAGTGCCAGGTCGTCGCCACCGTAGACTTCCAGGGTGTCCTTGGGGTCGCGGATCAGCAGGCTGCCGAGCATGCAGGTCAGGCCGGCCTCGGTGACCTGGCCGGTCTTGGCGATCTTGTCCACCAATACAGCGGCGAGGAAAACCCCGCCCAGTGCCGTCAATTGCTCCTGGGTCGGGCTCATGCCTTTTGGCTCCAGGCTTCGGCGATTTCAATCACGCCGCCGCCCAGGCAGATTTCGCCGTCATAGAACACCACGGATTGGCCCGGAGTGACCGCACGCTGTGGGTCATCGAAGGTTGCGCGGTAGCCTGTAGCGGTTTTTTCCAGGGTGCATGCCTGGTCGCTCTGGCGATAGCGCACTTTGGCGGTCAGGCGGCGTGGGGTGCTCAGGTCGATCGGGTTGACCCAGTAGATTTCCGAAGCGAGCAGGGCGCCGGAGAACAGCAATGGATGTTCATTGCCCTGGCCCACGATCAGCTCGTTGTGCTCCAGGTCTTTGATCAGCACGTACCACGGCTCTTCGCCGGCGTCTTTCAGGCCGCCGATGCCCAGGCCCTGGCGCTGGCCGATGGTGTGGTACATCAGGCCGTGGTGGCGGCCGATCACTTCACCGTCGGTGGTTTTGATTTCGCCAGGTTGTGCTGGCAGGTATTGCTTGAGGAAGTCGCTGAAGCGGCGCTCGCCGATAAAGCAGATCCCGGTGGAATCCTTCTTCTTGGCGGTGGCCAGGCCGTGTTGCTCGGCGATCTTGCGCACTTCGGGCTTTTCCAGCTCACCCACCGGGAACAGGGTCTTGGCGATCTGTTCGCCGCCGACGGCGTGCAGGAAGTAGCTCTGGTCCTTGTTTGGGTCCAGGCCCTTGAGCAGTTCGGTGCGGCCGTCGACATCGCGGCGGCGCACGTAGTGGCCAGTGGCAATCAGGTCGGCGCCAAGCATCATGGCGTAGTCGAGGAACGCCTTGAACTTGATTTCGCGGTTGCACAGGATGTCCGGGTTCGGCGTGCGACCGGCCTTGTATTCGGCCAGGAAGTGCTCGAACACGTTATCCCAGTACTCGGCGGCGAAGTTGGCGGTGTGCAGCTTGATGCCGATCTTGTCGCACACGGCCTGGGCGTCCGCCAGGTCGTCCATGGCGGTGCAATATTCCGTTCCATCGTCTTCTTCCCAGTTCTTCATGAACAGGCCTTCCACCTCATAACCCTGCTCCATGAGCAGAACGGCGGAAACGGAAGAATCCACGCCGCCGGACATGCCGACGATGACGCGCTTCTTTTGTGTGTCAGAAGGGGCTGGATCACGCATAGGGTTTCAACGGGTGTCTTGAAAAAGGACGCGATTCTATCAGGCTCGGGCCTTCAAGGCTAAAGAGAAGGGCGGATCAATTCGAGACTGTGATGCTGGCCGGCCAGATAATCATCAATACAGCGGATGATCAGCTCGCTGCGCCAGTCGTCACGCACGGCCAGCAGTTCCTCACGGCTCAGCCAGCGGGCACGCAGGATGCCTTCGTCGAGTGGGTAGTCGGGGTGGTGTTTGAGTGCCTTGGCGATGAAGCAAACCCGCTGATAGGTCACGCCGTTGCTCGGCGCGGTGTACAGGTAGATGCCGACGATGCCGGTGGCTTCGACGTCCCACCCGGTTTCTTCGAGGGTTTCGCGCACAGCGGCTTCGGTGAGGGTTTCGTGCGGGTCGAGATGGCCGGCGGGTTGGTTGAGCACGGCGCGGCCGTTTTTGAGTTCTTCGACCATAAGAAAGCGGCCGTTGTCTTCGACGATGGTGGCGACGGTGATGTGGGGTTGCCAGGTCATGGAATGCCTCGATTTGAATGTGCGACGCGGTCTACCGGCAGGATCGTAGTCAATGTGGGAGTGGGCAAGTGCGATCGGCGCACCGCCGCTCCCGCATGTGGATCGGGTTTCCTCAGGGGGGGGCATAAGCAATCTGCATGACACGCCCGACATTTTATGATTTTACCCCGATGTGCCAGCGGCGCAGTTTACCTCTCCAGAACCTTCACTGGAGAAATCTCATGAATCCGATTGCCCACAAAAGCTACGAAGTGCGCCTTACATCGCCGTTGCCGATTGCCTTCATCCTGTTGTGGAGTTCCGGTTATATCGGTGGTGCGTTCGGTGTGCGCTATGGCGAGCCCTTCACCATGACGTTCTACCGATTTGCCCTGGCTGCCTTGGTTTTCCTGGGCGTGGCGCTCGCGATCAAGGCCGAGTGGCCTAGGCGGCTTACACCCTACCTTCACGCGGCTGCCGTGGGGTTGCTCTTGCAGGCTCTGCAGTTTGGCGGCCTCTACACCGGGATAAGTCAGGGCGTCCCGGCTGGGCAAGCTGCGCTGATTGTTGGGCTGATGCCGGTATTTGTGGTGATAGGCGCCTATTTCTGTTTAGGCGAGCAATTGAGTTGGCGCGACTTGCCAGGCTCGATCCTGGGCGTAGGCGGCGTGGCTATTGTGGTAGGCAGCAGTTTTTTTGGTACCGAGGCGTCAATCGGCGGTTATGGCGCGGTAGGGCTGGCGCTGCTAGGCATCACCCTTGGCACGCTTTATCAGAAGCGTTTTCTCGGCGGCGTCAACCTGTGGGTGGGCTGTTTTGTTCAGATGGTCACCGCGTCGCTGGTCATGTTGCTGCTGGCCTATGCCACCGAGACCATGCAGGTGACGCAGTGGGGGCCCTTCGCTGCCTCTGTGGCGTGGATCACTGTAATGAACTCGGTCGGCGCGCTGACCCTGCTTTACCTGATGATTCGGCGGGGGGAGGCGAGTAAGGCGACTAACTTGTTTCATGTTATTCCGGCTGTCACTCAGATCATGGCGTCGTTGATGTTGGGTGAAGTACCGAGTGTGGTGGTGATTGTAGGTTTCATTGTGTCGGGGGTGGGAGTTTATTTGATGAATCATTCGAGAGCAAAGTAAGCGTCGAATATTGAAGGCTGCTTATCAGGAGAATGCTAATGTTTAAGCACGAAATAGCTGATGAGAAATTATATAGCGATGACATTTGCCGGTCTGGAGGTGGACTGCACGTTGACGATATTGATTATCTGAATTTTGAACCTTATGAAGTGGAAGGGCGCAAAGGGATTTCAATATTTTACCTTTATGATGCGCGGGATAATGCGCAAGGGCCAGTTGCCGCATTGGTCCGTTATGCTGTCGGAGCTTTAACGCCGAGACACAGGCATCAGGGATGGGAATTAGTGTTGGTGGTCGATGGTGAGCTAGTCGATGACAGGGGGCGACATACTGCAGGTGCGCTGCAAATTTACCCGCCGGGCTCTACTCACCAACTTTCTTCTGCCACGGGTTGTACGTTTCTAGTCGTTTGGGAGCAACCCGTTCAGCCCGCTCCACCTCAGGATTCCGAGGCCGCAGCATGAAAGTTATCAACGAACAGCAAGCGGCAGAATTGATTGAAGACGGATGGACAATCGTTCCGGGAGGGTTTGGAAGTTGCGGGCATCCTGATGGACTTACTCGAGCAATCAGTGAGCGTTTCAAGCGGGAGGGACGGCCTCGTGAGCTGGGTTTGCTATTCACTTCTGCCTCTGGAGATCTTGACAAAAGGGGGGTGGACGTTTTGGCCCAGAGTGGGCTGGTGGCCAAGGCAATTGGAGGGTTCTGGGGACTCGTGCCGCGATTGGGAAATATGGCGCGTTTAGGAGAGATAGAGGCGCATAACTGGCCGCAGGGGGTTATCAGCCAGCTATTCCGTGCAATCGCGGCGAAGAAGCCTGGTGTGATCTCAAATGTTGGCCTTAACACTTTCGTTGATCCTGATTATGAGGGGGCGTGCTTGAATAGCAGGGGCGCAGGCACACTGGTTCAGAAAATTATTATTAATGGAGAGTGGACGCTATTTTATCCTGCACTTAAGGTGGATTGCGCGTTACTAAGAGGGACATCTTGTGATCCTTCGGGCAATATTTCGATTGAACGGGAAGTGTCTAATAGTGATGTGCTTGCGCAGGCCATGGCAGTCAAGAACTCCGGTGGAATAGTGATTGTGCAGGTTGAAAGTTTGGTGGGACTACACGATATTGAACCGCAGCATGTAATAGTGCCTGGGTTGTTGGTGGATTATGTGACGGTGTCGCGCCCTCATGAACATCCTCAAACGTATGGCGTGGCAAGTAATTCAGCATTTACGCGTCCGGGAGTTCTCACGCCTAGTGAGAGGCCGATTTCGTGCGCGGAGAGAATTATTGCTAAAAGAGCTTTGCAGGAAATTCGACGTGAAAATGCGAGGATTATCAATCTTGGTATTGGTATACCGGTCGTCGTTGCTCAGGTGGCTGAAGAGTTAGGTTGTGCGGAGTCGATGAACTTTACTGTTGAATCCGGCGTTATAGGTGGTCGGCCAGCAACTGGATTGTCATTTGGGGCTAGCTATCGTCCGGTTAGTATCATTGAGCAGGCAGCTTTGTTTGATTTTTACGAAGGTGGTGGGATTGATGTGGCGTGCTTGGGTTTTGCCGAAATGGATAGTTTTGGCAATGTCAATGTGTCGCAGTTTGGTCGTAAGTTGCAAGGCGCGGGTGGCTTCATAAACATCTCACAGTCGGCGCGATGCATTGTATTTTGTGGGACTTTTACAGCTGCAGGGTTGGTTGTGAGTGTAAGTGAAGGGGAGGTTCATATAGTTCGGGAAGGTCGAGTAAATAAATTTGTTCGCCAGGTCTCGCAATTGACATTTAACGGTGGCTATTCTCAATTGTTGGGCCAACGAGTTATTTTTGTTACGGAGCGTGCAGTTTTTGCACTGAAAAATGGAGTGGTCTATTTGGAGGAGATCGCTCCGGGTATAAGTATCGAGCAGGATATTATCCCATTCATAGAGGGTGGTTTTGTCGTGTCTGGAAACTGCAGGCCTATGTCGGAGCACATATTTGTATTGTAAGTATGTTGTTTGAAGCTTTTAAAAAATAAGCATGTTTCATGCAGAAAAAATAGTGGGAGGTTGTTATGTCTGGCAGCGTAATCACGATAATTGGTGGTGGAGCCTCAAGTGTCTCTTTTATCTACGCGATTTTGAATGGTTTAGGGCGATATGGCTGCCATTCGGATGTGTCGATATTTTTGGTGGACAAACAATCTCAATGTGGTCGAGGGTTTGCCTACTCGGAAGACTGCTCCACAAATATTTTAAATACACGAGCGGAATTTATTTCGCCTTTTCCTGATCAGCCTGGACATTTTTACGGATGGTTGGTGGCTAATCGTGGGGTTTGGGAAGATGACTTCCCTGACATTGAACTGTGCCCACATGCATTTTTGCCTCGGCCCCTGTTCGGGTTATATCTTGCGCACATGATTCAATCTCTAGTCAAAAAAGCTGTAGAGCTCGGTTGTCAATTGATTCCAGTCCATGACGAGGTTGTAAATATAAGCTTCTCCCATGACGGAAGGGTCGTGGTTTCAACAAAAGGGAATCTATCGTTCCCCAGTGATCATGTGGTTTTGAGTTGTGGTAATGCACGCAGTCTCGAATACCAGCACCTGGAGGGTACGCAGGGTTTCTTCTCCAGTCCTTATCCTATAAAGCGCACAAGCCGGCTGATTCAAAAGCAGGCGAGTGTTGCAATTGTCGGTTCAAGATTGAGTGCGATCGATGCAGTTATAGGGCTGACTGCTAATGGCCATGAAGGGCCCATTACATTGCATTCCCGCACGGGAGCTCTGCCTAGTGTCAGGGGGAGTCAGGGGCGCTATCAACCCACGATATTGACGCCGGAAACAGTCAGGTCTTGTATTTCTCGATCTGGCGTAGTCCGACTTGACGACGTTATTCGTTGGATGACGCAAGAATTGGCCTTGGAGGGTAAGCGGATTGGCATGGCTGATTGGACTGCAATGTGTTCCCAGAGACCGGCAGCGGAATTTCTTGAGGCTGAAATAGCGGCTGCCCAACACCCTCGGTTTTGGCAATCCGTTCTCTACTCGACAAATGCTGTACTTGATTTGATTTGGCCTGCAATGCCGGATGAGGATAAGCATATATTTCTGGGTTACTCAAGCTGGTGGATGGCCTACCGTGTTTCTATTCCGATGGAGAATGCATTGAAAATTAGATCATTACTCGAGTCTGGGCAGCTATCAATTATAAAGGGTGGGCTTGAGGCGATTGAATACAATAAGCGGTTTTGCTTAAAGGTAGTTAATCGATCGCTTAAGAGTTGCCACAATTATGACTCCGTTGTACTGGCCACGGGTACTCCTCGGGATGCGAGTAAGTTTGATAACCCTTTGGTGCAGAATATTCTCCAGCGAGGAATTGGGTGCGTCGACCCATTTGGCGGAGTGAAGGTGTCTACTGAAACGGGTGGTTTGATAAATCATCTGGGGCATGTAGATGACAGAATCACTGTTTTGGGGGAGCTGACAAGCGGTGCGTTCTTTTTTACTAGTGCTTTAGAAATCAACGCTCGACATTCGACTATGCGTGCAGAGTCTGTTTTGGCGAGGTTGGCATTAACCTCCGGTATGTACTTTAATGCCTCTAAGGCTCGCCTATCAGCTTAGGATGACAGGAAAATCTCTAATTAAACATTTTGTTGCATGTTTTCATACGTAATTTTGCCCCTTACCTATCCGAATGGTCAGTGGTGGATGAAGTGTTGATTTGCCACAATCAGAATATTAATTTCGATAGGTGGCGTGTTATGAGAGTCAATCTTGATGTTCAGTCGTTGCGGAGCTTTATCAAAGTAGGTGAGACCAAAAGTTTTACGCGAGCGGCTGAAGCTCTAAGTTTGACTCAGCCTGCTATCAGTCAGCAGATTAAAAGGTTAGAGGATTTATTGGGTGTGGTGCTGTTTGCAAGGGAAAATCGACAGGTATTGCTGACATTGGAGGGAGAAAAGCTTTTGGGTTATGCCAAAGATATAGTCATTTGTAACGATAAAGTTGGCAGGCTGTTTGAGAGAGTTGAAAGAAGAGAAACGATCATAGTGGGTATGCCAGAGCATTTTTGTGAGAGGGTGCTCCCAAAGATTATTTCCAGCATGGCTACTCACTTTCCAACCATACAGATGGTGGTGAAGGTCGCTAGGTCTGGTTTGCTATTGGACGCGGTAAGTGAGGGTAGGATCGACCTATGTCTTGTGATAGATGAACTGGAAAAGATGCACGAGCGTCCTTGGCACACATTATCGGTCAGATGGTTTGCTGGCGATAGCGCTGACGTGGTCGATAAGCCACACGATGTCCCGCTCGCTTTGTTCAAGCCACCCTGTGGGTTTCGCAGTCTAGCGATCCGGAGTCTAGAGGAGTGCGGTATAAAATGGCATTGCGTTTACGAGTCGGAAGACTTGATGTCGCTGCGGTCTGCAGTGCAAGCAGGAGTTGGCATTACATTACTGCCTTTTGTCGCGCAGGTTTCGGGTTTAAGGAGTCTTGAAGGCATTTCCAGTTTGCCGGTACTGCCTCAATTTGCTGTGGTGTCTAAAGAGCGGGACGGTTGGAATCCTGTTTACAGGTGTGAGGTGCTTGAGTTGATTCGCTCCGTTTGGACTTCAGAGTACGTCAATGCTTCCCTGTGAATAAACTTGAATTCGCTGAAAACACAAACCCCGGCACCAGGCCGGGGTTTGTGATGTCACCTCACAACCTTACTTCAACTTGGCAATCGCCGCGTTGAGGGTGTTGCTTGGGCGCATGGCCTTGCTGGTCAGTTCCGGGCTCGGCGCGTAGTAGCCGCCGATGTCCACTGGCTTGCCCTGTACGGCGTTGAGCTCGGCAACGATGGTCGCTTCGTTCTCGGTCAGGGTCTTGGCCAGTTCGCCGAACTGCGCTTGCAGTGCGGTGTCTTCGGTCTGGGCTGCCAGGGCTTGAGCCCAGTACAGTGCCAGGTAGAAGTGGCTGCCGCGGTTGTCGATGTTGCCGACTTTGCGCGATGGCGACTTGTTGTTGTCGAGGAACTGGCCGGTGGCCTGGTCCAGGGTCTTGGACAGTACCAGGGCTTTCGGGTTGTTGTACGTCACACCCAAGTGCTCAAGGGAGGCCGCCAGGGCCAGGAACTCGCCCAGGGAATCCCAGCGCAGGAAGTTTTCTTCCACCAGCTGTTGCACGTGTTTCGGGGCCGAGCCGCCGGCGCCGGTTTCGAACAGGCCACCACCGTTCATCAGTGGCACGATGGACAGCATCTTGGCGCTGGTGCCCAGTTCCATGATCGGGAACAGGTCGGTCAGGTAGTCGCGCAGCACGTTGCCGGTCACCGAGATGGTGTCCAGGCCCTTGCGGGTGCGTTCCAGGGTGAACTTCATCGCGTCGACCGGAGCCATGATGCGGATGTCCAGGCCTTCGGTGTTGTGGTCTTTCAGGTAAGCCTGGACTTTCTCGACCACGACGCCGTCGTGCGCGCGCTGTGGGTCCAGCCAGAAGATCGCTGGGGTGGCGCTGGCGCGGGCGCGGTTGACGGCCAGTTTGACCCAGTCCTGGATCGGCGCGTCTTTGGTCTGGCACATGCGGAAGATGTCGCCGGCTTCGACTTTCTGTTCCATCAGCAGGTTGCCCTTGCTGTCGGTGACGCGGACTACGCCGTCGGCCTTGATCTGGAAGGTCTTGTCGTGGGAGCCGTACTCTTCGGCTTTCTTCGCCATCAGGCCAACGTTTGGCACGCTGCCCATGGTGGTCGGGTCGAAAGCGCCATGGGCCTTGCAGTCTTCGATGACGGCCTGGTAGATGGTGGCGTAGCAGCGATCCGGGATCACGGCCTTGGTGTCGTGCAGCTGGCCGTCGGTGCCCCACATTTTGCCGGAGTCACGGATCATGGCTGGCATCGAGGCGTCGACGATCACGTCGCTCGGCACGTGCAGGTTGGTGATGCCTTTGTCGGAGTTGACCATCGCCAGGGAAGGGCGAGCGGCATAGACCGCCTGGATGTCAGCTTCGATCTGCGCCTGCTGGTCGGCCGGCAGGGCCTTGATGCGAGCGTACAGGTCGCCGATGCCGTTGTTCAGGTTGAAGCCGATCTGTTCCAGCACGGTGGCGTGCTTGGCCAGGGCGTCTTTATAGAACTCGGCAACGATCTGGCCGAACATGATCGGGTCGGAGACCTTCATCATGGTGGCTTTGAGGTGGACCGACAGCAGCACGCCTTGTTTCTTGGCGTCTTCGATTTCAGCGGCGATGAACGAACGCAGTGCATTCTTGCTCAATACGGCGCTGTCGATGATTTCGCCGGCCTGTACCGAAGTCTTTTCCTTCAGGACGGTGGCGGTGCCGTCCTGGGCGATCAGCTCGATTTTGACAGCATCGGCGCCTTCGATCTGTACGGCTTTTTCGCTGCCGTAGAAGTCGCCACTGTTCATGTGGGCAACGTGCGACTTGGAGTCGGCAGCCCAGGCGCCCATTTTGTGCGGGTGCTTGCGTGCGTAGTTCTTGACCGACAGCGGTGCGCGGCGGTCGGAGTTGCCTTCGCGCAGTACCGGGTTCACGGCGCTGCCCTTGACCTTGTCGTAACGTGCGCGGGTTTCTTTTTCCGCGTCGGTGGTTACGGTTTCCGGGTAGTCCGGCAGGGCGTAGCCCTGGGCCTGCAGTTCCTTGATCGCGGCTTGCAGCTGCGGGGTCGAGGCGCTGATGTTAGGCAGCTTGATGATGTTGGCTTCAGGCGTAACGGCCAGGTCGCCCAGTTCGGCGAGGTGGTCCGGGATGGCCTTGGCGCCCAATTGCTCGGGGAAGCTTGCGAGGATGCGCGCGGCGAGGGAGATGTCGCGGGTTTCCACGGCAATATCAGCGGAAGCGGTGAAGGCCTCTACGATAGGCAGCAGTGAATAGGTGGCGAGGGCCGGGGCTTCGTCGGTGAAGGTGTAGATGATCTTCGAGCGGGTGGGCATATTCGGATTAACTCTCTTCTTTGCTGAAAGCGTGCGCAGAAACTCGAGATGCGCCGGGTGGAGCGCGTTCGTTCAAAGCCATCCATGAGCGAAATGTCGAGGTTTCTTCGCGGTGATGTTGGGTTGCATCAGTCGAGCGTCAAGCGGGTGGGCTATTGTAATAGTCCTGCTTTGTAGCGGAAGGCTGTGTTCTAGAGCGGTCCGCCGTCGTGACTCTTGGGTCAGCGGCGGCATTATACATAGGTCGCTATGCTTACGCCGAGCCTTCATACAAAAGGTGTGTCGTCCATTGGTCTAAAGGTCGCAGGTACCCCATTGCGCCCAAAGTCGTATGGCGTGCTCAAGATTGGCGAATTTGCCTTAGATTTCAGGCTTGTAGACGACAAAATGTGCTGTTTTCGACGCAAATGACCGTGGCGTGAGGTTTCAGTCGTCATGTATCTGGAGTAGGCTCGAACGCAGCCAGATGTTCAATCCAAAGATGGAGTTCAGCATGGGATACAAGAAGATTCAGGTTCCAGCCGTCGGCGACAAAATCACCGTCAATGCAGACCATTCTCTCAATGTTCCTAATAACCCGATCATCCCTTTTATCGAGGGTGATGGTATCGGCGTCGACATCAGCCCGGTGATGATCAAGGTGGTCGACGCAGCTGTTGAAAAGGCCTACGGCGGCAAGCGCAAGATCTCGTGGATGGAGGTTTATGCCGGCGAGAAGGCGACTCAAGTCTACGACCAGGACACCTGGCTGCCCCAGGAGACCCTGGATGCGGTCAAGGATTACGTGGTTTCCATCAAGGGGCCGTTGACCACGCCGGTCGGCGGTGGCATCCGTTCGCTGAACGTGGCCTTGCGCCAACAGCTCGACCTGTATGTGTGCCTGCGTCCGGTGCGCTGGTTCGAAGGCGTGCCGAGCCCGGTCAAGAAGCCGGGAGATGTGGACATGACCATCTTCCGCGAGAACTCCGAGGACATTTACGCCGGTATCGAGTGGAAGGCCGGTTCTGCGGAAGCGATCAAGGTCATCAAGTTCCTCAAGGAGGAAATGGGCGTTACCAAGATCCGTTTCGACCAGGATTGCGGGATCGGTGTGAAGCCGGTGTCCAAAGAGGGGACCAAGCGTCTGGCGCGTAAAGCGCTTCAGTATGTCGTGGATAACGACCGCGACTCCCTGACCATCGTGCATAAAGGCAACATCATGAAGTTCACCGAGGGGGCCTTCAAGGAGTGGGCCTATGAAGTGGCAGCTGAGGAGTTTGGTGCCACGCTGCTCGATGGCGGCCCGTGGATGCAGTTCAAGAATCCAAAGACTGGCAAGAATGTCGTGGTTAAAGATGCCATTGCTGACGCCATGCTTCAGCAGATCCTGCTGCGTCCGGCTGAGTACGATGTGATTGCCACGCTTAACCTGAACGGCGATTACTTGTCCGACGCCCTGGCGGCAGAGGTGGGCGGTATCGGTATTGCGCCGGGCGCCAACCTGTCCGATACCGTGGCGATGTTCGAAGCCACCCACGGCACCGCGCCCAAGTACGCGGGCAAGGATCAGGTCAACCCGGGGTCGCTGATCCTGTCGGCGGAAATGATGTTGCGCCACATGGGCTGGACGGAAGCGGCAGACCTGATCATCAAGGGGACCAATGGTGCGATTTCGGCCAAGACTGTGACCTATGATTTCGAGCGCTTGATGGAAGGGGCGAAGTTGGTGTCGTCGTCGGGCTTTGGCGATGCGTTGATTTCGCATATGTAAAAGACGGGCACACAAAAACGGCCATCCCGGTTTGAGTGGGATGGCCGTTTTTTTTTACTGCAACCCCCAGGCTCAGTGGCGGTTAAGCCGTTAATTTCTTTTCTTTGTGAGCCGTGGTTGTTGCAGGTTTTGCAGGGGTGTCCGCCGTAACCGCAGAGATGTTTACGGCATGCAGCCCTTTAGGTCCTTGAATTATGTCAAAACTCACAGGTTGGCCGGCTTTCAGCGTTTTATAACCTTCCATGGTGATTGCTGAGTAATGGGCAAAAAGATCGTCACTCTTGCCCTCTTCGTTGACGAAGCCGTATCCCTTGGCATTGTTGAACCACTTGACCTTACCGCTTGCCATCTCCATATCCCTCTGCACCAGACTCCATCACTGGAGTATCATCCAGTTTATCCGTCCTAACCCGAATAAATAAGGTTGACTGCGCGGACCTTTTTTACCCACTGTGGGTTCTATTGGTTGTAACACCGATTTGCCGATAGTCAAGGCGACCAGTCGTTCAGAGTTGAAATTCTGACAGGTCGCCCCCACCACTGTATTTGAACCACTGACGAACCTTTCTTTCCATGCATGCAAACAGCCAGATTCGACTAACATTCAATCAGGATCGCCCGGATCAGGAACATGACGACGACGGTTCTGCAGGCATTGCTGTTCAGGAGGCCAAGCCTGCTCTACAGGCGCCGCCGATGTACAAGGTGGTTTTGTTCAATGATGACTACACACCGATGGATTTCGTCGTCGAAGTGCTCGAGGTGTTTTTTAACCTGAACCGCGAGTTGGCGACCAAGGTAATGCTGGCCGTTCATACAGAAGGACGGGCAGTATGTGGAGTGTTTACCCGCGACATCGCCGAGACAAAGGCCATGCAGGTCAACCAGTACGCCAGGGAAAGCCAGCATCCGCTACTCTGTGAAATCGAGAAGGACGGTTAACGCCGACCACTTGGGTATGAGGTGAAGCTATGTTAAACCGCGAGCTCGAAGTCACCCTCAATCTTGCCTTCAAGGAGGCTCGTTCGAAACGTCATGAATTCATGACCGTTGAACACCTGCTGCTGGCACTTTTGGATAACGAAGCTGCCGCCACCGTCTTGCGTGCGTGCGGCGCCAACCTCGACAAACTCAAGCATGACCTGCAGGAGTTTATCGACTCCACAACGCCACTTATTCCAGTCCACGATGAAGACCGTGAAACCCAGCCGACCCTGGGCTTCCAGCGGGTGCTTCAGCGTGCGGTTTTCCACGTGCAGAGCTCCGGTAAGCGTGAGGTCACGGGCGCCAATGTGCTTGTGGCGATCTTCAGCGAACAGGAAAGCCAGGCAGTGTTCCTGCTCAAGCAGCAGAGCGTTGCCCGTATTGATGTCGTCAACTACATCGCCCACGGTATCTCCAAGGTGCCTGGGCACGGCGATCATTCCGAGGGTGAGCAGGATATGCAGGACGACGAGGGCGGTGAGTCTTCTTCTTCGGGCAATCCACTGGATGCCTATGCCAGCAATCTCAACGAACTGGCGCGCCAGGGGCGGATCGATCCGCTGGTGGGGCGTGAGCTTGAAGTCGAGCGCGTAGCGCAGATCCTCGCGCGTCGTCGCAAGAACAATCCGTTGCTGGTGGGCGAGGCGGGCGTGGGTAAAACCGCGATTGCCGAGGGCCTGGCCAAGCGTATCGTCGATAACCAGGTGCCGGACCTGCTGGCCAATAGCGTCGTCTATTCCCTGGACTTGGGCGCGCTGCTCGCCGGGACCAAGTACCGTGGCGATTTCGAGAAGCGTTTCAAGGCATTGCTCGGCGAACTGAAAAAACGCCCGCAAGCGATCCTGTTCATCGATGAGATCCACACCATCATTGGTGCCGGTGCGGCTTCGGGTGGCGTGATGGATGCTTCCAACCTGCTCAAGCCGCTGCTGTCCTCGGGTGATATCCGTTGCATCGGCTCGACCACCTTCCAGGAATTCCGCGGCATCTTCGAAAAAGATCGCGCCCTGGCGCGTCGCTTCCAGAAAGTCGACGTGTCCGAGCCTTCGGTTGAAGACACCATTGGCATCCTGCGCGGGCTCAAGGGGCGTTTCGAGGCGCACCACGGCATCGAATACACCGATGAGGCGCTGCGTGCGGCGGCCGAACTGGCGTCGCGCTACATCAACGATCGGCACATGCCGGACAAGGCTATCGATGTGATCGACGAGGCGGGTGCCTATCAGCGCCTGCAACCGGTCGAGAAGCGTGTGAAACGCATTGATGTGGCTCAGGTTGAGGACATCGTCGCGAAAATCGCGCGTATTCCGCCTAAGCACGTCAACAGCTCCGACAAGGAGCTGCTGCGTAACCTGGAGCGCGACCTCAAGCTCACTGTGTTTGGCCAGGATGCTGCCATTGACGCGCTGTCCACGGCGATCAAGTTGTCCCGTGCGGGCCTCAAGTCGCCGGACAAGCCGGTTGGCTCGTTCCTGTTCGCCGGCCCTACCGGCGTCGGCAAGACCGAAGCGGCGCGGCAGTTGGCCAAGGCCATGGGGATCGAGCTGGTGCGTTTCGACATGTCCGAATACATGGAGCGTCACACCGTGTCGCGCTTGATCGGTGCACCTCCGGGTTATGTCGGGTTCGATCAGGGCGGCCTGCTGACCGAAGCGATCACTAAACAACCGCATTGCGTATTGCTGCTCGATGAAATCGAAAAGGCCCACCCGGAAGTCTTCAACCTGCTGTTGCAGGTCATGGACCACGGGACCCTGACCGACAACAACGGGCGCAAGGCGGATTTCCGCAACGTGATCGTGATCATGACCACCAACGCCGGTGCTGAAACGGCCGCGCGGGCTTCGATCGGCTTCAGCCATCAGGATCACTCTTCCGATGCGATGGAAGTGATCAAGAAGAGCTTCACGCCGGAGTTCCGCAACCGCCTGGACACCATTATCCAGTTTGGTCGCCTCAGTCACGAGGTCATCAAAAGCGTGGTGGACAAGTTCCTTACCGAGTTGCAGGCGCAGTTGGAAGACAAGCGCGTGCAGTTGGAAGTGACCGATGCGGCACGCAGTTGGCTGGCCGAAGGTGGCTACGACGCGGCAATGGGCGCACGCCCGATGGCGCGTCTGATCCAGGACAAGATCAAACGGCCGTTGGCCGAAGAGATCCTGTTCGGCGAACTGTCCGACCATGGCGGTGTGGTGCACATCGACTTGAAGGATGGCGAGCTGACCTTCGAGTTCGAAACCACGGCTGAAATGGCCTGATCGATAGCTGCAACAAAACGAAAAGGCGCCGAAAGGCGCCTTTTTGCTGTCTTGAAAACCATGAGGAGCAAATGTGGGGGCGGGCTTGCTCGCGAATGCGCAGTGTCAGTCAATAGATTCATTGGCTGATCCACCGCATTCGCGAGCAAGCCCGCTCCCACACAAAAACGCCCGGCATAACCGGGCGTTTTGTATTGACTTGCTTAGCGAGCGCGGTAAGTGATGCGCCCTTTGCTCAAGTCATAGGGCGTCAGCTCGACGCGCACTTTGTCACCGGTAAGAATACGAATGTAGTTCTTGCGCATCTTGCCGGAGATATGCGCGGTTACGACGTGCCCATTTTCCAACTCCACACGAAACATGGTGTTGGGCAGGGTGTCGACGACAGTGCCTTCCATTTCGAAGCTGTCTTCTTTCGACATGCAGTAAAGCCCTCGGTATCCAGTGAATGGCCCGGTGCAACTGCGCCAGGCAAAAGCGGCGTGCATTGTGCCCGAAAAAGGGTGTTTAAGCCAAGGGGTTCTAGTTAAGCGTGACCCATCTTTGATTAATCAGCAGTTCTATGGGGCGATATTGGGTCTTGTAGTTCATCTTTTTGCAGTTTTTGATCCAGTAACCGAGGTACACCGCCTCCAGTTCCAGGCGCAGGGCTTCGCCGATTTGCCACAGGATTGCAAAGCGCCCCAGGCTGCGGCGCTCTTCTGCCGGCTCGTAGAAGGTGTAGACCGCCGAGAGGCCGTTAGGCAGCAGATCGGTCACGGCGACAGCCAGCAGCCGGCCGTCGAGGCGGAACTCGTAGAAACGCGAAAACGGCAGGTCGCGCACCAGGAACGTGGAAAACTGGTCGCGGCTGGGCGGAAACATGTCGCCGTCGGCATGGCGTTGTTCGATGTAGCGTTGGTAAAGATCAAAATACTCTTCACTGAAACGCGGCTTGGTAGCTGTGACCGTCAGGTCGGCATTGCGCTTGAGGATGCGCTTCTGATTGCGATCCGGCAAAAACTGCCCCACAGGAATGCGTGCAGGTACGCAGGCATTGCAGTTCTGGCAATGGGGGCGGTACAGATGATCACCGCTGCGGCGAAACCCCATTTCCGAAAGGTCGGCGTACACGTGCACGTCCATCGGCTGACTGGGGTCGAGGAACAGAGTGGTAGCCTGCTCGTCGGGCAGGTAGCTGCAAGAGTGGGCTTGAGTGGCATAGAACTTCAAGCGTGCCAGCTCGGTCATGATCAACCCTCGGGATAGCCTTTGAAACAAGTGTAAGCCACGTGCGCGAAAGTCGCCTAGGAAACCACCCAGGGTCCGCTGTTGGGTTGATCCAAGTGGTTGCGCAGGAAATCTGCGAACTCACTGCGCGGTATGGCGCGGGCGCCCAGGCTGTGCAGGTGATCGTTGGGCATCTGGCAGTCGATCAGTACAAAGCCCCAAGCCTGCAATTGCCGGGTAAGCGTGGCAAAGCCGAACTTCGATGCATTGTCGGCACGACTGAACATGGACTCGCCAAAGAACAGTTGCCCCATCGCCAGGCCGTACAGGCCGCCCACCAGTTCGCCAGCGTCCCACACCTCGACGGAGTGCGCGTAGCCGCGCCTGTGCAGCTCCAGGTAGGCGCTCTGGATGCCTTGGGTGATCCAGGTGCCATCGGCATAGGCGCGCGGCGCCGCGCAGGCCTGGATCACGGCGGCGAAGTCCTGGTCGAAGGTCACTGTGTAACGTTGTTGGCGCAGCAGTTTGCCCAGGCTGCGGGATACATGCAGCTCTTCAGGGAAAATCACCGTGCGCGGGTCCGGCGACCACCAGAGAATCGGCTGGCCATCCGAAAACCACGGAAAACAACCGTGCCGATAGGCCTGCACCAGCCGTTCGGCCGACAAGTCACCACCGGCGGCCAGCAGGCCATTGGGTTCGCGCATGGCCTTGGCCAATGGCGGGAAAGTCAGGGAATCACGTTGCAACCAGGTCAGCATGGCATCCAGGCTTATGGAAGGGGAGGGGAGTGGCAGGTATGACACCTGCCGCACGTGGCGGTGATTATTGTCGACGCAGCGCCTCAGGGCCAGCCCGAATCGGGTGGCGGTCGGGATTAGCGTGAGCAGGTGTTTCTGCAACTCTCTGCCGGGGATGTGGTCGTAATCGGGTCGGCGCCATGCAGGCCATTTGCCAAGCTTGCGCTGATTGGTAAAAACAACCCATAAGCCTTTGTCAGCAAAGACAATGCATGCTCAAATTGACCCTGATGTGACACTTCAATTGTCTATGCTGCTGGGGGAAGGGCAAGGGCGTGGCATCGGGGACACAAACCCGTACAATGCGGCCATTGTGGCGTTATCGCCGTTTCATCGATCCATTACCCAGTGTTAAACGTAGAATCAACGACGTTCGTTCATTTTTCAGCTGCTCGGATTGGGCAGTAGTTGCAGTCATTCAATAGATGGACGCGCCAAAGGCGCAGGAAAAGACCCGTTTTGAAGAAATCCGCCGCAACACCCAAAGCAGCAGTCGTGCCGGCCTGGCGCCAGCACCTGCATTACCGCCTCAAGGAAGGCGCGCTGATCGCTATCGGCGCGCTGTGCCTGTTCCTGATGATGGCCTTGCTCACCTATGGCAAGGACGATCCGGGCTGGAGCCACAACAGCAAGATCGACGACGTGCAGAACTTCGGCGGACCTGCCGGCTCCTACAGCGCCGACATCCTGTTCATGGTGCTGGGTTACTTCGCGTATATCTTCCCATTGCTGCTGGCGATCAAGACCTGGCAGATCTTCCGCCAGCGCCACGAGCCGTGGCAGTGGAGCGGCTGGCTGTTCTCTTGGCGCCTGATCGGCCTGGTGTTCCTGGTGCTGTCCGGCGCGGCGCTGGCGCATATCCATTTCCATGCGCCTACCGGCCTGCCGGCGGGCGCGGGCGGGGCGCTGGGCGAAAGCCTCGGTGACCTGGCGCGCAAGACCCTGAATATCCAGGGCAGCACCCTGATGTTTATCGCACTGTTTCTGTTCGGCCTCACGGTGTTCACCGACCTGTCGTGGTTCAAGGTGATGGATGTGACCGGCAAGATCACCCTCGACCTGCTGGAGCTGTTCCAGGGCGCCGCCAATCGCTGGTGGGCTGCCCGGGTCGAGCGCAAGCGCATGGTGGCCCAGTTGCGTGAGGTGGACACACGCGTCAACGAAGTGGTGGCGCCAAGCACGCCTGACCGCCGCGAGCAGGCCAAGGTCAAGGAGCGCCTGATCGAGCGCGAACAGGCCCTGAGCAAGCACATGTCGGACCGCGAGAAGCAGGTGCCGCCGGTGATCGCTCCAGTGCCGACCAAGGCCCCCGAGCCGAGCGCCCGTGTGCAGAAAGAGAAACAGGCGCCGCTGTTTGTCGACAGCGCCGTCGAAGGCACCTTGCCGCCGATCTCGATCCTCGACCCGGCCGAAAAGAAACAGCTCAACTATTCCCCGGAGTCGCTGGCTGCTGTCGGCCATCTGCTGGAAATCAAACTGAAGGAATTCGGCGTCGAAGTGACGGTGGATTCGATCCACCCCGGCCCCGTCATTACCCGTTACGAAATTCAGCCGGCCGCTGGCGTCAAGGTCAGCCGCATCTCCAACCTGGCGAAAGACCTGGCCCGTTCCCTGGCCGTGACCAGCGTCCGCGTGGTGGAGGTGATTCCCGGCAAGACCACCGTGGGTATCGAGATTCCCAACGAAGACCGCCAGATCGTGCGCTTCTCCGAAGTGCTGTCGACGCCGGAATACGACAACTTCAAGTCGCCGGTCACCCTGGCCCTGGGCCACGACATCGGCGGCAAGCCGGTGATCACCGACCTGGCGAAGATGCCGCACCTGCTGGTCGCCGGTACTACCGGCTCGGGTAAGTCGGTGGGTGTGAACGCGATGATCCTGTCGATCCTGTTCAAGTCCGGCCCGGATGACGCCAAGCTGATCATGATCGACCCGAAGATGTTGGAGTTGTCGATCTACGAGGGCATCCCGCACCTGCTGTGCCCGGTTGTCACCGACATGAAGGACGCCGCCAATGCCCTGCGCTGGAGCGTCGCCGAGATGGAGCGCCGCTACAAGCTGATGGCGAAGATGGGCGTGCGTAACCTGTCGGGCTTCAACGCCAAGGTCAAGGAAGCCCAGGACGCCGGCACTCCGCTGGCCGACCCGCTGTACAAGCGCGAAAGCATCCACGACGAAGCACCGCTGCTGACCAAGCTGCCGACCATCGTGGTGGTGGTCGACGAATTTGCCGACATGATGATGATCGTCGGCAAGAAAGTTGAAGAGCTCATCGCCCGTATCGCCCAGAAAGCCCGTGCGGCCGGTATTCACTTGATCCTTGCAACCCAGCGTCCGTCGGTGGATGTGATCACCGGTCTGATCAAGGCCAACATCCCGACGCGCATGGCGTTCCAGGTATCGAGCAAGATCGACTCGCGGACCATCATCGACCAGGGTGGCGCCGAACAACTGCTGGGCCACGGTGACATGCTCTACATGCCACCGGGCACCAGTCTGCCGATCCGTGTACACGGCGCCTTTGTCTCCGATGATGAAGTGCACCGTGTGGTGGAAGCCTGGAAACTGCGTGGCGCCCCGGAATACAACGACGACATCCTCAACGGCGTCGAAGAAGCCGGCAGCGGCTTCGAGAGCGGCGGTGGTGGTGACGACGATGCGGAAACCGACGCCCTCTACGACGAAGCCGTGGCCTTTGTACTGGAAAGCCGCCGCGCCTCCATTTCTGCCGTGCAGCGTAAATTGAAAATCGGCTACAACCGCGCCGCCCGCATGATCGAAGCCATGGAAATGGCCGGCGTCGTGACCGCGATGAACACCAACGGCTCGCGTGAAATCATCGCCCCCGGGCAGATGCGCGACTGATCCCGCGCCGTGTGGCAGCACACGGCGCGCCCTGACTACTCAATGAGGACTCCCATGCGTCTTATCCGCATGCTGTTGTTGCCGGCACTGGCCCTGACTGCTGTTTCGGCGCACGCTGATCCGGCCTCGGTCGCCAGCCTGACCAACCTGTTGGACAAATCCAAGACCCTGACCGCGCGTTTCTCCCAACTGACCCTGGACGGCGGCGGCACCCAATTGCAGGAAACCGCTGGCGAAATGGCCGTGCAGCGTCCTGGCCTGTTCTTCTGGAAAACCGACGCGCCGAACGAGCAGACCATTGTCTCCGACGGCCAGAAAGTCACCCTGTGGGACCCGGACCTGGAGCAGGTAACCATCAAGAAGCTCGACCCGCGCCTGAACCAGACCCCGGCGCTGCTGTTGTCGGGCGATGTGTCGAAGATCAGCGACAGCTTCGAGATCACCTCCAAGCAGACCAGCAACGTGATCGAGTTCACCCTCAAGCCAAAATCCAAGGACACGCTGTTCGACAGCCTGCACCTGTCGTTCGGCAACGGCGTGATCAACAACATGCGCCTGATCGACAGCGTCGGCCAGCGCACCGACATCCTGTTCTCCGGGGTCAAGGCCAACGAGCCGGTCGCCGCATCCAAGTTCAAGTTCGACATCCCCAAGGGTGCCGACGTGATCCAGGAATAATCTGCCCAGAGGTTTCAAACGCTGCCCATGGACTTGTTTCGAAGTGACCCGATTGCTCAACCCCTGGCCGCGCGCTTGCGCTCGACCAACCTGGATGAGTACGTCGGCCAGGAACACCTGCTCGCTCGCGGCAAGCCCCTGCGCGAAGCCCTGGAGCAAGGTGCGCTGCATTCGATGATCTTCTGGGGCCCGCCAGGGGTGGGTAAGACCACCCTGGCGCGGTTGCTGGCGAAGGTCTCGGATGCGCATTTCGAAACGGTCTCGGCGGTACTCGCCGGGGTCAAGGAGATCCGCCAGGCCGTCGACGTCGCCAAACAGCAGGCCGGGCAATACGGCAAGCGCACCATCCTGTTCGTCGACGAAGTGCATCGCTTCAACAAGTCGCAGCAGGACGCGTTCCTGCCATATGTGGAAGACGGCACGCTGATCTTTATCGGCGCCACCACCGAGAACCCTTCATTCGAATTGAACAATGCCTTGCTGTCGCGGGCGCGGGTCTATGTGCTCAAGAGCCTGGACGAAGCGGCGATGCAAAAGCTGCTGCACCGTGCCTTGAGCGAAGACAAGGGCCTGGGCAAGCGCCGGCTGAGTCTCAGCGACGAAGGCTTCAAGATCCTGCTCACCGCCGCCGATGGTGATGGGCGCCGTTTCCTCAGCCTGCTGGAAAACGCCTCCGACCTGGCCGAAGACGGCAGCGAGATTGGCGTCGACCTGCTGCAAAGCCTGCTCGGCGACACGCGCCGACGCTTCGATAAGGGCGGTGAAGCGTTCTACGACCAGATTTCCGCGCTGCACAAATCCGTACGCGGTTCCAACCCGGACGGTGCGCTGTACTGGTTCGCGCGCATGATCGACGGTGGTTGCGACCCGTTGTACCTCGCGCGTCGCGTAGTGCGCATGGCCAGTGAAGACATCGGCAACGCCGACCCGCGGGCGCTGAGCTTGTGTCTGGCGGCGTGGGAGGTGCAGGAGCGCCTCGGCAGCCCGGAAGGCGAGCTGGCGGTGGCCCAGGCCATCACCTACCTGGCCTGTGCGCCAAAAAGCAACGCGGTGTATATGGGCTTCAAGTCTGCCCTGCGCGCCGCTGCCGAATACGGCTCCCTGGAAGTGCCGCTGCACCTGCGCAACGCGCCGACCAAGCTGATGAAACAATTGGGCTACGGTGATGAATACCGCTACGCCCATGATGAGCCAGACGCCTATGCGGCCGGCGAAGATTACTTCCCCGACGCGCTTGAACCGCTAGCGCTCTATCAGCCGGTGCCCCGTGGCCTGGAGCTGAAGATCGGGGAAAAGCTCAATCACCTCGCCCAACTTGATCGACTCAGCCCCAAACAGCGGAGAAAGTAGTGCTCAAGACGATTCTTGCCGTGTCCGCAGCCGGCATCGCTGGTACATTATTGCGTTTCGCCACCAGCACCTGGGTCAGCGCCAACTGGCCGAAGCATTTTTATGCGGCGACCCTGGCGGTCAATCTGGTCGGCTGCTTGATTATCGGGCTGTTGTACGGCTGGTTCCTGTTGCGCCCGGAAGTACCGATTGAAATTCGCGCCGGCTTGATTGTCGGCTTTGTAGGCGGTCTGACGACCTTTTCATCCTTTTCACTGGATACGCTGCGCTTGCTGGAAAGCGGGCAGGCCCTGGTAGCGTTCGGTTACCTGGGTATCAGCGTGTTCGGCGGGCTGCTCGCCACCTGGGCCGGCCTGTCCTTGACCAAACTTTGATAAACGAGAGACCGACATGCTCGATTCCAAACTGTTACGTAGCAACCTTCAGGACGTAGCGGACCGCCTGGCATCCCGTGGCTTTGCCTTGGATGTTGCGCGCATCGAAGCGCTGGAAGAACAGCGCAAGACCGTCCAGACCCGCACCGAAGCACTGCAGGCTGAGCGTAATGCGCGTTCCAAATCCATTGGTCAGGCCAAACAACGCGGCGAAGACATTGCGCCGTTGATGGCGGACGTCGAGCGTATGGGCACTGAGCTGTCCGAGGGTAAAGTCGAGTTGGACAAGATCCAGACCGAACTGGACTCGATCCTGCTGGGCATCCCCAACATCCCGCATGAATCCGTGCCGGTGGGCGAAGACGAAGACGGCAACGTCGAAGTGCGCCGCTGGGGTACGCCAAAAGCCTTTGATTTCGAGATTAAGGACCACGTCGCCCTGGGCGAACTGACCGGCGGCCTGGACTTTGAAACCGCCGCCAAGATGTCCGGCGCGCGATTCTCGTTGCTGCGCGGCCCGGTGGCCCGTCTGCACCGCGCCCTGGCGCAGTTCATGATCAACCTGCACACCGCCGAGCACGGCTACGAAGAAGCCTACACGCCGTACCTGGTGCAGGCACCAGCGCTGATGGGCACCAGCCAGCTGCCGAAATTCGAAGAAGACCTGTTCAAGATCAGCCGCGAAGGCGAAGCCGACCTGTACCTGATCCCGACGGCGGAAGTGTCGCTGACCAACATCGTGTCCGGCGAGATCCTCGACGCCAAAGCGCTGCCATTGAAGTTCGTCGCCCACTCGCCGTGCTTTCGCAGCGAAGCCGGTGCATCGGGTCGCGACACCCGCGGCATGATCCGCCAGCACCAGTTCGACAAGGTCGAGATGGTGCAGATCGTCGAGCCGTCGACCTCGATGGAAGCCCTCGAAGGCCTGACTGCCAACGCCGAGCGCGTCCTGCAACTGCTGGAGCTGCCGTACCGTGTACTCGCGTTGTGCACCGGCGACATGGGGTTCAGCGCCGTGAAGACCTACGACCTCGAAGTGTGGGTGCCGAGCCAGGACAAGTACCGCGAGATCTCGTCGTGCTCCAACTGCGGCGATTTCCAGGCCCGCCGTATGCAGGCACGTTTCCGCAACCCGGAAACCGGCAAGCCGGAGCTGGTGCACACCCTTAACGGTTCGGGCCTGGCGGTAGGCCGTACCCTGGTGGCCGTGTTGGAAAACTACCAGCAGGCAGACGGTTCCATCCGTGTACCCGAGGTGCTCAAGCCTTATATGGCAGGCGTTGAGGTCATCGGCTAAATGGAATTTCTGCCGCTGTTTCATAACCTGCGCGGCAGTCGTGTGTTGGTCGTCGGTGGCGGGGAGATTGCCTTGCGCAAATCCCGGCTGCTGGCCGACGCCGGTGCGTTGCTGCGGGTGGTTGCTCCCCAGATCGAAGACCAACTCCGCGAGTTGGTACTGGGCAGTGGCGGGGAACTGATTTTGCGCGGTTATCAGGAGGCCGACCTCGACGGTTGCACCCTGATCATCGCGGCAACGGACGACGAGCCACTGAACGCGCAAGTGTCCAGCGACGCCAAGCGCCGTTGCGTGCCGGTCAATGTGGTGGACGCGCCGGCCTTGTGCAGCGTGATCTTCCCGGCGATTGTCGACCGCTCGCCCTTGGTGATCGCGGTGTCCAGTGGCGGCGATGCGCCGGTACTGGCGCGGCTGATCCGGGCCAAGCTGGAAACCTGGATTCCGTCCACCTACGGCCAATTGGCCGGGTTGGCGGCGCGCTTTCGTGCCCAGGTCAAAGGTTTGTACCCGGATGTACAGCAACGTCGCGCGTTCTGGGAAGAGGTGTTCCAGGGCCCGATTGCCGATCGCCAATTGGCCGGGCAGGGTGCTGAAGCCGAGCGTTTGTTGGTGGAGAAAGTCAACGGCAAGCCGCCCCATGCGCCGGGTGAGGTTTACCTGGTGGGCGCCGGTCCTGGTGACCCGGACCTGTTGACCTTCCGCGCACTGCGCCTGATGCAGCAAGCCGATGTGGTGCTGTACGACCGCCTCGTTGCGCCAGCGATTCTCGAACTGTGCCGCCGTGATGCCGAGCGCGTATACGTCGGCAAGCGTCGCGCCGACCACGCCGTGCCCCAGGACCAGATCAACCAGCAATTGGTGGACTTGGCCAAGCAAGGCAAGCGGGTGTTGCGCCTTAAAGGTGGCGATCCGTTCATCTTTGGCCGTGGTGGCGAAGAAATCGAAGAGTTGGCGGCCCACGGCATCCCGTTCCAAGTGGTACCGGGCATCACGGCGGCCAGCGGTTGCGCGGCGTATGCAGGGATTCCGCTGACTCACCGCGACTATGCGCAATCGGTACGCTTCATCACCGGGCATTTGAAGGACGGGACTTCGGACCTGCCCTGGCATGACCTGGTGGGGCCGTCGCAGACCCTGGTGTTCTACATGGGCTTGATCGGCTTGCCGATCATCTGCGAACAGCTGATCAAGCATGGACGCGCAGCCGATACCCCGGCGGCATTGATCCAGCAAGGCACAACGTCCAACCAGCGCGTGTTTACCGGCACCCTGGCCGACTTGCCGCGCATGGTGGCGGAGCATGAAGTGCATGCGCCGACACTGGTGATCGTCGGTGAAGTGGTGGTGTTGCGCGAGAAGCTCAAGTGGTTTGAAGGCGCCCAGTCCCAGGTCTGAAAACTAAAAGCATCGCGGGCAAGCCCGCTCCCACAGGGGATCGCATTCCATGTGGGAGCGGGCTTGCCCGCGATGAGGCCTTCAAGCTCAGCGAGCAACCCGGATCAGCTCCAAACTGCGTTGCCCTTCAATTTCAAGCGATCATGCGGGGTATCAAATGCTTGCAACGGACCTTTGGGCACAATTCCCGTCGGATTGATCGTGCGGTGACTGGCGTAGTAATGCCCCTTGATATGCGCAAAATCCACCGTCTCGGCCACTCCCGGCCACTGATACAGCTCCCGCAGCCAGTTCGACAAGTTCGGATAATCCGCAATCCGCCGCAGATTGCATTTGAAGTGCCCGTAATACACCGCATCAAAACGGATCAGCGTAGTAAACAGGCGCACATCCGCTTCGGTCAGGAACTCGCCGGCCAGGTAGCGATGGTCGCTCAGGTGCTGCTCCAGATGATCCAATTCGGCAAACACATCATCAAACGCACTTTCGTATGCCTGCTGCGAAGTGGCAAAGCCTGCGCGATACACGCCGTTGTTCACGGCCGGGTAGATGCGTTCGTTCAGTGCGTCGATGCTCGGGCGTAGCGCCTCGGGGTAGAAGTCCAGGGTGTTGCCGGTCAGCCCATTGAACGCGCTGTTGAACATGCGGATGATTTCCGCCGATTCATTACTGACGATACGCTTGAGCTTCTTGTCCCACAGAACGGGCACCGTCACCCGGCCGGTGTAGTCGGCGGTATCGGCGGTGTAGCGCTGATGCATGAAGGCAAAACCGTCGAGGGCGTCGCCGCTGGAGCCGTGGGCCTTGTCGAAGGTCCAGCCGTTTTCCAGCATCAACCAGCTGACCACGGACACATCGATCAGGCTTTCCAGGCCCTTGAGCTTGCGCATGATCAGGGTGCGATGGGCCCAAGGGCAGGCGAGGGACACGTAGAGGTGGTAGCGACCGGCTTCGGCCTTGAATCCACCCTCGCCACTCGGGCCGGGCGAACCGTCGGCAGTCACCCAGTGGCGGCGCTGCGCCTGTTCACGCTGGAAAGCGCCATCTGCGCTACTTTCGTACCACTGGTCTTTCCAGCGTCCTTCGATCAGCAAACCCATGACTGGCTCCTCAACTAATAAGCGTTGGAGCCCAGTCTAAAGGGATGGGTTCGATTTAAAAGCGCAAAGACTGCGGGTGAATTATCGATTAAATCGATTTGTTCCGTGCGTCCCAGTATTGCTGGGCCAACACGAAAGCCTGCTCCCGCGAATGGCCAAGACCGCGCAAGGCCAGCGCCATGGTGGCGATCAGCGCCAGTTGCGGGTAGCTGTCCTCGACTTCACCGCGCCACAACGCTTTCAAATGCTCGGGCTCCAGGGTCGCCGGTTTGACGTGGCGTTGGGCGGAGAGGGCGGGCCACTCCTCGTCCCAGCTCTCGCCGCCGGTGGTGCCGTAGAGGTGGCTGGCGCTGTCGGGGTTGATCTCGATCTCGCCGCCGTCGCCCTTCACCACGATCACATTGTCGCCGAGCAGGCCGCTGGCATCGCGGTGCACGCCCTGGTAGCCGGGGTGGAAAATGCTTTGCAGGCCCAGGCGTGCATTCAGCGGGTTGAGCAGACGTGCCAGGGAGTGGATCGGCGAACGCAGGCCGAGGGTGTTGCGCAGGTCGATCATGCGTTGCAGTTGTGGCGCCCAGTCGCCCAGCGGGATAAATGCCAGGTTCCCGTGTTGGTAAGCGCTTTCGACCTGCTGCCAGTTGCGGCAAAGCGGGATCTGCAAGGTTGCCAGCAGTTGCTCGGTGTACAACCGCCCCGCGGTATGCGCGCCGCCGCCGTGCATGAGGATGCGTACGCCATTTTGCGCGAGGCACTTGGCCGCCAGCAGAAACCACGGCAGGTGGCGCTTCTTGCCGGCGTAGGTCGGCCAGTCCACGTCGACGTTCAGCGCCGGGGCGTTGAGGCGTTCGCGTACGGCTTCGGTGAAACCGGCGAGTTCTTCCGGGCTTTCTTCCTTGTGGCGCAGCAACATCAGGAACGCGCCGAGCTGGGTGTCTTCGACTTTTTCGTCGAGCAGCATGCCCATGGCTTCGCGGGCTTCCTCACGGGTGAGATTGCGCGCGCCGCGCTTGCCTTTGCCCAGGATGCGCACGAATGGCGCAAACGGGTGTTCGGCGGGAGTTTCGAGGGTCAGCGGGGCAAAGTCGGTCATAAGCAATTCGTCGGCCTGGGCAGGCCCGCCAGCTTGGCGGCGAGTTTGGCGGGAGTGCCGTTGAACAGTTTGTTGAGGTGCAGGCTGTTGCCCTTTTCCGGGCCCAGCTTCAAGGCGGTGTACTTGATCAGCGGGCGCGTGGCCGGGGACAGTTGGAACTCGGCGTAGAAGCCGCGCAGCAGTTCGAGGATTTCCCAGTGGTCGGGCGTCAGATCGAGCGCTTCGGCGGCAGCCAGGGCGCTGGCGACTTCTGTGGACCAGTCGTTCAAGTCGACGAGGTAGCCGTCCTTGTCCAACTCATAGGTGCGTTCGCCTACGGTCAAGGTGTTCATAGCCAGCTGTTGACCTTGTCATAGTCGATAGACAGTTGCACGAAGCCGGGATAGTCCACGCTGTCGGCCCAGTCGGGTAATGGCAGGTTGCGCGCCTGCATGTCTTCGGCCAGCACAAACACCCTCACACCCTTGGTGTGCAGGGCGGGGGCGTGCAGCCCGTAGGCGCCATCGCCGCACAGCAAGATCGCGTCCTCGGCGCCGCAGATGCGCAGGCAGCTGTCGAGGCGACTGTCGGAAAACGGCGAGTGAGACACCACATGTAAAGTCGACATCAGAGGGTAATCACCTGGTCGTAACGGTCAATCAATTGGGAAATAGCGTCGTTGCTCAATGGTTGTGCCTCGGTGGGCGGCGTCAGGCCACGCACAGCCATGCTGTGGCGGCAGACAAATACATCGTCGATACCGAACAGCCCCAAGGCCTGCAGGTTGGCACTGAGGTCCTTTTGTTGCACGGCCTTGGCGTTCTGGTGCGGTGCGAGCTGGAACACGCCGTCATCCATGAACAACAAACCGATGGGCAAATCGAACGCGCCACCGGCCAGCACGATATCCAGCGCTTCCCGTGCACTCGGGCCGGACCAAGGTGCCTGGCGGCTGATCACCAACAGGGATTTGGACATCTCACGGCCCTCCAAAGCAGATCAGGCGGTCGGCGGTTTGTGCGGCGTCGTGCAGTTGCCCCAGGCCAGACAACGCCCACGGTGCATCGAGGTTGACCGCGCTGCGCTGATAACGCGTGGCCTCCTCGGTGTTGAGCACCCCGCGACGCAGGGCGGCGGCGATGCATACCACGCCGTCAAGCTGGTGCTGGCTGACAAACTCACGCCATTGGCGGGCGATGTCCTGCTCATCCTGCGGGGTGACGATGTTATTGGACGCGCTGTACACGCCGTCCTGGTAGAAAAACAGCCGCACAATCTCATGCCCGCCGGCCAACGCCGCCTGGGCGAACAGCAAGGCGCGGCGCGAGGAGGGCGCGTGGGCCGCGGAAAACAGGGCTATCGCAAACTTCATGGCACACTCGGCAAGCAAACGTGGGCCAATGATAAAGCCGCCGCCAGGAAAAAGCCCGCCGTGATCAAAACGGTCACTGTTGCTGATCGTTCTGACGATTGCCCGTAGGACCAAGGCTGCCTAGTCTGTGGGCAATCGAAACGGAATTGGAGTGCCCATGTCAGGTCCCTTGGCGTCCCTCAAAGTGTTGGATTTCTCCACCTTGCTGCCTGGCCCGTTTGCATCCTTGATGCTCGCGGACATGGGCGCCGAAGTGCTGCGCATCGAATCGCCAACGCGCATGGACCTGCTGCGGGTGCTGCCGCCCCATGACCGGGGGACTTCGGCGAGCCACGCCTACCTCAATCGCAATAAGCGCAGCCTGGCCCTGGACCTCAAGCAAGCCGAGGCGCTGGAGATCGTGCGGGCGCTGGTCAAGGACTACGACATTATTCTCGAACAGTTCCGCCCCGGGGTCATGGAGCGCCTGGGCCTGGGATATGAAGCGCTGAAGGCGATCAACCCCCGGCTGATTTATGTGTCGATCACCGGCTACGGTCAGACCGGCCCCTACAAGGACCGCGCCGGGCACGACATCAACTACCTGGCGTTGTCCGGTGTGGCCAGCTACACCGGGCGCCAGGACAGTGGGCCGCTGCCGTTGGGCGTGCAGTTGGCGGATGTGGGCGGTGGCTCGTTGCATGCGGTGGTGGGGTTGCTCGCGGCAGTGATTGCGCGGCAGCAAAGCGGGGTGGGGCAATATCTGGACGTGAGCATGACCGATTGCTCCTTCAGCCTTAACGCCATGGCGGCAGCGGGCTACCTGGCGTGCGGGGTGGAGCCGGCGTGGGAAAACCACGTGCTCAACGGTGGCAGTTTCTACGATTACTATCGGACCCGGGATGGACGATGGATGTCGGTGGGCAGTCTGGAGCCGGCTTTCATGCAGTCGCTGTGTGCGGCGCTGGGACGGCCGGAGTTGGCGGCGCAAGGCTTGTCGCCGGAGCCGGAGCGGCAAAAAGTGCTCAAGCAGGCTTTGCAGGTTGAGTTTGAGAAACGCAGTTTTGAGGAGCTGTGCGCGTTATTTGCCGAGGTGGATGCCTGCGTCGAACCCGTGTTGAGTTTGAGTGAGGCGCTTGAGCATCCCCAGTTGAAGGCGCGGGAATTGTTGAGCCAGGTGCCCCGGGGCGATGGTTCGACCCAGGTGCAGTTGGCGTGTCCGTTGAAGTTCTCTGAGGGGTTGCCAGCGCCTCGGCATATTGGCGGGGCGGTGGGCGCGCACAGTGATGAAGTGTTGGCTGAATTGGGCTTCAGTAATCAGCGTATTGAGGCTTTGCGGCAGGCCAGGGTTATTGGTTGACTGATCCGGCGCCTTCGCGGGCAAGCCCGTTCCCACATTTGACCGGGTTGTCATGTCGATCACCGATCCAATGTGGGAGCTGGCTTGCCTGCGAAGAGGCTGTCACTCCACCCGGGTCTCTCCAGTAAACACCAAAGTCTGCCTACACCGCCGACACAAATACCGCCGCCCCTGAGCCACCAACCCATGGCGCTGCGACGAAAAGGGAAAGTCACTGTCCGCACACGGGCAACGGTAGATATACCGCGTCACCTGACGCCGCTTTACCGCATACGTATGGCAACGGTCCGGCGGCAGTTCGTACACCCCGCGCATGATCAATTGCCATTCTTCGCCATGGGGCTGAATGCGTTCGCCAAACAATTGGTGGGCAATCAGGTGCGCCACTTCATGGGCCACCGTCTGTTTCAGGAAATGCTGGCTGTTTTCACGGTACAGCTGGGGGTTGAAGCGCAGCAGGTTCTCGTGCAAATGCGCGACACCGGCCTTCTGGCCCCGCAGCTTGAGGCTGACCTGGGGGCGTTTGAAGCTTCGTTTGAAAAAGGATTCGGCTTGCAGGAAACAATCTTCGACGCGGGTATTGAGTTGCTCGGGCATGCTGTACCTATCTCCAGAGGCGCCCAGTATGCCGCAACGCCGTGTGTTTCCGAATGGTTCAGGCGCCGAATGGTCATGCATAACGCACAAAGCCACCTTGCGGTGGCCTTGCTCACGGTCTGAAACGCTCAATTGGTATAGATAGGCCCAACGCCCAAGCCCCAGACGATCACGGTAAACGCCATGATTGCCACCAGCACCACCAGGCCCACGGCCAGCACCGAGCTGGAAAACAGGAAGCCCTCGTCCGGATCGATGCTCATGAACGTCGGCAGCCCCACATACAGCAGGTACACCGTGTAGCAGATCGCCGCGGTGCCCACGACCATGCCCAGCCACATATGTGGGTACAGCGCCGCCAGCCCGCCGATAAACAGCGGTGTCGCGGTATAGGTGGCAAACGCGACGCAGCGCGACATGCTGGGGTTGGCGTCGTAGGTTCGGGCCATCCAATGGATGAAGGCGCCCATCACCGCCACGCCGGCGAGCATGGCCGCGTACGACATGATGGTCATCCACAGGGCGCTTTCCTGAGTCAACATCACGGGCGAGCGGTTGCCGATGACCCAGCCGACCTGGGTGGTGCCGATAAAGGCTGATACGGCGGGGATCGCCGCGAGAATCAGCGTGTGAGTGAGGTACATGTGGCCGATGCTTTCTTCTTTATCGCCACGGATTTCCCGCCATTCCTGGTCAGGATGGGTAAACAGCCCCACGACGTGATGGATCATGCCAGTCACTCCTGTTGTTATTACCATCGCCCCCCATCGGAGCGCCCACGGGCCAATTGGCCTGAAAGGTCTGGATATATACGTGCGACCTCAAGTCGCAGTATAGGAAGGGATGACCGGAATGACTGTAGGGCCTTTAGAGCAAATCGCGCTGTAAACATTGGCCCTAATCGCGGTGAAGTCTGTCGGGACTGCCATGGTCGGTGTGGGAGCAGGCAAGCCAGCCCCCACATTGGATCGGCGTCGCCCATTGAAGCATTTTTGCGTAAAATGCTGCGCTTTTCGTCACACACCTTTTGCGGATTCAAGCGCCATGGGCACTCTTACAGTCAACCAGAACAAACTGCAGAAACGCCTGCGTCGCCTGGCCGGTGAAGCGGTCGCCGATTTCAACATGATCGAGGACGGCGACAAGGTCATGGTCTGCCTCTCCGGCGGCAAAGACAGCTACACCATGCTCGACGTGCTGCTGCACCTGCAAAAGGTCGCGCCGATCAAGTTCGAGATCGTTGCCGTCAACATGGACCAGAAACAACCGGGCTTCCCCGAGCATGTGCTGCCGGCCTACCTCAAAGAGCTGGGTGTCGAGTATCACATCGTCGAAAAAGACACTTATTCGGTGGTCAAGGAATTGGTTCCGGAAGGCAAGACCACCTGCTCGCTGTGCTCGCGCCTGCGTCGGGGCACGCTCTACACCTTTGCCGATGAAATCGGTGCGACCAAAATGGCCCTGGGCCATCACCGCGACGACATCGTCGAGACCTTCTTCCTCAATATGTTCTTCAACGGTTCGCTCAAGGCCATGCCGCCCAAGCTGCGCGCGGATGACGGGCGCAACGTGGTGATTCGCCCGCTGGCGTATTGCAACGAGAAGGACATCCAGGCCTACTCCGACCTCAAGCAATTCCCGATCATCCCGTGCAACCTCTGCGGCTCCCAGGAAAACCTGCAACGCCAGGTGGTCAAGGAAATGCTGGTGGAGTGGGAACGCAAGACACCGGGCCGCACCGAGAGCATCTTCCGCAGCCTGCAGAACGTGCAGCCGTCGCAGTTGGCCGACCGCAACCTGTTCGATTTCACCAGTCTCAAGATCGACGAAAGCGCCGCTTCGCGTTTCGTCAATATAGTGAACCTCTAAGCGACTTCAATGCTCTGACACACGGCGCTCGCGGGCGCCGTTTTCAATTCGAATCCCGGGAGAGGGCATGCGCGATTACAAGTGGCTGCACGAATACTGTCTGAACCGCTTCGGTTCGGCGGCCGAGCTGGAAGCCCACCTACCCGTACCGAATACTGCGGCGCAGTTGCGCCAGATCAGCGACGACCGCTACCTGTCGACCCTGGCCCTGCGGGTGTTCCGTGCGGGCTTGAAACACAGCGTGGTGGATGCCAAGTGGCCGGCGTTCGAGAAAGTGTTCTTCGGCTTCGACCCGGAAAAAGTCGTGCTGATGGGCGCCGAGCACCTGGAGCGGCTGATGCAGGACACCAGCATCATCCGCCACCTGGGCAAGCTCAAGAGTGTGCCGCGCAATGCGCAGATGATCCTGGACATCGCCCATGAACACGGCAGCTTCGGCGCGTTTATCGCCGATTGGCCGGTGACCGACATCGTTGGGCTGTGGAAGTACCTGAGCAAGCACGGCCACCAGTTGGGCGGGCTATCGGCACCGCGCTTTTTGCGCATGGTCGGCAAGGATACGTTCGTGCCGAGTTTTGACGTGGTGGCGGCGTTGAACGCACAGAAGATCGTCGACAAGGCACCCACCAGCCTGCGGGACCTGGCGACGGTGCAGGCGGCGTTCAACGAGTGGCATGCCGAGAGTGGGCGGCCGATGTGCCAGTTGTCGATGATGCTGGCTTACACCGTCAATCACTAGCCTGTAGTGAGCGGGCTTGCCCCGCGCCGGGGGGCGAAGCAGCCCCAAACGGTACTCCGCGGTGTATCAGCAAGACCGCGGTGTCTGGATTTAGGGCGGCTTCGCCCCCCAGCGCGGGGCAAGCCCGCTCACTACAGGTCAAGGTGCGAGCTGTCGGTTGAGCTGATGCCGCCAGCGCACATATAGCAAGGCCGTACAAAACACCGCCAGGCTTGCCAGCATCTCCAGCACCCCGAACCACTGGCGGTTCGGGTCATACGCCGCCAGCGCGCCCTTGATGAAATACAGGTTCACCGCAAAGCACATCCACGAATGCCCGCGCGCACTGCCCAGCAGCATTCCCGGTGCGAGCAACAGCAGCGGCACCAGTTCGATCAGCAGGATCACCCACGGCCGTGCGCCGTGCAGGTCGGCGACGAACAGGTAATAGCCGCACAGCAACCCCACCAGCCCAAAGAACGCCAGCAGGCTCAACGCCCGTGCAACCTTGACCCGTGGCTCCAACCACGCCTGGGGCGGCAAGACCTTAGGCTTTCTGGCCACGGCCGCTCTCCAGCAATGTGGCGGTGTTCGCCAGGCGCAAGCCCAGGGCGCGGCACAGGGCGATCTCATGTTGATCAAGCAGGCGCTTGCCGTCCGGCCCGGCGTGGTGGCTGGCGCCGTAGGGCGTGCCGCCGCCTTGGGTGTCGAGCAATGCCTGTTCGCTGTAGGGCAAGCCGGTGATCAACATGCCGTGGTGCAGCAATGGCAGCAGCATCGACATCAACGTGGTTTCCTGGCCGCCGTGCAGGCTGGCGGTGGAAGTGAACACCCCGGCCGGTTTGCCGACGAGGGCGCCGGTCAGCCACAGGTTGCTGGTGCCATCGATGAAGTACTTGAGCGGCGCGGCCATGTTGCCGAAGCGGGTCGGGCTGCCCAGGGCCAGGCCCGAGCAGTGTTTCAGGTCGTCGAGGCTGGCATACAGCGCGCCTTCCTCCGGGATGCTCGGCGCCACGGCTTCGCACTCGGTGGAGATCGCCGGAACGGTGCGCAGGCGCGCTTCCATGCCGCCTTGCTCGATACCCCGGGCGATCTGCCGGGCCATTTCGCTGACCGAGCCGTTGCGGCTGTAATACAGCACCAGCACATACGGTGTGGTCACGGCAGGATCTCCAGCACGTTCTCTGGCGGGCGGCCGATGATGGCTTTGTCGGCGGTTTCCAGGATCGGCCGTTCCATCAACTTGGGGTGCGCGGCGATGGCGGCGATCAGTTGTGCTTCGCTGAGGCTGGCGTCGGCCAGGTTGAGGGTCTTGTATTCGTCTTCGCCGGTGCGCATCAATTGGCGTGCGCTGAGGCCCAGCTTGGCGAGCAAGGCCTTCAGTTGCGCGGCGTCCAGCGGGGTTTCCAGGTAACGCACCACGGTCGGGGTGAGACCACGGGCTTCGAGCAGTTCAAGCGCACCGCGGGATTTCGAGCAGCGCGGGTTGTGATAAAGCGTCAGATCGGTCATGTGCGGGTCGCATCTTGCGTAAGGTGGCAGGTATTCTACCTGCGCAGCGTCCCGTCCTTAAACCGTAAGAGGCGATAGGTCGCAGCCAACGTTCATTTTTACGAAGGATTACCCCATGACAAGTCGACTGATCGGTGCATTGGCGATCATCACAACCCTGCTGCTCAGCGGCTGCGGTAATGACTACGGCGTTGACCAGTACGGCAAGAAAGTCGCGGCTGAACGCCTGGATAAACAATGGGTCGTGGTCAATTACTGGGCCGAATGGTGTGGCCCGTGCCGTACCGAGATCCCTGAACTGAACGCCCTGGCGGATCAGTTGAAAGGGCAGAACGTCGGGGTGTTCGGGGTCAACTTCGACAATGTGCAGGGTGAGGAGTTGAAGGCCGCCAGCGAGAAGCTGGGGATCAAGTTCACGGTGCTGGCGCAGAACCCGGAAGGGATCTTTGATATACCGCGCAGCGAGGCGCTGCCGGTAACCTACATCATTGATGACAAGGGCAAGGTGCGTGAACAGTTGATGGGGGAGCAGACGGCGGAAGGCGTGATTGCAAAGCTGAAGGCACTACGCGGTTAAAGCAACAACACCAAACCAATGTGGGAGCGGGCTTGCTCGCGAAAGCGGCGGATCAGACAACACATCTGTGACTGATCCACCGCTTTCGCGAGCAAGCCCGCTCCCACATTTTGACCTCGTTCAATCCTGAAAAGGTTGCTGTCAGCCCTCTTCAAGCCACAGGCGAATCGGCTTGCCTTCTGCCGGCCAGAAACGCGTCTGCTCGATCGGCGAGATGTCCCAGCGCTGCACGCCTTGCAGGGCCTGGAAGAAGCGGTGTTCCTGCTCCATCAAGGCCTCTGCGCAGAGTTTGCGGGTGCTGCCGATCTGGCCGAAGCTGAGCTTGTCGCCCTCGAGGGTGTACGGCGCGAACCAATGGTTGCAGCCGCCGTTGCCATAGGCACGACCGTCCTCGCCGAGGGTGACCGTCAGGTGCGCGTAGTCCATCAGTGGCCGCTCACCGATCCATTCCACCACGTAGCTGTGATCCCGCTTGAGCTTGGCCGTATCAGCGGCGCAACCCGTGAGGGCCGCACCTGCGGCGGCGAGCAGAAGCAGGCCTTTCATTGTGCGGCCTGCTGGCATTTCGGGCAGCGGTGCTTGTCGCCCTGGCTGGCCCAGCCCAGCTCCTTGATGCGCGCGTTGGCGGCCGGTTGCAGCGGCTCTTTGCTCAGCTTGGTTTCCACTGCGAATTCAAACTCCAGCACGGTGTCGCAGCTGTCGCAGTTGACCTTCCAGGTGTGAATTTCCAATTCGCCGAATTTCGGCCCGTGGGCCATGGCGACCCATTGACCCGCCGGGCGGATGGAGTAGCGCGCGTCGCCTTCGACGGTGAGGCGCATCGACAGGGTTTTGCTGCCGCGCAGGGTGACGATCAGCACGTCGCCGTGCTTGATCGAACCACCGTTGCCGGTGATCTGGTAACGGCCCGGCACCAGGGCGCGGCATTCGATCAGGGTGTGTTGCGGGCTCAGCAAGCTGAAGCGGAAATCGTGTTCGGCCATGGATCCTCCAAATAGGCGCGGCATCCTATCACGGGTGCTGGCCCATCATGAGCCTGGTATGTGACCGCTGATCATCCTTCAACGAGGTTCTGCGTGCGGCCCTCGGCCCACGCGGCGATGTTGGCGAGGGTCGTGCATGCAATCGCCGACAGCGCCTCGCGGGTAAGAAACGCCTGGTGTGCGGTGATGATCACATTGGGGAAAGTCAACAGGCGCGCAAGTACGTCGTCTTGCAGGGGCAGGTCGGAGCGGTCCTCGAAGAACAATTGCGCCTCTTCCTCGTACACATCCAACCCCAGGTAACCGAGCTGGCCATCCTTGAGCGCTTCGATCAGTGCTGGGGTGTCGACCAGGCCGCCGCGCCCGGTGTTGATCAGCATCGCGCCTGGCTGCATGTGCGCCAGGGAGTCGGCGTTGATCAGGTGTTTGCTGTCGGCCGTCAGCGGGCAATGCAGGCTGATGATCTGCGCTTGGGCCAGCAGTTCGGGCAGGCTCACGTAGCGGGCGCCGAGGGCCAGCACCTGCGGGTTGGGGTACGGATCGTAGGCGAGCAACTGGCAGCCGAAACCGGCCATGATCTTGGCGAATGTCGCACCGATTTGCCCGGTGCCGACCACTCCGACGGTCTTGCCGACCAGATCGAAGCCGGTCAGGCCGTGCAGGCTGAAATCGCCGTCACGGGTGCGGTTGTAGGCGCGGTGCAGGCGGCGGTTGAGGGCGAGGATCAGCGCCACCGCATGTTCGGCGACGGCGTGCGGCGAATAGGCGGGCACGCGCACGATAGTCAGGCCCAGGCGCTTGGCGGCGGCCAGGTCGACATGGTTGTAACCGGCCGAGCGCAGCGCGATCAGGCGGGTGCCGCCTTTGGCCAGGTGTTCCAGCACCGGGGCGCTGAGGTCATCGTTGATAAACGGGCAAACCACTTCGTGGTGTTCGGCCAGTGCCACGGTGTCGAGGTTGAGGCGGGCGGGTTGGAATTGCAGCTCCACGCCGGACGGTAGCGCCTCGCCGAGGAAGCTGTCGCGGTCGTAGGTCTGGCTGCTGAAAAGTATGACGCGCATAAAAAATGCTCCCTGCGATTAATCATTTGAAAACACATGACCCTTGTGGGAGCGGGCTCCCACACAAGCCCGCTCCCACATAAGGCGGTTTCCTGAAGCGTTGCTTCAGGCGCTGACCCGCGCTTCGCTCGCCAACCGCGCAATCGCCATGTCCAGTTCGTCCAAGGCATGCAAGGCCTTTGCATCGTCCTGTTTAAGCAAGGTCTCGGCTCGTTGGCAGGCGGCGCGCAGTTGCGGCACGCCGCAATAACGGGTGGCGCCGTGCAGGCGGTGGACGCGTTCGATCAGCGCGTTGTGGTCCTTGGCTTCGCGGGCCACGGTGATGGCCAGGCGGTCGGCTTCCAGTGAGGCCAGCAACATGGCCAGCATGTCGGCGGCCAGGTCGGTCTTGCCGGCGGCCAGGCGCAGGCCTTCTTCATGATCCAGCACCAGCAGCTTCACGGCTGGGGCGAGGCCGTCGGTGGCACGCTCCGGTACCTGGTTGCGCAGGGCCAGGCCGGTCCACTTGAGCACCACCTGGGCCAACTGCCGCTCGCTGATCGGTTTGGTCAGGTAGTCATCCATGCCGCTTTGCAGCAGGGCACGTTTTTCGTTGGCCATGGCGTGGGCGGTGAGGGCGACCACCGGCAGCGGCGTACCGTGGCGCTCGCTTTCCCACTGGCGAATCGCCTCGGTGCTCTGGCGTCCGTCCATGCCAGGCATCTGCACGTCCATCAGCACCAGGTCGAAGGTTTCCCGTTTGACCGCGTCAATGGCGGCGAACCCGCTTTCTACCGCTTGGACCTTGGCGCCCATGTCTTCCAGCAGGGTCTGCACCAGCAGCAGGTTGGCCGGGTTGTCGTCCACGCACAGCACCCGTGGCGCGCGGCTGGACAGCGGCTCGCCGGGCTCGCTGCGCGAGGGCCGCGGGCTGATCAGGTCGGCCAGGGCGCGGCGCAGTTTGCGGGTGCAGGCAGGCTTGGCCTGCAACTGGCTGTTGGGGTTGGGTACCGACTGGGTGAACAGCATCTGTTCGGTGGTCGGGCACAGCACCAGAACCTTGCAACCCAGGTGCTCAAGGTCCCACAGGTGCTGGTTGAGGCGCTCCGGTGGGATGTCATTGGCGGTGATGCCAAGCACGGCGAGGTCGATGGCCTGCTCGGTCTGATGGGCGCTGGTGATGCCGTTGGTCAGGCTTTCCAGGCTGTTGAACGGCGTGACTTCCAGGCCGCAGTCTTCCAGCTGATGCTGCAGGGCCTGGCGCGCCAGTTCGTGGTTCTCCAGCACCGCCACGCGGCGCCCGAGCAATGGCGCAGACGGCAGGTCTTCGAGGTCGTCGCGGGTTTTGGGCAGGTTCAGGCTGATCCAGAATTCCGAGCCTTCCCCAGGCGTGCTGTCGACACCGATTTCACCGCCCATCTGTTCAATCAAACGCTTGGAAATCACCAGGCCCAGGCCGGTGCCGCCAGGCTGGCGCGACAGCGAGTTATCGGCCTGGCTGAAGGCCTGGAACAACGCGCGCACATCCTGGCTGGACAGGCCGATGCCGGTGTCCTGCACGCTGATGCGCAGTTGCACGCTGTCTTCCTGTTCGTCTTCGATCATTGCCCGGGCGACGATGGTGCCTTCGCGAGTGAACTTGATCGCGTTGCTGATCAGGTTGGTCAGGATCTGTTTGAGGCGCAGCGGGTCGCCCACCAACGCCAGTGGGGTGTCGCGGTAGACCAGGCTGACCAGCTCCAACTGTTTGGCATGGGCCGCAGGGGCGAGGATGGTCAGGGTGTCCTGCAGCAGATCCCGCAGGTTGAAGGGCACGCTGTCGAGCACCAGTTTGCCGGCCTCGATCTTCGAGAAATCGAGGATTTCGTTGATGATGCCCAGCAGGTTGTCGGCGGATTTTTCGATGGTGCCCAGGTAGTCCAGCTGGCGCGGCGACAATTCGCTTTTTTGCAGCAGATGGGTGAAACCAAGGATGCCGTTGAGCGGAGTGCGGATTTCATGGCTCATGTTGGCCAGGAACTCGGACTTGATGCGGCTGGCCTCCAGGGCCTCCTTGCGCGCCAGGTCCAGCTCGATGTTCTGGATCTCGATGGTTTCCAGGTTCTGGCGCACGTCTTCGGTGGCCTGGTCAATGCTGTGCTGCAGTTCTTCCCTGGCGTTTTGCAGGGTTTCGGCCATGCGGTTGATGCCCGAGGCGAGCTGGTCCAACTCCTGGCTGCCCAGCGGCGGCAGGCGGGTTTCCAGGTTGCCGTCCTTGAGCTGGGCTACGGCTTGCTTGATCAGGCCAATCGGCGAGTTGATGGTGCGGCTGATGCGCAGGGCCAGGGCTGCGGTGCAGATCAGCCCGATGGCGATCAACAGCAGGCTGGCGAACAGGCTGCGATAGCCACGCAGCAACATGCCGTTGTGGGACAGTTCGACTTCGACCCAGCCCAGCAGGCGGTCGGCTTCGTCGGGGATCAACTCGCCCGCGAGGTTGCGATGACGGCCAAATACTGGCAGCAGGTAACGCGTTGCATCGTTGCCGGTGCGTTGCAGCAGGTGCGAACTGTTGCCGATGGGCGGCTGGTTGAGCATGGTCGGGCCGGCGTGGGCTTGGGGCGTGCGGTCCGGGCTGAGGAACGACACGGCGCGCACGTCCGGCTGCTCCAGTGACTGGGTGGCGATGCGCTCCAGCAGCTCGGTGTTCTTCGCGCTCAGGGCCGGGGCGACCAGCGGCGCCAGTTGCTCGGCGATCATTTCGCCGCGTTGCAGCAATTGGGTCTGCAATTCCGACAGTTGCATCCAGGTGAAATAGCCCCCCAACAACAGGGCCATCAGACTGGTCGGTAATAAGGTCAGCAACAGTACGCGGCCTTTTATCCCCATTCTTCTAAGCACGCCACTCTCCTGCTACCACATTGTTATCGATAAACCACGCCAGCATCCGGGCCGCGCCACCTGCGCAGTGTAGCCATTTGAGCGGCGTCGGATCTTGCAAATTAATGATATGAGGCAATCTTCGGGCCATTGGGGGGGCGGATGGCGATTGCCTGCGGCGGGTTAATCTTGAATAATCGGCCATTGAGAATGACTTGCAGACGCTAATGAATCCCGCAGCAGTTGTCCTACCCAGTATCCTGACCATTGAAGATGACCCTGTGCTCGGCGCCTATGTCCACGAGCATTTGGGGCGCTGTGGTTTCCAGGTGACGTGGTGCCAGAACGGTCAGCAGGGCTTGCAAATGGCCCGTGACCAGGCGTTCGACGTGGTGCTGATGGATATTCTGCTGCCGGGGATGGATGGCTTGTCGATCCTCACGCATTTGCGCCAGAGCCACTCGATCCCGGTCATCCTGATGTCGGCCCTGGGCGCCGAGGCCGATCGTATCAGTGGCTTTCGCCTGGGGGCGGACGACTATCTGCCCAAGCCGTTCAGTATGGTCGAATTGCGCGTGCGCATCGAAGCCATCCTGCGCCGGGTGGCCCTCGACCGCCGCCCGTTGCCGAGCCTTTCACCGCCGCGCGACGATGCGCCCACCCTGCGTTTTGACGACGAGCTGTGCGACGTTCTCTATCAGGAGCAGTGGGCCGGGCTGACGCGCAGCGAATACCGCTTGCTGGAAACCCTGCACCGCAACGGTGAAGAAGTCCTCAGTAAAGCCTTCCTTTATCAGCACGTGTTGCAGCGCGGCTATGCGCCCCATGATCGCAGCCTCGACATGCACATCAGCCAGATCCGCCGCAAGCTCAAGGCCGTTGGCTACGGCGAGCGCGAAGTACGCACGGTGTGGGGCAAGGGCTATGTGCTGAGCGGTGCCGATGACAGCCTTTGAACGTCCGTTGCAGCGGTTGCCGGGCAAGCACTCGCTATTCTGGAAACTGGCGTGCCTGTTGATCGCCTTCTGTTTGTTGATGATCTGGCTCAGTTGGTCCTGGGGTCGGTACATGGAGCAGAAGAACCAGTACCTGTCCGACGAAGCGAGGATCACCTTGAGTGGTTACGCGGTCAGTGCCGAACAGGCCTGGAACCGCGGTGGGCACGCCGGGGTTGATGCGTGGCTGCAGCAGATGGGCACGCGTGAGCGCACCTGGATCGGGGTGATTGGCAATGACTTGCAGTCCTTGAGCAGCTACCCGTTGAGCGACAAGGAAAGTCAACGCCTGACGTTCCTGCGTGGGCTGGACTGGCCGGTCAGCCGGCATGTGAAAGGCTTGCCGTGGTTGAAAATTCCCTTCCCGGTGAACCCGGAGGCGGGTTCGCTGGTGATCGAGTTGCCGCAACGTTTTATGCCGGGGCGCTACCAGGTGTTCTGGCGAGTGGTGACCAATGGGGTCATCCCCGGTTTATTCACGTTGCTGCTGTGCATCGGGCTCTATCGCCTGCTGATCATGCCCCTCAATCAACTGCGTGAGCAGGCCAATGCCTGGCGCGCCGACCAGTTGAATACACGGTTGTCCCAGGCGGCCATCAGTCGCCAGGATGAGCTTGGCGAATTGGGGCGTGCGTTTGATCACATGTCCGAACGCCTGCAGGGCACGGTGGTCTTGCAGCAACAACTGCTGCGGGACATGTCCCACGAACTGCGCACCCCGCTGAGCCGGCTGCGGGTGGCGTGCGACAGCGAACAGGATCTGACGCAGCTGCGTGAGCGCTTGAGCCGGGAGATCGACGCAATGCAGCGCCTGGTGGAGGACAGTCTGCAACTCGCCTGGCTGGATACCGAGCGTGCGCCGCTGCCCCGGGAAGACATTCAGGTGCAGGCGTTGTGGGACATGTTGCGTGAGAACGCCTGTTTTGAAAGTGATTGGCCGGCATCGCGCCTGCCGTGCCTGCTGGGCGCCGATTGCTGGGTGCGCGGCAACCTCAACGCGTTGGCCCAGGCCCTGGAGAATATCCTGCGCAATGCCATACGCCATTCGCCCGCCGAGGGTGCAGTCAGCCTGGATGGGCGGCGCGAGGGGGATTACTGGCACTTGTGGCTGGAGGATCAGGGCGGTGGTATCGATGAGCGCGATCTGGAGCGTATCTTTGCGCCGTTCACCCGTCTGGATGGCTCGCGGCCCGGCGACGGCGGCTTTGGCCTGGGCCTGAGCATCGCGCGCAACGCCGTGCAGCGTCAGGACGGCAGCCTGTGGGCGCAAAACACCGGACAAGGCCTGCGCATTCACCTGCGCCTGCAGGCGCGCCAGGCCTCAAGCGCGACGTAGTCTGCGCTTCTTCCATTGGTGGGCCACCCACCAGCGCCAGTAGCCCATGGTCAGGCAATAGGCCAGCGCGCCCAACACCAACCCCAATACCACTGAACCCAGCAGGAACGGCTGCCACAGGGTGCTCAGCTGGCCGCTGATCCACTCCCAGGTCAGGTCGTCGGGCAGGCTGCGTGGCGGCACATTCATCAGCCAGGCGCCGGTCAAATAGGTGCAAAAGAACACCACCGGCATGGTGATCGGATTGGTCAGCCACACAAGGCTGACGGCGATGGGCATGTTGCCGCGCACCGTGATCGACAGGACCGCCGCCAACAACATCTGCAACGGAATCGGGATAAACGCCGCGAATAAACCCACGGCCATGGCCCGTGCCACCGAGTGCCGGTTGAGGTGCCAGAGGTTGGGGTCATGCAGCAACGTGCCGAGGAATCGTAAGGACTTGTGTTCCCTGATACTGCTGGGGTCGGGCATGTACCGTTTGAATAAGCGCCGAGGCATAAGGCTTCCAGGTCAGATCGAGGGGCAAGTATGCCCACATTCTATAAACAGAAAATTCAGACTTTGTGACAAAACATCAAAGGCAGTACCGGGCGCTCGGCTAAGACTGAATGGATCACTTGAAAGGGATGATCCATGAGAGCAGGGATGTTCGCGTTTGCACTGGGGTTGTTGACCCTGCGCTTTTTACCGGTGTTGCCGTCTGTCGGCCTGCTGCTGGCCATGCCAGTGGTGGCGTTGATGTTGTTGCCATTTCGCACCTATTGCCTGGCGTTCTTTCTATTCGGCTTGAGTTGGGCGTGCCTGAGTGCGCAGTGGGCGCTGGATGATCGTCTTAGGCCGGCACTGGATGGGCAGACACGCTGGCTGGAAGGGCGTGTCGTCGGGTTACCGCAGCAGACTGGCAGCGGTGTACGGTTCGAGCTGGCCGACAGTCGCTCGCGCAATGCCCGGTTGCCCAAGCGTATCCAAGTGTCCTGGCACGCTGGGCCGGCGGTGCACAGCGGTGAACGCTGGCGCGTGGCGGTCACGCTCAAGCGGCCGGCGGGGTTGCTTAATTTTCATGGCTTTGACCGCGAGGCCTGGTTGCTTGCCCATCGTATTGGCGCCACGGGCTCGGTAAAGGATGGCATGCGCCTGTCGCCTGCGCGTAACGCTTGGCGCGACAGCGTGCGCCAACGCCTGTCGAGCGTGGATGCCCAGGGGCGCGAGGCTGGGTTGGCGGCGTTGGTGCTGGGGGACGGTTCGGCACTGGCGCCGCAGGATTGGCAGGTATTGCAAGCCACCGGCACGGTGCACCTGCTGGTGATTTCCGGTCAACACATTGGTTTGCTCTCGGGGTTGATTTACGCGCTGGTCGCCGGGTTGGCGCGCTACGGCTATTGGCCGCGGGCCCTGCCTTGGCTACCGTGGGCGTGTGGCTTGGCGTTTGCCGCTGCGCTGGGCTACGGCTTGCTGGCAGGGTTCGGTGTGCCCGTGCAGCGTGCCTGCGTGATGGTCGGGCTGGTGCTGCTGTGGCGCTTGCGGTTTCGCCATCTGGGTGCCTGGTGGCCGCTGCTGCTCGCGCTCAATGGGGTATTGGTGCTGGAGCCGTTGGCCAGTTTGCAGCCTGGATTCTGGTTGTCGTTCGCGGCCGTTGCCGTGTTGGTGCCGGCGTTCAGCGGGCGCTTGGGCGCTTGGAGTGTGTGGCAGGCGTGGACCCGTGCGCAGTGGCTGATTGCACTCGGTTTGTTTCCGGTATTGCTGGCGCTGGGGCTGCCGATCAGCCTGAGCGCGCCGTTGGCCAACCTGTTCGCGGTGCCCTGGATCAGCCTGGTGGTGTTGCCGTTGGCGCTGCTCGGGACTGCGCTCTTGCCGCTGCCATGGGTGGGCGAGCAACTATTGTGGCTGGCCGGTGCCGCGTTGGACGGACTGTTTCGCGGCCTCGCGTTGCTGGCGGAACAACTGCCGGCCTGGACTCCGGCCGAGGTGCCGCTGGGCTGCTGGCTGATCAGCCTGTCGGGCGCGGTGTTGTTGCTGTTGCCCAAGGGCGTGCCGTTGCGGCTGCTGGGCTGGCCGATGCTGTTGCTGGCGGTGTTTCCACCCAGGGAATCAGTGCCCCATGGGCAGGTCGAGGTGCTGCAGTTGGATGTCGGGCAGGGTCAGGCATTGATCCTGCGCACCCGTCGGCACACCCTGCTTTACGATGCGGGGCCGCGTTCGGGTGCGTCCGATCTGGGCGCCAGCGTGGTGTTGCCAGCGTTGAAAAAGCTCGGGGTAGGGCGGTTGGACATGCTGCTGCTGAGCCATGCCGACGTCGACCACGCCGGTGGTGCGGCCGCGGTTGCCCGTGGGTTGGCCATCCGCCGGGTAGTGGGCGGCGAGACCGAAAGGTTGCCGACATTCCTCGGGACCCAGCCATGCGTGAGCGGCGAGCGTTGGGAGTGGGACGGCGTGGCGTTTGAGTTGTGGCAATGGTCGGACGCGGTTGAAGGCAACGCGAAGTCCTGTGTGTTGCAGGTCCAGGCCAATGGCGAGCGCCTGTTGCTGACCGGCGATATTGACCGCGCCGCCGAGCGGGCCTTGCTTGAGTCACCCCTGGCGGTGGCGACCGACTGGCTGCAGACACCCCACCATGGCAGTCGCAGTTCTTCGTCCTGGCCCTTTGTACAAAGGCTTTCGCCCCACTCGGTGTTGATCTCCCGCGGCCGTGGCAATGCGTTTGGCCATCCTCATCCGCAAGTGCTGGAGCGCTACCAGGCGCTGGGTAGCCGGATCTACGACAGCGCCGAGCAAGGGGCCGTGCGTCTGCGACTGGGCGCCTTCGCACCGCCGATTGTTGCGCGCAGTCAACGTCGTTTCTGGCGTTATGCATTACCCTTTGAGCCTAAGGTCGGCGAACCCCGCTGACGAACCGATATGGTAAAGTGGCGCACTTTTTCGAGGGGACATTCACTGTGTGGGAATTGGTCAAATCCGGTGGTTGGATGATGTTGCCGATCATCATGAGCTCCATCGCCGCACTCGGCATCGTCGCCGAACGCCTGTGGACCCTGCGCGCCAGTCGCGTCACCCCCGAACATCTGCTGGGGCAGGTGTGGGGCTGGATCAAGAACAAGCAGCTCGACAAGGAAAAACTCAAGGAACTGCGCGCCAACTCACCTCTAGGTGAAATCCTCGCCGCCGGCCTGGCCAATTCCAAGCATGGTCGCGAGATCATGAAGGAGTGCATCGAGGAGGCCGCCGCCCGGGTCATTCATGAGCTGGAGCGCTATATCAATGCCCTCGGCACCATTGCCGCCATGGCCCCGTTGCTCGGTTTGCTGGGCACCGTTCTGGGTATGATCGACATCTTCAGTTCGTTCATGGGCTCGGGCATGACCACCAACGCTGCCGTACTGGCCGGTGGTATTTCCAAGGCACTGATAACCACGGCCGCCGGCCTGATGGTCGGGATTCCTTCGGTGTTCTTCCACCGTTTCCTGCAACGGCGCATCGATGAATTGGTGGTGGGCATGGAGCAGGAGGCGATCAAGCTGGTGGAAGTGGTACAGGGCGACCGTGATGTGGATCTGGTCGAGGGTCGAGCGTGAAATTTCGCCGCAAGCAACGGGAAAACGTCGACATCAACCTCGCGTCGTTGATCGACGTAGTGTTTATCCTGCTGCTGTTTTTTGTCGTCACCACCACCTTCACCCGGCAGACCGAGCTGCGCGTCGATTTGCCCGAAGCGGTCAGCGGCTCGCCGGCAGAAGACCAGCAGGTCAAGCAACTGGACATCGCCATCAGTGCCGAGGGGGTGTTTTCGGTGAATAACCAGGTGCTGGAGAAAAACGACCTGGCCAGCCTGATGGATGCCTTGCAGCGAGAATCCGGCGGCGATACCAAGATGCCGCTGTCGATCAGTGCCGATGGCAAGACCCAGCATCAGGCGGTGATCACGGCGATGGACGCTGCTGGCAAGCTCGGTTTCAGCCATCTGCGCATGAGTACCGTCGAGGCGGCGAGCCAACCCTGATGGCTATGTCCGATCGTTTACTCAAGGCCTGGTATGAAGGGCACCCGGCGCTGTCGCTGTTGCGCCCGCTGGAGTCGCTGTATCGCCGCGTCGTGCAGGGCAAGCGCGCGCGCTTCCTGGCGGGCGAGGGCGAGATCTATCAATCGCCGGTGCCGGTGGTGGTGGTCGGCAATATCACGGTGGGCGGCACCGGCAAGACGCCGTTGATCCTGTGGTTGATCGAGCACTGCCGTCGCAGCGGGTTGCGTGTGGGGGTGGTCAGCCGGGGTTATGGCGCCAAGCCACCGCAGTTGCCGTGGCGGGTCGAGGCCAGTCACAGTGCTGCAGTGGCTGGCGATGAGCCACTGCTGATCGTGCAGCGTTGTGGCGTGCCGCTGATGATCGATCCCGACCGCAGCCGTGCAGTCAAGGCGCTGCTGGCCAGTGAAACCCTGGACTTGATCCTGTCCGATGACGGCCTGCAACACTATCGCCTGGCCCGCGACCTGGAACTGGTGCTGATCGACGCCGCGCGCGGCCTTGGCAACCGCCGCTGCCTGCCTGCCGGGCCGTTGCGCGAGCCGGTGGAGCGTCTTGAGAGCGTGGATGCGCTGCTCTATAACGGTGCCACCGCTGATCGCGAAGATGGCTTTGCCTTCCGTCTACAGCCCACGGCGTTGATCAACTTGAAGACCGGTGAGCGTCAATCGGTCGAGTATTTTTCGTCTGGCCAGCAGGTTCACGCGGTTGCCGGCATCGGCAACCCGCAACGTTTCTTCAACACGCTTGAATCGCTACACTGGCAGCCGATCCCCCATGCTTTTGCCGACCATGCGCCCTACAGCGCAGAGGTCTTGAATTTCACGCCATCATTGCCGCTGGTCATGACCGAGAAGGACGCGGTCAAGTGCCGCGCCTTTGCCCAGCCCGACTGGTGGTATCTTGCGGTGGATGCGGTGCCGTCGCCGGCGTTCGTCGCCTGGTTCGACACGCAACTGATGCGCCTGTTGCCCGCCCGTCTCTTGCCTTAAAACGCTTCTTTCCAGGAAACACTCATGGACACCAAACTGCTCGACATCCTCGCTTGCCCTATCTGCAAAGGCCCGCTCAAGCTCAGCGCCGACAAAACCGAGCTGATCAGCAAAGGCGCCGGCCTGGCTTTCCCGATCCGTGATGGCATTCCGGTCATGCTGGAAAGCGAAGCCCGTACCCTGACCTCCGATGAGCGCCTGGATAAATGACCACCGCCTTTACCGTTGTCATTCCTTCGCGCTTTGCCTCAACCCGCTTGCCGGGCAAACCGCTGCAACTGATCGGCAACAAGCCGATGATCCAGCTGGTGTGGGAGCAGGCCTGCAAGAGCAGCGCCGAGCGGGTCGTAGTGGCCACTGATGACCCACGCATCATCGAAGCCTGCCAAGGCTTCGGCGCCGAAGCAGTGCTGACCCGTGAAGACCACAACTCCGGCACCGACCGTTTGGCCGAAGTGGCCACGCAGCTGGGCCTGGCGCCCGATGCCATCGTGGTCAACGTACAAGGCGACGAGCCGCTGATCCCGCCAAGCGTCATCGACCAGGTGGCTGCCAACCTCGCTGCCCACGGCGAAGCACGCATGGCGACGCTGGCTGAGCCGATTGAAGACATCGCTACGCTGTTCAACCCGAACGTGGTGAAAGTGGTCAGCGACATCAACGGCCTGGCACTGACCTTCAGCCGCTCGACCTTGCCTTGGGCGCGCGACGCCTTCGCCAAGCATCCTGACGCGTTGCCGGAGGGTGTGCCGTATCGCCGCCACATCGGCATCTACGCCTACCGCGCCGGATTCCTGCATGACTTCGTCAGCTGGGGCCCCTGCTGGCTGGAAAACACCGAATCCCTGGAACAACTGCGTGCCTTGTGGCACGGCGTGCGCATCCACGTCGGCGACGCCCTGGAAGCGCCGCCCGCCGGTGTCGACACGCCGGAAGACCTTGAGCGCGTCCGTCGCCTGTTGGGGGCCTGATGGAAGTCCTGTTCGTCTGCCTGGGCAACATCTGCCGCTCGCCAACGGCCGAGGGCGTGTTGCGCCAGAAGTTGCGCGATGCGGGGCTGGCCGGGCAGGTTGAAGTCGCGTCCGCCGGCACTGGTGACTGGCATGTCGGCAACCCGCCGGACCAGCGCAGCCAGCGCGCGGCGCTGGCGCGCGGCTACGACCTGTCGGCACAGCGTGCGCAGCAGGTCGGTCGAGCCGACTTCGCGCGCTACGACCTGATCCTGGCCATGGATCACAGCAACCTGCGCAACCTCAAGGCGCTGCAGCCGGGGCAGGGCAAGGCAGAGCTGGACTTGTTCCTGCGCCGCTATGACGCTGAGGTCGACGAGGTGCCAGACCCATACTACGAAGGCGAACAAGGCTTTGAGCGGGTCCTTGACCTGATCGAGCAAGCCTGTGACCTATTGGTGATCGAAATTAAGGGGCGGTTATGACCTTGCACGTGCTTGCGCAGGTATCGCTCAAGCCCTTCAACAGCTTTGGCATCGATGTGCGCGCGCGACTGTTCGCCGAAGCCCGCAGTGACGCCGATGTTCGTGAGGCCCTGGCCTACGCCGCCGCGCAGGCGCTGCCACTGCTGGTGATTGGCGGCGGCAGCAATTTGCTGCTGACCCAGGACATACCGGCGCTGGTGTTGCGCATGGCCACCCAAGGTATTCGGGTGTTGCAGGACGATGGCCAGCAGGTGATCGTTGAAGCCGAAGCAGGCGAGGCCTGGCACCCCTTTGTGCTCTGGACCCTGGAGCAAGGCTTTTGTGGCCTGGAAAACCTCAGCCTGATCCCCGGCACCGTCGGTGCCGCGCCGATGCAGAATATCGGCGCCTATGGCGTAGAAATCAAAGACGTATTCGCCGGCCTGACCGCCCTGGATCGCCAAACCGGCGAACTGCGGGATTTCAGCCTGGAGGAATGCAACTTCGCCTATCGTGACAGCCTGTTCAAACACGAAGTCGGGCGCTGGCTGATCCTGCGCGTGCGTTTCGCCCTGAGCCGCGTCAGCCACCTGAAACTCGACTACGGCCCGGTGCAGCAGCGCCTGACCGGGCAAGGGATCACCGAGGCGACACCGAGCGATGTGAGCCGCGCCATTTGCAGCATCCGCCGCGAAAAACTGCCAGACCCGGCAGAGCTGGGCAATGCTGGCAGCTTCTTCAAGAACCCGTTGGTCTCCCAAGCCCTTGCGGCTGAACTGCAAGCCTTATACCCCGATCTTGTGGCCTACCCGCAGGCAGATGGGCAGATGAAACTCGCTGCCGGTTGGCTGATCGACAAGGCTGGCTGGAAGGGCTTTCGGGATGGCGATGCGGGCGTGCACAAGCTGCAGGCGCTGGTGCTGGTCAACTATGGTGCCGCCACCGGGCACGATATTGCAGACCTGGCGCTACGTATCCAGCGCGACATTGCCGAACGCTTCAAGGTGGACCTGGAGATGGAGCCCAACCAGTACTGATCCCTTGAAAACAAGAAAGCCCCGCATCTTTCGATACGGGGCTTTTTTTGTGTCGGCTGAAATCAGTCGTCGCGGCTCATGATGCCGAAGATCTGCAACAGGCTGATAAACAGGTTGTAGATCGACACATACAGGCTGATGGTCGCCATGATGTAGTTACGCTCACCGCCGTGGATGATCGCACTGGTCTGGAACAGGATGCACACCGAGGAGAACAGCACAAAACCCGCGCTGATCGCCAACTGCAGGCCGCTGATCTGGAAGAACATCCCAGCTACCACCGCTGCCAGCAGCACGAAGAAGCCTGCGGTGATGAAACCGCCCAGGAAACTCATGTCCTTACGGGTGACCAGCACGTAGGCCGACAGGCCACCAAACACCAGCGCGGTCATGGCAAACGCCGAACTGACCACTTGCGCACCGCCGGCCATGCCGAGGTAGCGGTTAAGGATCGGGCCGAGGATAAAGCCCATGAAACCGGTCAAGGCAAACGCCGACACCAGGCCCCAGGCCGAATCGCGCAGTTTGTTGGTCAGGAAAAACAGACCATAGAAGCCGATCAGCACGACAAAAATGTTCGGATAACCAACACGCATCTGCTGCGCCACGAACGCCATCACGCCGCTGAATGCGAGGGTAAGGGCGAGCAAGCCGTACGTGTTGCGCAATACGCGGCTGACTTCAAGCTGCTCAGCCTGCGCATTGCCATTCACTGCGTAATTCTGTTCGCGCATGGCGACACTCCTTGAGTTTTGAAACGTTCAGTCGCAAAGATCATAACAGACGCTCTGTAACAAGCGATGGCGAGAGTTTGACAGTGTGTTTCATTCGGGTATTATGGCGCCCGCTGAGACGGGATGGTCTATTCTAATCCTGTGATGCAAAAGGGAAATTGGCAGAGTGGTTGAATGCACCGGTCTTGAAAACCGGCGAACGTTAATAGCGTTCCCAGGGTTCGAATCCCTGGTTTCCCGCCAAGATTCATACAAAAGCCCCGCAATGCGGGGCTTTTGTGTTTCTGGCATTCGGGAAGCGGGAGGCGTCTTTTCATAGGTATTCCATAACTATTGTGGAAGTGTCCCAGAACTTTCCTATTTTGATGGCTTCGCGGTCGCGCCGATCCTCCTGTAAACCCGCTTGGTAATTTCCTGTCCGCTGTGCCAGCAGCAGGTTCGCGTCGCCAATAATCAGCGTCATCGCCTCGCTCTGCTCAGTAATCCCAGACCACTCCATCAGATCGACCAAGGGCTAGCGTATTCCAAGTCTGACACGGCATCGATGATGCAAAGTGTCACTGCTTATTCTTCCTTAAAACAGTAGATCGGAGGCTGATCTTGGGGAGTGATTATGAAGGAAGGGAAATCGGTGATTGTTACCGTCTTGTATAGCCTTAGATCGCTTCCAGTAGCGGGGAGAGTACTGCGCATTTTGTTCGCCACAATGGACTCGCTGGCTGGATTTGAAGGGCTGAATGAGACAGTTAGGCTATCTGGGTCAATATCAACTAACTCACCGTCATCTTCCATGGTTGCTCGCGACTGGTAATTCACGGTCATTGTGGTGGTTGATGATCCCTGTGGGACAAACGTTACGCTCACATCAGTACGGGTCAGGTTCCCCGTTCTTTCTTCGATGTGCGCGCGAGTTTTCAGGAGCGTTGGAAATAAATTTCCCCCGTTTCCTTCAAGCCGCGTCTCACAGCTAACCACACTACCGGGCGGGTACGCGGCATTGAGCTTGAGCATTTCTTCCCGCGTTATAGCTTCGACATTCATCGAGCACAACACCGCAATACCGATACCCGTAGGTAGTAGAAACGTTTTGTAGATGTGATTCATGTCCCTATCCTTCGATGTTGAAGCTCCGGTGGTGCTTAAATCCAGAAAAAGGTAAGCGTCCCGCCAAGACACCTTGATTTTCGATATGGCACGCGAAGCAATGCCTGCTTCTTGATAGATGCTTAGTTGAAGGAATAAGTAATTATCGTGCCGGCAAAGCCGGTTCGGCGGGTCGTGCCGCATTCCGCACGACTGATCTCTCCCTCTCATTGTTTTCCAGAATGATCCCGAATAGGCCAGACAGCTCCTTTCGTCCCTTGGATGTCAATGCGAGTGCCCGGCTATCAAGGTCTTGGATAACCCACTTGCGGCTTATGACCGTCTGTAGAAAAGCCGCTCCGAGTGCTCCGGCAAGATGAGGGCGCCGCATGCTCCAGTCCAAGCAGGAGCACGCGAAACGACGCCGCTGTGCCCTTACCTTTTCTATCTCGATACCGAGCCCGGTCATGGCTTTTTCGCCGCTTATCGTAAGCTGATACAACTCCCCGGAAACTGGCACGGTTAACCAGCCTGACTCCACGAAATGATCGTGCAGTTGTACAGCCAGTGTTCCTGCCATGTGGTCATAACAGGTACGCGCGAACTGCAGTCGGGTTGGGGTCGTGGACACATATCGTGTAGGTGCGTTTTGGCTGATCACCATGAGGGCCTCAATAGCCTGGGCCACTTGCGCGTCAGCCAGACTGTAGTAACGATGCCTGCCTTGCGTGTGCAACTTTACCAACCCGTCCTCTTTTAGCCTTGCCAAATGCGCGCTCGCCGTGGACGCACTGACGTCGGCGATGACGGCCATTTCGGTACTGGTACGGGCGTGGCCGTCCATCAGCGAACACAGCATTTTCGTCCTCGCTGGTTCGGCAATAGCGCCGGCTACCCGAGAAATCGCGGTGTCATTGCTTCGAGCGTCCATATTTCGTTCCTGAGCGAATCGTCACCATGAGGGGTGCTCGATAGTAGCCGTTCTTTGTGAACAGGACTTACGCAATGACGCCTTTTGAAGCCGCTACCCATACTGATCCCTACGTTTATTACTCAGGTCTCAGGCGACAAAACGGCCTGCTATTCGATGCAGATCTTCGTTTATGGATTGCAAGTAGTGCCGAAGCTGTCGAAGCCATTCTGGGGCATCCAGACTGTCGGGTGCGTCCGCTAAACGAGCCGATACCTCCTGCCATTGCGCAAGGCGTGGCAGGAATGATTTTCGGTCGTTTGATGCGCATGAACGAAGGCCCACAGCACCTGTGCCCCAGGATGGTTATCGAACCTGCCTTGGCCTCTGTCCAAACAGATAGCATCGCAGACATCGTGTCACGTGTGGTCGAGACCCTCGATAACCCGGTCGACAACCTAGATGAGTTGATGTTCACGTTACCGGTTTCCGTTATTGCCGCTTTGATAGGCTTTCCATCCAACCGGCTACAGGAAGTAGCGAGGCTGACGAGGGATTTCGTCGCCTGCCTGTCGCCGTTAAGCGACGAAATTCAACTCGGTGAAGCTGATTCTGGGGCCACCCGACTTAGTCAATTAGTCAGCGCGCTGCTGAGCAACGACGATGAAAGTAGCCGCTTCTTGAGCCATATCTGGAGTGGATGCGAAGCCACCGCCTGGAGAGATCATGATGAATTGATCGCTAACCTGATCGGCCTGTTGTCACAGACCTGCGAAGCCACTGCAGGCCTGATCGGCAATACCCTTGTAGCGCTCCATCGTAACCCTGATCTGATTAAAGACATGCTACCTACGCAGATGCTCGTTGCAGACTTGGTGGAAGAGGTAGCGCGCTACGACTCGCCCGTGCAAAACACCCGGCGATTCGTTGCTAAGCGATGCACTATCGGGGGCAGCGTCTTGGAGGCGGGCGATACCGTTCTAGTGTTACTCGCTTCAGCCAATAGGGATTCCTACGCGAACCCAGACCCCGATAGACTCTTGGTCAAACGAACGCAACGACGAACCTTCAGCTTCGGATCAGGACGACATGAATGTCCAGGCCAGCAACTTGCATTGACTATCGCCGCTGAGGCGATTTTGGCATGGCTGCATCGACAACCAGCCTCCTCTGCGCGTCCTTATCGGTGGAGTTATTTGCCCTCCCTTAATGGTCGCATACCTCATTTTTATCGTGATCGGGAAACTCAGCAATGAATCGCCCCGTATTCTCTAGACACCTTGCAAGCTCATTGGCCCCGTTAGAGGCTCAGTTACCTCTGTAGGTAGAGAAACCATAGGGGCTGAGCAGTAATGGAATGTGGTAGTGCGCAACGGCACCGTCTACCTCAAAGATTACCGGTACCTCAGGGAAGAAACTTGGAATCTTATGCGCTTTGAACCACTCGCCTGTCTTGAAGGTTACACGGTAGATGCCTTTCTCCAGAGCCTGACCTTCGGGGTATAGCCCGGGAATACGACCTTGTTCATTTGTCGAAGCGCTGTTGAGCATGTCCCAGTTCTTACCGTCTTGTTTTTCCAATGTGACATTGATACCAGGGGAGGGCAGGCCATCTTGTAAGTTGAGGACATGCACGCTCAGCGGGTTTCCTGCCGCTGATGCCAGTGACGATACGACACTCAATACAACGCCAGCGAAGAATGTTTTCAATCCAGTCATGATGATGTCCTTAGTTTTTGACGGTAGGTAAAATTTTGTTGATAGCGGCCAATGCGCAACCTTCATCGTTTGCTGCTCCGCCGGCACCGGCCACTCCGATTGCGCCAATGACTTGCCCTTCAAACAGCAACGGCACGCCGCCGCCTAGCAGCAATAGCTCATGCAGGGTGTTGAGGTTTTCCGCATCGGGGGTACTGCGAGCACGCTCTGCCAACAGTCGTGTGGGCGTCTTGGTCGATAGGGCGGTATAGGCTTTGCGTTGGGCGGCTAATGTATTGTGTGGGCCCACGTTATCGTCACGCTGCAAGGCGACTAGATTTGCGCCACTGTCGACAATTGCAGCAACACCTGTGCGGCCTTCGGCGTGACACGCTGCCAGCGCGGTATTTAGCAAATCATTGGCCATTGCCAATGAAACGTCGTTGCGCTGCACAACTTGACCCGGGGCTGCAACGGCGAGCGCAGAGCTCATTGCAAGTGAGCTGAGCAATAAAGCTGACAGGCGTATACGCATGCTTTTTTCCTTTGTTTTGTCTGGCTGAGTCATCGCCAGGCATGATGCCCCGTGCACACCGTCAGAATGATTGCCTCATGATTACCAAGATGTAATGTGCCAAAACGGCCAAGCGCGCTAGCCTATGCTCCAATTCTGGAGGAAAAGATGCGTATCCTGGTCGTTGAAGATGAAGCGAAAACAGCGGATTACCTCCACAAAGCCCTGACTGAATCGGGCTACGTGGTGGAGGTCGCCTTAGATGGCCTGGAGGGCCAGTATCTGGCACAGGAAAGTGAGTTCGACTTGATCATCCTGGATGTCATGCTGCCGGGCCTGGACGGTTGGCAATTGCTTCAGATTATTCGACGCAAGTGGCAAACCCCGGTGCTTTTTCTTACTGCTAGGGACTCTGTGGAGGATCGGGTCAAGGGGCTTGAATCAGGGGCCGATGATTATTTGGTCAAACCCTTTTCCTATGCCGAGTTATTGGCGCGTGTACGTACGCTCCTGCGCAGGGGGCCGCCCCGTGAGGTCGAGCAGTTCCTGGTTGCAGACCTGAGCGTGGATCTGTTGAGCCGTAAGGTCACGCGCCAGGGTGAACGCCTGACCCTGACCAACAAGGAGTTTGCCCTGTTGCACCTGTTAGTCAGTAGGGAAGGAGAGGTGCTATCGCGTTCCTCGATTGCTTCGCAAATCTGGCAGATGAACTTTGACAGTGATACCAATGTGGTCGATGTCGCCATCCGACGACTGCGCGCCAAGGTTGACGATCCTTACCCACTAAAGTTGATACATACAGTGCGTGGCATCGGTTACATGCTTGAGGTGCAATCCTGAAACTGTTTGCGCGTAACCTGAGCTTGCGCCTGGCGCTCATGTTCGCGTTAGTCAGTGCGCTGCTGCTGGGGTCCATTGGTTTTTATCTTTATCAGTCGTTACAGCGAGAAATCGCTTGGCGCGATGACCAGGCCCTGCTCGGGCGCCTGGAGCGCATGCATGCGTTGATCAACGACAGTATCAGCGTCGAGCAACTCAGAAAGCGGCCCAAGCTATACGAAAATATGCTGGGCAATCGCGACAACTTGCTGTGGATCATCGATGACACAGGTCAGGTGCTGATCGAAATCAACCCCGTCGGCATGAGCTTGCCCGCGTTACCGGCTGTAGCCCAGGCTCAGTTGAGTGACGGTAACTCTTCGGTGGCAGTGCGCTTTGCCTGGCAGCATGTCATGCAAGGTGATCGCGGCTTGACCCTGATTGCTGGCAAGTTGTTGAGCGAGCGCGAGCAGATGCTGGGGGCTTATCGACTCAAGCTCTGGCTCGCGATGTCGGTCGGTGCGCTGCTGGCTTTTGTGCTCGGCGGGTGGGTAAGTCAGCGAGGCTTACGACCTGTGCGCTTACTGGCGAAGCGCGCTGCCGCAATTGATGTACACCATCTGCATCTGCGGCTGGATGAGTTCAACGAACTGAGTGAACTACAAGCACTCAGCCAAGCGCTTAACCAGATGCTTGCACGCCTCGAAGAGGGGTTCGCCCAGCTATCACGATTCTCGGAGGATCTCGCCCATGAGATGCGCACCCCGCTCACCAATCTGATGGGGCACACCCAGCAGGCCCTGAGGCATTGTCGTTCAATCGAAGACTATCAAAACTTGCTGGTTTCGAATCAGGAAGAGTATGAGCGTCTAGCGCGAATGGTCGATAGCATGCTGTTTCTCGCGCGCACCGAGCAGTCGCATGCATGTGTCAGTGATGAGCTCATCAACCTGCACGACCTGGTGGAGCAACTGTGTGAGTATTTTGAAGGTGTTGCACAAGAACGTGATGTCGCGCTGATCAATCAGGCCCATGATCAACTGCATGCTGATCCTGCTTTGATCCGCAGAGCACTGGCCAACTTGCTGGCCAACGCACTGCGTTATGGCTCTCCTGCTACGCCGGTAACCATTAGCAGTATGGCTTTAGGGGACAGGATTGAAATTATCGTGCATAACCAAGGCCAGCCGATTTCAGCGCAGCATCTCCCTCGACTGTTTGAGCGCTTCTACCGGTGCGATCCGTCACGTAGTCAGCCGGACGACTCTGGTGGGCTAGGTTTAGCCATCGTTCGCTCAATTATGCAGTTGCATGGTGGTCGGGTCAGCGTAGACAGCAATTCATCCGGAACGAGCTTTCGTTTGGAGTTTCCTCCAATGGGCCCGGTAGCAAGCCAGGTTGAATCCAAGCGGATTATTTAGTGAGTCCTCCTGAACATGATCGACTGGACCTGTGTTTGCACATAACGTTGTGACGCTGTTGTGGATGACGTGAGCAACGCCAGCAAGGTCAATTCATCCACTTGAAGATCCAGCGAACCGGCCAGGGCCAGTACCGCTTCACCGCTCTTTTGCGGTGCGGCGAGGCTTACCGATTGCCGTGACAGCCCGCCCGAGTTCGCGTTGATGTCAGTAAAACCGGATACCTCGACCCGCCCGGTAGGCGTCGTCAACGTGCCGCTGACACGACCTAAAGCATGCTGGCTTGACGCTCTAACGTGCAGTTTCAGGTTATATCCTTGCACTGCCATCCAAGTGCCATTTAACCGGTTGTCGTGCTCCGAAGCCAAGGTGGGGGTGATAGGACGTAGTTCTATGGCCTCATCTGCAACCCGTCGATAGCTCAGTTTGTCCAGATACGCTCCTTGTTTAGCCAGATCGGGAAAATCTTCGGTGGCGATGAGCACGTGCGATAGATTGAGCCGATCCTCGCCTGCGATCCGATGGAGCTGTCCGCACAACCCCGACACCCAATGCCAGCTCGGGTCGGCCTGCTGCTCATCCAGCGAGTGCCAGTCTATAGCCAATGCCACAGGTAGCCCTTTTTCCCGTGAAGGACTTGTACTCGCTTGATAACCCGTCACTGCGTATCGGCCCGTTGAGCCCGTGGATGACTGATACGAACCGGTAATGACATTGCCGGTGACCGTCAACGTCATTGTCGAGCCGTAGTCATTTTTCCAGGTGCCAGCGGCGCAAAGCGGCGGCGCTGTATGGGCAGTCGCTAGGGGCGGGCGGAGCACCAGCTTTCCACTGACAAGCGTGCGCGGCTTTGCCTCAAAGCGCCGTGAAGATGAGCGGCTGATAATCTGGGGCCCCTGCGGGCGGTTAAACAGCCATATCCCAACCGGCGCGAGTGAGTAAGTGCCTGCTCGACATTGCACCACACGATACTCATAGACGGTGTAGCAATACTCCATCACCAGCGAACCCACCAGCACCAGGTCGGTCAGTCCCAGCGGCTCGAATTGAGGAAGGGTTTTACCCTTGTCTGGACCGTCCTCGATCAAAACGTTGTACAGGTCGGCACCCAGGGTGATTTCGCCATCGGCGAAGCCCAGGACGACCGTTGGACTGCCGCCTTGGGCAATACGCTCAAGGGTCTGGCGCATCAGCCGGTCATCCCCTTTGAATTGGGATGAGCCAGAGTCCAGCGCGAAGGTTACGTTCCTGGCCAAAACGTCGCCGCCTACGGTGTAGGACGTCAGCGGAGTCGACCAGATGTATTCCATACCACGCACTTTGCTGTAGAGCGACCACGGAAGAAACAGGTGCGGACCACGGGTTTTAGCCGCATCCACTGCCCCCATCTGGCACACGCCCCGACGCGAAGCAGGGTCCCAGTCGAAGGCAACGAAGGGTTGATGGGGATCGATTTTTCCAGCATTCATCAACGCCTGAAACACAAACGAGCTTTTCCCGTCGACATAGGCGCTGCTGCTGGGCAAGCCCATGCCGCCGTCCCAGTCCAATTGGCGAAACTGCGTTCCGGTGTAGTCTGCCGCCAGTAGAAGTTGAATGGGCAATGCGGTGTTATTCAGAGTCAATACATCCGAACCGGATTCTACCTGCATCGTGCCCCAGGGCCCGAAGCTGTAGGGCCGTTGCAGGCAATCCGTAAAGGTGAAGGTGCTGGACGCCTGATGGTCAAACCGGCCTGCGCTGAAGTGCTGGCATCGGTCGGGCGAACACAGGCTGGAGGTTATCCAGGTGATATTGGTTCCGGTGTCCATCGACACCTTCAGGGATTGCCCTGGTGTGCCTACCTGTACACGGGTGTACCAAGGTGTGGCGCCGTTGTTCTGAAAGGGACCGCGTTGCATGGTAAAGGTGAATCCGTCACTCCATTGTTGACTGTCCATAGTGAATTCCGTGTCTGCAATTTGATGGGGCATCCGGTTGGATGACCCGCTCGAGGTCTGGGGTTATTCAAACGCAGGGGGCAGGGCGTGGGCTGTCAGTCACGATGGATCACATATGCCTGAAAGCACGATGGGCATTGTGCTAATCCAACGCCTTGCCCTCGGTTTCAGGAATGAACAGTGCGAGCAACACGGTTACCAGCATGAAGGCATTGATAAAGGTGGTGGTCATATTGAAGGAGGCGCCGTAAGCCACCAGTGCGCCGATCAAAGACGGTGCCAGGATATTGGCCACGCGTTGCGCAAAAATCGCCCACCCGTAACCGATGGTACGCAATGGGGTCGGGTACAGCTCGGCGATCCAGGTGCCCCACACCCCCCAAGCCCCCAGGCTGAAGAACGCCAGGGCGAAGTTGCTCAGGTACAGCATTTCCAGGCTTTGAGCGTTGGCAAAGCCGTAGCCAGCGAGCACCGAGGCACTGATGAAACCGATAATGACGTGTTTGCGGCCATAACGATGGGTGAGCCACGACGCCGCCATGTAGCCGGGGATCATGCACAGTGCCGACAGTGCAATAAAACCGTAGCTTTGCGGCAGGCTCAGCCCGCGTTGTTGCAACAGCGTCGGCAGCCAGGTCTGCAAGCCCCAGTAACCCCAGGAGAACGTAAAATTCACCAGGATCTGCAACGCACTGATCCTCAACAGCGCCGGTGAAAACAGCTCCCGCTGGCGCCCTGACGTCGTTTGGTCCACTTGCAGCAGGCAATCTTCAGGCACTTGCACGGTACCTCGGCTTAATCGCGTGATGACCGCTCGGGCCTGCGCTTGGCGCTTGGCGTTGGCCAGCCAGTACGGCGACTCCGGCACCCAGAGCGCCACCACCAAAGCCCACAACCCACCCAGTGAACTCACCGCAATGATTGTGCGCCAACCATAGGGCATCAGCCATACGGTCGCCCCCAGTGCCAGTAGCATGCCGATTGGCCATCCCGAGGCCAGGTACACGGTTAGCGCGCCGCGATGGCGCACGGGCAATAGCTCCTGATAGTGAGCAAACGTCACCACCATCATGCCAACTGCGGCCACGCCCGAGAACAGCCGTAACGCGTAGAGCGAGGCGTAGTCGGGGGCAAACGCACTCGCCAACGAGATCACGCCGTAAATGGCCAGGCTCCAGACCACCGCGCCCTTGCGGCCGATACGTTCGGCGAGCTTGCCCCAGACTAACGAGCCCAACAGCATGCCGATGAACATGGCGCCGATCAGGTGGCCGACGGCAAGTGCATCCAGGGAAAAATCCTGGGCGATCAGCGGCGCGGTGTAGACGATGATCATCATCTCCCACGCCTCAATGGCGAACACAAAAAACAGCGCCAAGCAGCACTTGAGGTGCTCGCGGGTCAGGGGTACGTCTCTGAATACATCGCCCACTTGCCGAGTGGAGGTGTAGTTGGCTTGTGCGGGCATTGGCGTGACGTCGCTCATAGGGATTGCTCCAAGTAAGGGCTAGGCTTGCACACGGTTACCGATGGGCACCGGGCCCTGAAACAGGCCAAAGGCTTTGATTTCGGCTTCCGGTGGAGGCTCGCAACTGCCGACACGGCTGGGGCTCCAGCCGAAGCGCTGCTTCATCCCCGCCATGGCTTCGGCCATCTTGAACGCGGCGACCACCGGGTCGATCACGGGTACGCCGACCTCACGCTGCACCTGTTCGAAGAAACCGAATTCGATGGTGCAGCCCAAAATGATCGCTTCCGCGCCATCTTCCTCGACCGCCAAAAACGCTTGTTCAATGATTCGGCGTCGGGTGAGGGCCGGGTCTTTCTGGAACTCATCGACGCCCATGCCCAGCGCGCGCATAGAGGCGAGTCGATCCGCCGAGCCGTAGCCGCGAACGCGCTCGCGCATTTGCTCCATCCATTTATCTCGCCCTACGATGATCGAATAACGGTTAGCCAGTTGGTCGGCGATCTGCAGGCTGGCCTGGCAGGGAGCAACCACCAGGCAGTTGCCGGAGATTTCCCGGGCATCCTCCAGGGCCGGATCGTAGAAGCAGCCGATCACCAGGGCATCGATGTTTTGCTGGGCGCAATCGCGGGCAATGCGTACCGTGCGCTCGTAGGTCATTGCCTCGTAGGCCCGGTACTCCAGGTGTGTCGGGCTGGGCTGCATATCGAACGACACCACTTCCAGGTGTGTCGAGGGGTGCTTGATGCCGTGCAGCAACTCGGCGATCGGTGCGTCGAACATCGAGCAACCAATCGGGTTAAGCCAGCGCACTGTCACCGGCACATCGTGTGGTGGGGGAGTGGGGGTTGGGGTTTGCATCGGTTATTTCCTCGGATAGGGGGCCAATTGGCGCTAGAAAAACTTCACCAGCGCCATGGTCAGCTCATTGGAATGGGGCAGGTTGGCGCTGTGGTAGTAGTCGAAATTCAGATTTGCAGACAGGTAGAGTCCCTGTTGGGAAAAGCCTGTGTAGGTCATCGACGGTCCGATTTTTCCAACCCGCGACTCGGCATAGTCCGAGGCTGTTCGATTGTTGATGTGGTAGACGTGATGCGCGCCCAGCCACAGGTCATCGGTGACGAGGTAGCCGGCGGCGACGTTGGCCAGCCATAGGCTGACACCGCCTTGCAAGCGCTTGGGATCGCCGCTGCCGAGATCTGTGGTGTTGCGGTTACGTGCGGCGTAATGGATGCCAACTGGGGTGAAGGTCGCGGCGAATTTTCCGACACGCAGGTAATTGGCGAGGCTGAAACTCAGCGCATAGCGGTTGGCAAAGGCACCGTAACCGGCAACTTCGTTGTTACCGTTGGGGAACTCGACCGTCAGCGTCGGGTTGGTCCAGAACGTGGTGTAGTCCTCTGAACCATAGGCGCTGGCGGGCTCGACCACGTTGTAGTAGTAGGCAAAGCCGAGATTGGGTGAGGCGATGCCCCAGGGGCTGACGTTTTTCGCGTCGTTGGTGCTGGCGTATCCGGGAACGGCGCCGACCCAGAACTGCAATTGGTCGCGGGTGGTGTCGGTGAAACCGGTCTCGGAAAAGTACGCAAGCACCGTATTGCCACCGGCACGTACATTGCCGTCGGTGTTGCGGTTGAAGACCGGGAAGGTTTCCAAAGCCCAGCGTCCCGGCAGCCCTGGTTGACCGAAGCCGATGAATTGTTCGGCTTGGGTTGAAGGGCTGCTGCCCAACACCAACGCCAGCGAGCACGCAGCGCCGAAGCGCGAGAGTGGAAGTTGCAACATGACGGTTCTCTCTTATTGTTTTAGGTCAACGCATGGAAAGCCGCCGCACGGCGGTGTATTGGGATCAGGGCATGACGCCGTACACGGCGCGGGCGGTTTGCGCGTCGAGGTAGCCATTCTTCAAGTCGTCGCGCACGGCCGCCGTGTCACGGGCTGCGGGTGCGCCGTAGCCACCGCCGGCCCCCGTGCGTACCCGCACCAGGTCGCCGGCATTGAGAGGGATGCTGCTGGCCATGGCGTAGCGTTCCGGCGGGTTGTCGCCGCGCAGCACTTCGACGTAATTGGGGGTGCCATCCTGGCCCTGTTGCAGGCCCCAGGGTGGAACGACCGAGCGGGTGTAACCACAGGTCAGAAAGCTGTCATCGGCCCGTACGCGATAGTCGATGCAGATGCCTCGCCCACCGCGGAACTGGCCGTGCCCACCGGGTTCGTCATTCAGCGCCATGCGCTCGACATACAGGCCGTAACGGGCCTCACAGACTTCCACTGGACAGTTGTAGGTCTCGCCATGCAGGCCGCAATAAACGGCGTTGTTGCCGTCACGTCCGGGCTCGGCGCCCCAACCACCGATTTCCGGCTCCACCAGGGTAAACAGCCGACCGGTATCCGGATGCCGGCCGCCGATAACAGTGGCGCATACCGAAGAGAAATTGCCCGCCGGCAAGCGGTCGGGAAAATGCTGGGCCAGGCAGCGCAAGATCAGGTCGTGTACGCGAATCAGGTTTTCAAAGTAAAACCCCTCTGCGGCGGGCAGTTGCGCATCGAATAGCGAACCGGGGCGTGTCAGTACATTCAACGGCCGGAACGTGCCTCCATTGGTAATGCCTTGCGGGGCAGTCAGGGATTTGAACGCCATTTGGGCGGCAACCACCGCGCCATCCCGACTGAGGTTAGTGGGCCCGGTGCATTGGTCGGGGTTGTCGCGCAGGTCCACGGTCATTGCACGGTCATGGATCTGCACCGACACCGAATACAGGCTGCCGTCGTCTTGCGGCTCCACCAGGGAAAGGTTGACATTGGGCAGTTCGGCCAGGGCTTTGCGCGATACCTTTTCGCCCAGGTCCATGAAGTCCTGCATCGCCAGCAAAAACAGGTCAGTACCGTATTTGGCGGTCAACTCACGCAGGTGCAAGGCCCCGCCGCGCACCGCCGCTACGCCAGCCCATAGATCGCCTTCCATGAAATCCGGCATGCGCGTGTTGGCCCGCAGTATCTGCAGCACTGAGCGGATCGGTTGGCCACGGCTGATCAGCTTGACCGAGCACAGGCGCAGCCCTTCCTGAAAGATGTCGGTAGCCTCAGTGGACATCGACCCGGGGACCATGCCGCCGACATCGTTCCAGTGGGCGATATTCGCGGTCCAGGCCACGCGCCTGCCCTCGGCAAACACGGGCATGGCCAGCACCACATCGTTCAGGTGAGTGACTGCGCCACCGTGGGGGTCATTGCAGATGAACACATCGCCGTCTTCGATTTCCCCTGGGCGGGCATGTTGCAGCAAGATCTGTTTGACGGCCTTGTCCAGCACGCCTACGAAGGCTGGGATACCTGCGCCGGAGCTGGCAATCTCGCCATTGGCGTCGGTGATGCCGGTGCCCATGTCGAGCACTTCATAAATGACGGGGCTCATGGCAGCTTTGCGCATAGCTACGAACATTTCGTCAGCAATGGCTTGAAGCGAATTTTGGATAATGTCTCGGGTGAAGATGTCGAGCGTATGCATGGCGAGACTCCCGTCAGCCGTTGATCGTGATGTGCAGATTGCCGAAGCGATCCACATGCACCCGGTTTTGTGGATGAACGACGACGGTGGTGCCGGCGTCTTCAATGATGGCGGGGCCGTGGAAACACATTTGGGGTTCCAGCAGGGCGTAGTCGTAGATGGCCGCGTCGTGGATGCCATCGGTTGCGTAGTCGACGACGCGGTGGCCCTTGCGTGCGGCCTCAAGCGTTCGCCCTGTCACTGCAAGCGATTCGGGAATCAGCTTGTCAATTTGCGCGATGGCGACCAGGTGGAAGCCGACGATCTCCACGGGAGCGTCCAGGCAGTAGGTGTAATGCTGTTCGTACAGGGTATGAAAACGATGCTCGATGTGTGCCCAGTCACGTTCGAGGTGTTCATCGGCGTCCAGCGGCACTTCGACCGAGTGTTCCTGGTTCTGGTAGCGCAGCTTGCAATTGACCTTCAATTCGACCCGCTCCGGGGGCACAGCCTCGGCGATGAACTGCTCGCGGGCCGAGGCCATCAGTTCGTTCAGGAACGCCTGGGTGTGCGCCTGTGCCTGTGGCTGGGTGGTGTCGACAAAACGATTGATAAACAGGTCGCGGCGTAAGTCCGACAGGGTCATGCCCCAGGCTGAAAACACCGAGGCGCCGCGCGGGACGATGACTTTTTTGACGCCCAGCTCTTGAGCCAAGGCGACCGCATGCAGCGCGCCACCGCCGCCAAAGGCCATCAGGGTCAGGTCCCGGGGATCGTGACCACGGCTAAGCGACACCAGCTTCAGGGCGTTGACCATGTTGTTATTGGCCAGGCGCACCACACCACGGGCAATTTCATCGGCAGGCAGATCCAAGCGTTCGCTGAGCAGGCTGAAGCCGTCCGCTACTGCTTGTAGGTCGGCTACCACTTCGCCGCCGCAGAAATACGCCGGGTTGATCCGGCCGAGTGCCAGGTTGGCATCCGTGGTGGTGATGTCGGTGCCACCGTTACCGTACGCCGCCGGGCCGGGCAGAGCGCCCGCTGATTGCGGGCCGACATGCAGCTTGTCAAACCCGTCGACCCAGGCAATGGAGCCGCCGCCGTTGCCGATTTCCACTAGGTCCACCACGGGCACCATGATGGGGTAACCGGCATTGAGGCGGTCTCGTTCGATCCAGTAGTCCGTCTTGATCGCGACCTGGCCATCGCGGATCAGTGCGCATTTTGCCGTGGTGCCGCCGATGTCGAGCCCCAGCAAGTTGGGTTCGCCAATCAAGCGTCCCAACTCGGCGGCCGCCCAGAAACCACTGGCCGGCCCGGACTCGACCATGGTGATCGGGATGTCCCTGGCGTGGGCCACACTGTCAACGCCGCAATTGGACTGCATGATATACAGCGGCGCCTCGTAGCCTGCGCTGCGCAGACCCGCCTCCAGTTCATCGAGGTAGCGCGCCGCTATCGGTTGCACGTAGGCCGACAGCACGGTGGTGCTGGAGCGCTCGTACTCGCGCCATTCACGGGTGATCTGATGTGAAGCGACCACCGATACTTCAGGCCACAGCCGCTTCACTTCGGCCAATACCGCCTGCTCGTGGCTGGGGTTGGCGTAGGCATGCAGCAGGCAAATAGCAATGGCTTGCACGCCATCGGCGCGCAAGGCGTCGATGATGGCGGGCAGCTCATCGAGTATTACAGGCTCGCGCTCACGGCCGTCGGTGTGCAGGCGCTCGGTGATTTCCCGGCGTAGGTAGCGCGGCACAAACGGCGCAGGTTTGACCCATTTCAGGTTGAAATAGTCTGGGCGGTTGGCCCGGGCAATTTCCAGGATGTCGCGAAAGCCTCGGGTGGTGATCAGCGCGGTCTTGACCCCACGCCGTTCGGTAAGCGCGTTGATGACAACAGTGGTGCCGTGGGCGAGGAAGTCGACTTCCGAAAGCGTTACCCGTGCCTTTTTGATGACATTGAGAATGCCTTGGGCAAAGTTCGGTGGCGTGGTGTCCACCTTCGCCGTACGCAGAGTCTGCTGGCCGGTGACGGGATCACTTTCGAAGTACACAAGGTCAGTAAAGGTGCCGCCCACATCGGTGGCTACGCGTACGGTTTTTCGGCTTTTCTGCACGGTTCGTCTCCTGGATCGTGTCTTGGCGCAAGCAGGAGAAGGACGGCATGGCGCCCCTCATTGCTGATGGTCACGATGCTAGGCAGGGCGCTGGGCGGGGGGCCACAGATGGGGCGGGTAGGTCGCAGGCCGATAGGTGGCAAGACCTACCCGCCTGGGTGGGTTGGTGGCTTAGAAAGTGGTGTCGAGGTGCCCTTGGCGTATTGCAGCGCTGATTGCCGCGGTGCGGTTGTCCACGCCCAGCTTGGCGAACAGGTGTTTGAGGTGGAACTTTACCGTGTTCTCGGAGATGTCCAGGGCGAGGGCGATGGCCTTGTTGGATTGACCGCTGACAAGCAGCTCCAGTATCTGCGCTTCCTTGCCACTCAGGGCCATGTGCGCCGGCGTTGGGTGCGAGCGCCAGCCGCGCAGTCGCGTGATGGCTGTGGTCAGTAGCGTTGTGGGTTTGGGGTAGGCCTCCAGTGCCGGCAGCAGGCTGGGGCCGACTTCCAGCAACAGGCCGGGCAGGGCGTACTGCATGATCGGGGCAAGGGCCATGTCGAGTTCTTCTGCTTGGAGCTGCCGGCCGTTTTTCGCCGCGGCCAGGGCCATCAACCTCAAGCGCCAGGCGGGTAGACGCAGACCTTTGTTCTCCATCTCTTCAGCGGTTCGTTGAAGGTCGGTCCATGCGGCGCCCGAGTGACCGCTGAGCAACCGCAAGCGGCCCAATGCCAGGCTGGCAGCTTCCTGACTACGCCAGTCTTCGCGCTGACCTGCAATCTGTTCCAGATTGGCCTGCAGGAGCGCTTGGCGAGCGGCATGCAGTTGCCCACTCTGTACCTGGGCATCGATGCGCCAGGCCTGTACCAGACGCAATAGCCGTGGCCACTGGCGCGCGTGCGCCAGGTGGTCGGCATGGTCCAACTCCTGCAGTGCGGCATGCAACCCATGGCTGCGTAACCGCGAACGCCACGCTACCTCCGCCGTCATCGCAACCACATCGAGCCAGCCATCGGCGTGTTCCAATGCAGCCCAGCCGTCGTCCAGCCACGGCTGGATTTCGGACCAAGTACCTTGCCAATAGAGCTGACGTGCCTTGAAGCAGCCGACCAGGGCCCGCAGCGAACTCTCCTGACCAAAATGGCCGTCGGCAAATGCCAGGGCCTCGTCCACCAATGTAGCGGCTTCGTTGATAGACCCTGATAACGCCAGGGCCTGGGCTTCATGGATCCGGCAGTAGTTTTCGCCACGCGGGCTGGCGATCACGCGCATTTTGACGTGAGCGTCCCTGATGGTGCGCAGGCTCGAAACCAACTCGCCGCGCGTCAGGTCCGCCAGTGCGTGCACGCACTCCAGCGTGGCTTGCGCGAGGGTCTGGTCAAGGGGGTAGGGGCTGCTATGGAACGTCGTAACATCAGCATCAAGGCACTCAAAGCAGTCCTGGTAAGCATTCGCCAAGGTTTGGATAACATGAAAGTCTCGGGCCAGTCGTGCATCCCCGACCACCGTGCCACGGGCCAGGTGCAACAGCTGTGTGGACAATTTGTGATCGCCCAGCTTGGCGTGCAGGTAGGCTTGGAGCAGCAGGAGGTCCGGCTGGGTATTGCAGGTAACGGCGTCGAACTGACTCAACAAACCCTGGGCGTAACGAATGCCATGGTGCAGCACCAGTTCCCAGCCGCCTGCGCGGACCACCAGGTTCACCGCCAGTGGGATGTCCCCCGCCTTGAGCGCGTGATGAATGGCTTGGCTCCAGTCCTGTTGCTGCGCCAACCAATGTGCGGCGGCGCGGTGAATTGCCTGGGCTTGATGACTGTCGACACGCAAGCGCAGGAAGTCACGTAGCAATGCGTGATAGCGAAACCACTGGCGTTCGGGGTCCAGGGGAATCAGTAGCGTGTCGAGGTGCGATAGTTGCCTGAAGAGGTCTGCGCTGTCATGGCGGCCGCGCACCGCATCTGCCAAATCGGCATTGAACCGTTGCAGCAAAGAGGTCTGCAGCAGCAGTGATTGGCAGTCCGCGGACAGGCTGTTGAATACATGCGCGGTGAGGTAGTTCGCAACGTCCGTCACTCCCCCGGAGAACGCTGTCAAGCCATACACCGAGCCGTCAATGCTGGTACGCCAGAGGCGTGCCAATTGCACTGCCACGGCCCATCCCTCGGTCGCGATGTGTACGCGACATAGGTCGTTCTCATCCAATCCATTGCCTAGAATGCCACGCACCTCGTGCAAGGACAGGATCAACTCCCGGGCGCTGATCTCGTGTACCCAGCCTTTGGCTTTCCAGCGTGACAGCGGCCAGTCCGGACGGGTCCTGCTGGCGACCACCCAACGCAAGCCCGACGCGGCATGCTCTGTTAATACACCTAGTATCGAACTCACTTCCGGGCTGGCGGCGAGGTGATAGTCATCCAAAAAAAGCGTGATCGCCCGATCTTCCTCGGCAAGCGCGCGCAGTAGCGCCTGGATCGTGCGTTGTGGTTGTACATCCAAGGCTTGCAAGGCTGCCAGGCGCGGCAAGTGCGCCAGCGCAACACCGGCATGGTCCAGCGAAAGGATCAGGTACGCGAGGAAGCGATTGGGGTCTGCGTCAGACTCGTCCAGTGACAACCAGGCCACTATTGCCTTGGGTGTCTGCTGCCGTATGGCTGCGTGCGATTGCATCAGCAGCGTGGTTTTACCGTAACCAGCGGGGGCCGTCAGCAGTGTCAATGGGACAAGGGCGTTCGTTTGCATGGAAGCCAGCAAGGCCTCACGCACAACTGAGGTGAGCATTGGCTGTGGAGGGGTGAGTTTACCGATCCAATACCAAGCATTGGATGAATGAGCGGGGGACTGTTGTTTCATGGTGAGGCGCACCGATGAAGAGCTGTTGGGGCCGTTTTAACAGCAAACTACGCGAGTTGTTGATTGACTGTGTTACCCGCAGTTTCTAAGTAAATCGCCCCGAATTCTCCAGACACTTTGCAGACTCGTGGTCGTGGACGCCCACCATCCCCGATCACTGACGACGGTGATGCGCGCAAATGTGGGAACCAGGCGCGATGCAATCAGGGTATATGCGCAGCTTGGCCCCACAGAAAATGCCCCACTAACTCTGTGGCTTTTCTGGCGAGCTTTTCCTCGTCATCTCTTTGTTTTTTTACTACTATCCTTCATCTGTGTACTCAAGGAAGAGGGGCTGAGCGCCTTGAGGCTGGTAGAAAATTTACACTCGATCATTGAGTGAGTTTTTACTTTTACCCAGAACCTAACGACTCAGCCAGCCGTAATTACTTTTTGGTGGAACCGATGGATAAAATGTGTGGCATCGTTGTAGTGGTAGGACTTGCCCTCTCGGGATGCGCTACGAAAACTCCAGAAAAACCTGAAGAAGTGACGCCGCCTCCTGCCGTAGTTCAACAAGCACCACCTGAAGCCGCACCTTCGACACCCTATACTGTGCGATATGAGGCTGCACCCGCCGCCAGTGCTGACGCGCAAGCCCACGCTTCTGCTGAGGCCGATCAGTCAGACTCTGAAACAAACTTGAACCAAAATCGCGCTGAGCAATGCCGTAAAGAGTTGGATGTTTTGAAGGTTTACAACAAAGCGTCTTACGCCAAATACGAAGCGGAATACCAAGGCATTGCGGCCAAGACTGCAAAATACATGGAAATCAAAGACTCGCTGGGTCCTGATTTGAACTACATGGTTATGCCGGCTTATCAATTTCAAATCCGTGAATTCTGCTTCCGGGTTAAGACCCGTCTGTCAGAGCTTGTGCTTCGCCAAGCCAAATAACGATTTCATGTTCGGGGGCGTCTTTTACCAGTCACGGAGGCACTAAAAAGGTTTCCATCTCTGATGAAATGTTCGCCTCACGGGAATCGCACGGTTAAGCGCCAATGACGCAGAGTGCCTTCGCTGCTGCCGAATTGGCGGGTAAATATAAGCGCCTGATCGGCTTCTTGGTCCAGAGAGGTCAGGCGGCTTCTCCCAATGCCGCTGGCATCGCCCATATCTGGAATCCGCTTGCGCGTTTTCGGGCGAATGTCGTGGGAACTGCACACCAGCGGATGCTGGATGCGTATCTCCCCTGTCTCCTTTCTCTGGTTTTCGTAATTGTTTTTTCGCGTGTGTCGTCGAAACGCAACCGGAGCAATGGTTGGGCAGTCGTTTAACCACAAACTACTTGAATGGAGAACCCCGTGGGCTTACGGATAGAGCTGAATGACGCGCCGCAAGAGGTCGACTACCAAGCGATTCTGGCGCCATTGAAAGAATACAACCAAGCCCAAGCGGGCCTTATCGAAACTGAAAAGTTTGCGCTTTTAATCAAGGATGACGTGGGCGCCACTCAAGGTGGGCTATACGCGAGAATTTCTGGACAGTGGTTATTCGTTGAATTGCTGGTGGTGCCCGAAGCGGCGCGAGGGCAGGGTCTGGGCGCAAAATTGATGGCCAGGGCGGAAGCTCAGGCGCGTGAGAAAGGCTGCCAAGGTATCTGGCTGGACACATTCTCTTTCCAGGCTCCGGACTTTTACCGCCGCTTGGGCTTCAGCCTATTTGGAGAACTTAAGGATTATCCCGTCGCTGGATACAGCCGGTTTTTTATGCAGAAGCGATTTGATTGAATCGCCCCGGTTTTTCTAGCCAGGCTGAGACCTTCCGGATGACGAGTGCATTGACAAAGACACTCGTCATTTCCCCAGAGTCAGTTAGCAGTCAGAGCAGCAACTACCGGCACGATCAACACGGTACTGATCGCCATCGACAACACATTGCCAATATACGGATGCATGTGCTTTGGCAGCCTCCCTGCGATCGCGCAGGCCAATGGCGGTGCGATCAGCGCCCCCAGCAAAGCACTGAGCACAATCACGCTCGCGCTCCCTCCATGGGTCAACACCGCCGCAGGTACTACGGACACCAACGGCACATAGGTCGGATACCACCCACGCTTTCGCCATTGCTGACGCCACAACAGGACGCCCAGCAGTGAGGCCAGCGCCTGACCCGTGACCAAATGGGGCAACCATCCCGACCCGTAGGCAGGGCTTAAGGGATTCAACGCATAGGCCAGCAAAACCCCGGCGAGCAACCCCAGGCTCGCCCATTCATTGCCAAAAAACGGCGCTTCCGAAAAGTCGGCCAACACTCGGCGCAATGTCCAGCGAACTCCGTAGTCCGGTGGAGCAACGGTCGTGGTAGGGGGGACATTGACCCTGCTCTCAGGTTTACGGCTAACCAACCCTGGCAATGCCCGACACAGCAAAAACGCCGCCACGCTGCCCAGTGCCATACCCAGGACATTCCCGATCACCACCGGCAATCCCAACGGGAGGCATAAGTAATTCACGAACAACAGACAACTTGGCGTCACTAGAATCGCACCGAGTAGGGCACCATTCAGTGTGACCTTCCAGCCACCTCCAAACAGCAACACCATGGCCGCCGGTAACGACACAAATGCCGCAAACGTGGGCTGCCAGGATTCGGCACTCACCGTCCAGCCCCACAGTGCATTGCTCAGCAAGAGCCCAAGCAATGAGCTAGTCACCAGCCAAGGCCAAAGACCCGTGCCATAGCTGATGCTGAAACCCTGCCAGCGCTGGGCGTAACGGCTGGTCCAGTAACCGAATGCACCGCCAAGCAGCAAGCCTATAGATGCAAACTCATGTTTGTAAAACGCCACCTCGCTGACATCACCGACCACCCAGCGCAACCAGGCAGTCGGTGAAGGCAGGGCGGCTACCATGTCGTTATAGGCGGGCCAGTAGCCCGGCGCGGAAGATGAATACATCACCGACAGTGCGGTGATCGTTCCGATGGTGACGAGTGTAAAAGCAATCAGGATCGTCAGATGGCGAGCAGCCGAGTCTGATGACGGTTTCGTCGAGATAAAGTCCATGATCCTGCCCCCATCAACGTGGCAGGCACGGGTGGTGGCGATAGCCGAGCATGCCGTCATACAGGTCGATGCGGCGATCACGCTGCAGGTCGTTCAGATCATTCCAGATCGGTGCGCTGCGGGCGCTGGACAGATCGATGTCGGCATACAAAATGGCCTGCTCATTCGGCGAGGCGACTTTGCCGATTGGCCAACCGTTGGTGCCAGCGATCAGCGAACAACCAAGGTACCGCCCCCCATGTTCCTCACCGATCCGGTTGGCAGCGGCGATGAATACGTTGTTGACGTGGGCGGCGGTCATGGTCAGGTAGGAGGCCATGCATTTGCCCGCTTCATCGAACAGCGGCGGCGGAGTCCACACCCAGTTGTTCAAGCTGCAAATGATGTCGGCGCCTTGCTGGGTCAGTATGCGAGGGACTTCAGGGAACCAGATGTCCCAGCAAATCAGCAAGCCGACGCGGCCGATGGGCGTCTCAAACACCGGGAAACCTAGATTGCCCGGCGTAAACCACAGCTTTTCCTTGTTCCACAGGTGGGCCTTGCGGTACTTGCCGATCAAACCATCCGGGCCCAAGAGCACCGCCGTGTCGAACAGTTGCATGCCCTCGCGCTCCGCCAGCCCGGCGACGAGGTATACCTGCCGGTCTCGCGCAAAATCCATCCAGGCTCGGATGCTTGGGCCGTCCGGAATGGACTCGGCATGCTCGAACGCATCTTGGCGATTGCTGAACAGGTAACCGGTATTGGCCAGCTCCGGCAGCACAATCAGGTTGGCGCCATTGTTCACCGCTTGCAGGGCCAGGCTAAGGCTGTTGGCGAGGTTGGACTGGCGATTTTGTGTGCCGACTTGCGGATCGAATTGCACAACGGCAACGCGGGCGAGACTGGTAGCTTCGTTCATGGATCATGACCTCTTTTTATTGTTATGGCTCCGCTACGGTAGGCGGATGCTTAAGTAGGAGGTCTTTTCGGTGTGCTCGTCAGTAGTCTGTTTCCGCTAGAGATGTAGGCTCTTGCCATAAAGGCTGGGTCTGGTAGCTCGGGTAGTCGTCAAGAGTAAAATCTTGATCTTTTGCAGGCTTTACTTCCGTTGCTTCTCAAAACGAATGTCCCCTTGCCCTAGATTCTTCACGGGCTGCCAGCCAAGGTTTCTATAGAATCCGCTCGCACGGCTTGCTTCAGCGGTTTCTAGCCATATCTTCTGATGGCGTTTAAACAGGAAAGACTCTGCTTTGTGCATCAGATTACGCCCCAACCCGTATCCTTCGAATTCCGGTAGGACGAAGACCGCGAATACGCAGCCATCTTCAATATCGACCATCGAAAAACCTACTGGAACACCACAGACCTGCGCGACCCAAGCGCACGGAGTCTCTGAAATTGCCTGACTTATGGCTTCAGGTGTTATCCCCATATCCGCTAACTGATCTTCAGATAAGTGATTTTCCTGAACGCTGGTTCGAATCTTGAAAATCGCATCGACATCGGCAAGTTTGGCAAGCCGGACTACTGCTTCCATGGCGTCTTCCTTTTTTCATCCGTGTAATGGAAAGTATCCTTACATATATCGGTGCTAGTGCAGCGAAAATGTCTACGCCGCACCCTTGGAGCCTGCTGGATGAACCGTCAACGTCCACCTGATCACTTCGCAACACCTCCTGCCGCACCAAGCACTGAAAGCACCGCCGCCCATCCGCCTGTTTGGCATAGCGGTCCGGACTTCTTGACCATTAGCAACACCGGTTCGGCCATTTTGGGCTTCTGCTGCGCGGTGCTTATGCTGTTGCCGGCCTTCTGCCTGGCGATACTGCTTTTTGTCGGGCTCGGTGCGATGCAGGACGTGCCATCCGGGGATGAGTCGAGTTTCACAACATCGTCGTTCATCCTGTTCCTGCTTGGTTTTGTCGTGCTTATGGGCTTGGTCTTTGCGTGGATATTTTCTGAGCCTAGCGTGGAGGCCTTCACGTTCGACGAAAACCAGCGACTGCTGACCCTCACGGTCACTCGGCGCGGACGTAAACCCACTCAATGGCGCGTGCCATTCAGCGACATTATTTACATCTGCCCCTATGTGGTCGCTGCGTTTGACCGCGATGGCCATTTTAGCGTGGTGTTTCAGGGACAAAAGAACAAGGTATTCGAGTTCCGGTTTGCGCAGGGCACTTCTCTGGAAAACATGGAGTTTCATGCGACGTGGTTGCGGGGAATCATCGGCGAACGGATGCACGAACTACTGAATCTGGACAAATGAGCAAAGCACATCCATCCATTTACGGGTTTTCCATTTCGGCTTTTCAAACGCCTCTAAGGCGATACGAACCTTGATAGGCGTGCGAAAGTGGATCGCGTAGTTAGCCGTGAACAATCCCCCTCGGCGATCTGCAGTAGGCTGGTCGCGCGTTCACGGAGGAAAACATGCGGATCTACATCACTGGCGCCTCGTGCGCAGGTGTCACCACCCTGGGCCAGAACCTTGCCACGCGGCTCGATGTGCAACACGTCGACGTCGATGACTTCTACTGGATGCCCACAAACCCGCCGTTTACGACCAAGCGACCCGCCGCTGAACGTGTGTCATTGATTCAGCAAACACTCAGTGGCGAAGCTTGGCTGTTGACCGGTTCCTGCATGGGCTGGGGCGACGCCCTGATGGCTGCTGTCGACCTGATCGTGTTCGTGGTGACACCCACGCCCGTTCGTCGCGAACGCCTGGCGGCCCGTGAAAAACAGCGCTTTGGCGATCGGATCGCGCCCGGTGGCGACATGCACCAGATCCATGTGGCCTTTCGGGAGTGGGCTTCGCAGTATGACGATCCGGGCTTTTCAGGGCGCAACCGCGCGTGGCACGAGAGGTGGCTGTCGGAGCAAACGGCGCAGGTGTTGCGCATTGATGGAACGCGGGATGCGCAAAAGATGGCGGCGGATGTCATCCAGGCGCTGCCACGTTAGCCCGGAACCCACTGTCGAACACGCGGTCCGAACGACTGCGCCCCGCGATGGCATCGACCCTCTACCGTGAAGGATCACACCCGATGAAACGATTGACCGCCAGCCTCCTGCTCGCCGGCACCAGCCTGATTTGCGCTTCCAACACCTGGGCGTGGAGCAGCGACGGAGACAAGATCAAGTTGACCGAGGGCGAAATCGCGTTCTGTCGGACCTGGCAGAACGACGGCACTTTGGTGATGTACGCCAGGCAGAAGGGGGAACCCACGCCGACTTACCCTGATGACGCCTACTCTGAGCCCTCCGATGAGCAAAAAAAGATGCGAGCCTATTTCATTCGAGAGGCAAAAAATGTTCAGGTTGCCAACACCGAAAAAGAGCACGTGGCAGTTTCCGAAGCCTTCGGCGTCCAGATGCTGAATCGCTGCGTAGGCCTGGTCACCTCGCTTCCATCGAGCAAGGAACCGTAGGCCGCCATCCGCCGCTGATGGGCCAGCCGGCTCGCGGCGCTGCCGCACATTGCCTGATAAATCCCAGACAAAGAAAAGCCCGCGATGGGGGCACGGGCTAAAGGGATGTTCATTAGGAGCTGGATTAACCATAAGCCTCCGTCTGTGAAAACGGCGTGAAAGGAAAGCCTGCAATACGAGCTTTTTTGTAGGACTGTGCCTCGCTGGTCAGCTGGCGTACTGTGTCGGTTCATTTTTCCCACAGTGAAGGGTGTTATCCATGTCAGATGAAGTACGGCTTGTCGTGATTATCCAGACCCAACCGGGCCGCGGGCCGGACCAGTTGGCAGCGTTCGCGCAACTGGCGCCGCTGGTCAGGGCCGAGCAAGGCTGTATTCAATATGACCTGCACCCCGTCTCCGGCAACCCGGACAGTTTCGTGCTGATCGAGAAGTGGGCGTCCAAAGCTGCGCTCGAAGCCCACCACGCCACGCCCCATATGATCGCGGCGAGCCGGCACAATCCTACGTTCCGCGCCGGGCCTTCCACGGTCTTGTTGCTTGAGGCCGCTGTTTAAGCAAGCGCCTATCGCACTTTTTTGCATTTCCTCGCTCTATCTCTGACCCCACCACATAAATACTCCCTGTGGTCACAAGAGCGAGACCTGGTGCCGATAGTTCGTCTGTTTACTTCATGCAAGCGTCGCTGGACGCGTCAGCCTCTGCTACTGGCTGCCGCGTTCATGCTCTGTACTGTCGGTTGCAGCCAGCAGCAGGCGCGAGATGTGGCCAAGCAATTGAGTAACGGCAAGCCGGATGAGTTCTTTCAGACCAGCGTTGATCGCATGGCGACCCTGGGCATGCGCGCCAATCTGCAAAGTCTGTATTTGCTGATGAACAAACTTTACCTGCGCAACCCCAGCCAATGGCGGCAATCGGGATACCCGGATGCGGTGAGCGCGGCCCGGGAAATCCGCCTGGCGATTGAAAACCGTCGCCCGTTGCCAGCCCTTGGCGAGCGGCGCGACCTGGTGGCGTTGAGCTACTCCTTGAGCCCGGAGTTTCGCGGCGATCGTGTCGGTGCGTTTATCTATGCCATCGGCAGCATGATCGTTACCGCCCACGGCGGGCGCACCGAGTTTTACCTCACCGATTCAATCAACCCGCAATTCGTCAGCAACGCCGCACGCAACATCGAGAAGGCCACCTGGCTGCTCAGCCAGCGCCAGGATGCCAATGGCGTGTTGCTGCTGTTCTCCAACGAAATCTCGGAGGAGGGCAGCAACCTCAGTTTTGCCGTGGAGTTTGGCAAGGTCGTCGCGCGGCTCGACCTGTTGACCCAACTGCTGGATGAGCGCTACCGGCGGATCGGGGTCAACTATGCGCAGAGCTTGTTGCTGATGAATTTTCTGCCGGTACAGTGAGCCACATGCGTACGCCATAGCAGGGAAAAAGCATGGCGTTATCCTCGTCTTGCTTTACATCCTTGTGGCTAAAAATGTCCAATTGCCCCGTGATAGACGGTTTCAGCCGCCTAGCACCCCATCCGCTTTGCCCAAGAGGCCTCAATGCAGATCAACAGCGAGCGTGCAGCCACTGCATGCGGTTTGGTAGCGATTCTCCTGTGGAGTACCGCCGCCGGGCTTATCCGCAGCGTCAGTGAACTGTTCGGCCCATTGGGCGGTGCGGCGTTGATCTACACACTGGGAGCGGTGCTGCTGGTGATGTTCCTGGGACGGCCGCGGGTGCGCTCCACCTCCTGGTTCTACCTGATTGTGGGCAGTGCGCTGTTTGTGGCGTACGAATTGTGCCTGTCGCTGGCATTGGGTTACGCAAGCAATCACAACCAGGCGATTGAGCTGGGTGTGGTGAATTACCTGTGGCCATGCCTGACCGTACTGCTCGCCATCGTCATGAATGGGCAAAAGGCCCGTTGGCTGATCTTGCCTGGCACCGTGCTGGCGTTGTTCGGCATCGTGTGGGTGGTGAGCGGCGATGGCCTGGCCTTGGCCACCCTCGTCGCCAATGTGAACAGCAACCCCCTGAGCTATAGCCTCGCGCTCGGCTGTGCAGTCACTTTTGCGCTTTACTGCAATGTCACCCGACGCTACGCCGGCGGGCAAAATCTGGTGATGCTGTTTTTCATCCTGGCCGCCAGTGTGCTCTGGTTGAAATACGCGCTGAGCAGCGAAGTGCTGCCGGCATTCACTTTCAATGGCAGCCTGCAACTGGGTGCGGCCGGTGTGGCCATGGCCGGCGGTTATGCGCTGTGGAACGTCGGAATACTGCGCGGCAACCTGACGTTGCTCGCCACTGCCTCGTACTCTGCGCCGGTGTTGTCTTCGGCATTTGCCGCTGTGTGGCTGGGTGCGCATCTCACTGCACAGTTCTGGCAAGGCGCAGTCCTGGTAACGCTGGGCTCACTGATGTGCTGGCAGGCAACGCGGGTGCGTTCAACGGCCTGAGCCAGTACGTTGTTTCGCTTTCCAGTGTAGGAACGGGCCTAAGTGCACGGACGCTGCTTGAAACGCTCTCGGCTCGGCAATAGCCTCGGACTTTTCTTAAACATGAGTGGCTGCCTTGGGTAAGCAAAAAACGCGTTGGCCGACTGATCGCGAGATTCGCCTGCGATTTATCCTGTTTGCCGTCATCAATGCCGCGAGCGTTCAAGGCGTTTCTGCGGAGTTGTTATTGCCCGCGCACAAACTGCTGCGGGAATCGCCGACAGAGGCGCAGTTGCACGACACCCTGGCCGAGATTTTGGCGACCGATGAAATGTATGGTTTGCGGTTTCCTCCCGGTTCAGAGGCCGATGAGCTGTTGCAGACGCTGAATCTCAGCCGCGGTTAGATCGATCCTTTCCTTCTGACAGGCCGCCATTGCTGATCGCTTGTACGCCACAGGTAAATACCCGGTTAATCAGGCGTGACTTGAGCGCGATCCTTGTCTTCCCATCTGGGCCCCGCCATTTTCGCCTCCCCGATTTCCAAGGACCCACCCCATGTTGCTGCGTCAACCTCCGCTCCTTTTCGCTGCCCTGACCTTTGGCTCACTGGTGCACGCCGAAGGTCTGCAACTGGCCCCGGTCGAAGTCACCAGCAGCGAAGCCAGCGCTGGCGAAATCGCCGAGGCCCAGCTCAAGAGCGTGCCGGGCGGCACCAACTACATCGACATGGACAGCGTGCAGCAGGGCAGGGTGAGCACCAACGAGGACGTGTTCAAGTACCAGGCCGGGGTGTACGCCAAGGCAGCGAACAACGAAGGGATCAAACTGTCGATCCGTGGCTCGGGCTTGAACCGCAGCCCCGGTGCCCATGGCTCGGGCCTGTATGAAATGTTCGACGGCCTGCCGCTGACCGGCCCTGGCGGCACGCCCTATGAATTGAAAGACCCGTTGTGGCAAAGCCGCGTCGAAGTGCTGCGCGGCGCCAATGGTTTCGACCAGGGCGCCTTGGCCCTGGGGGGCGCGGTCAACTACGTGACCCGCACCGGCTACGATGCGCCCAAACTGCAACTGCGCTATGAAGTGGGCAGCAAAGGTTACGCCCAGCGCGAGATCAGCTCGGGCCAGGTGCTGGGGGATGCCGACTACTACATCAGCCTCACCGACTCCGAATCCGACGGCTACCAACGCCAGAGCGCAGCCACCGGCAAAGGCTTCGCCGCCAACTTCGGCTACCGCTTCAGCCCGGAATTGGAAACGCGTTTTTACATCCGTTACCGCGAAACCACCAACGATACCCCCGGCAAGTTGACGCGCGACCAGATCAGCCACGACCCCCGCGCCGCCAACAGCCTCAACGCCGCCCGTGACTCCAAGCGCCTGCAACCGGGCTCGACCTGGATCGCCAACAAGACCACCTTGCAGCTGGACGACAACTCCCGCGTCGAATTCGGCTTGGCCTACCACGATTACCCGATGGACCTGCGCGAAGGCACCATCCGCCTGAAAGTCGCCTACACCGACATCAGCAGCACCCTCAATTACATCCGCCAGGACACGCTGTTCGGGCACGACAGCAAGACCACCATCGGCCTGCGTACTACCCAGGCGATGCCCAATAACGGTGGCGCGGAATACGTGCGTATTCCTTCAAAAGACCCCACAAAATACTACGCCCCCGGCACCAAGACCCGCGACTACAGCTACCTGGGATCCGACACCGTGCTGCACATCGGCAACGACCTGGAGCTGGTGCCGGACCTGTGGCTGACCACCGGCCTCGCGGCAATCTATACCCGCCGCGAAACCGAAGTCACTTACCCAGAGACCCACGCACCGCTGAGCCAGCACGATTGGGACTACGCACCACGGGTCGGCCTGCGTTACGACTTCACGCCGCAATTGCAGGTCTACGGCAACCTGAGCCGCTCGGTGGAGCCGCCGCATGCGTGGTCGATGATCTGGGGTTCGAACAAGTACTTTACGAGCGGACCGGCCAACGGCATGGCCCGCGAAGGTGTCAGCCTGAAAAACCAGACCGCTACAACCTTGGAGATCGGGGGACGTGGCGAGCAGTGGTTCGGCCAATGGGACTTGGCGCTGTATCGCTCTGAAGTGCGCCACGAATTGCTCACTGTAGAAGTACAGGCCGAAACCTCCAGCACCCGTGCGATAAACGCCGAAAACAACGCCAGCCCAACCATCCACCAAGGCATCGAACTGAGCCTGCTCAGCCCGCTGTGGGACGGCGGCGGCAGTGGCAAGCTCGACCTGCGCCAGGCATATGCCTTCAGCGACTTCCACTACCGCGACGATGAGCGCTTCGGCGACAACACCTTGCCGGGTATCCCCAGGCACTACTACCAGGGGCAGTTGCGCTACAGCCATCCGACCGGTTTCTACACCAGCTTCAACACCGAGCATTCGTCAAAAGTGGCAGTGGACTATGCCAATTCCTACACGGCTGCGTCCTACACCCTCTTGGGTGCAACCTTCGGTTACGACGCCCCCAAGCACGACTGGCAAGCCTGGGTTGACCTGCGCAACCTCACCAACCGTCGCTACGCCAATACCGTCACGCCGGGTTACGACGACAAGGGCGCAGACATGGCGCGTTCCACACCGGGCGATGGTCGCGGCATCTACACCGGCGTGTCCTGGAGCTGGCGCTGAGGCTGACAGACCGTCATCGCAGGCAAGCCAGCTCCCACAGGGATTGGCGTTGGCTGTGAGATCTGGAGCCAGACGCGTTCTGCCGAACAACACAGCTCACCTGTGGGAGCGGGCTTGCCCGCGAAAGCGGTGGTTCAGCCAACACCTCCACCAACAGTCTCACCGCCTTCGCAGCCTCGCTAAAGCTCGACAGCTCCCACAGGGGATTGGCAGTGCCTGGGCGATCTCCAGCCGAGCACTCACTATCCATCAACACCAATCAACTGTGGGAGCGGGCTTGCCCGCGAAAGCGGTGGTTCAGCCAAAACCTCTACCGACAGTACCGCCGCCTTCGCAGCCTCGCTAAAGCTCGACAGCTCCCACAGGGGACTAGCAGTGCCTGGGCGATCTCCAGCCGAACACTCACTCCCCATCAACACCAATCACCTGTGGGAGCGGGCTTGCCCGCGAAAGCGGTGGTTCAGCCAAAACCTCTATCAACAGTGCCACCGCTTTCGCAGCCTCGCTAGGGCTCGACAGCTCCCACAGGGGATTGGCAGTGTTCGGGCGATCTCCAGCCGAGCACTGACAGCCCGCCAACACCAATCACCTGTGGGAGCGGGCTTGCCCGCGAAAGCGGTGGTTCAGCCAACACCTCTCCCAACAGTGCCACCGCCTTCGCCGCCTCGCTAAAGCTCGACAGCTCCCACAGGGGATTGGCGGTGTGAGGGCGATCTCCAGCCGAACACTCACTATCCATCAACACCAATCACCTGTGGGAGCGGGCTTGCCCGCGAAAGCGGTGGTTCAGCCAAAACCTCTACCGACAGTACCGCCGCCTTCGCAGCCTCGCTAAAGCTCGACAGCTCCCACAGGGGACTAGCAGTGCCTGGGCGATCTCCAGCCGAACACTCACTATCCATCAACACCAATCACCTGTGGGAGCGGGCTTGCCCGCGAAGGCGGTGGTTCAGCCAACACCTCTATCAACAGTGCCACCGCCTTCGCAGCCTCGCTAAAGCTCGACAGCTCCCACAGGGGATTGGCAGTGCCTGGGCGATCTCCAGCCGAACACTCACTTCCCATCAACATCAATCAACTGTGGGCTTGCCCGCGATGACGGTCCGTCAGTCAACAGTGATAGGTGCTGCTCAGTGGTTCTTGCTCCTACTTCGTTTTACTGGCATTGTTTGCGCAATTGGTAATATTTCCCATTTGAGACTCTTTTGCGCATGCATGACATTCCGGCCACGCTTGACGGTTCAGCCCGTCAGCAGACCCTTGCGGCAATGTACAGCGAGCATCACGGCTGGTTGCACGGCTGGCTGCGCAAAAAGCTGGGTTGCTCGCAACACGCCGCCGACCTGGCTCACGATGCGTTTATCCGCGTCCTCATGCTCGCCGAACCGCAACATATCAAGGAGCCCCGGGCGTTCCTGGCGACCACGGCAGGGCGCTTGCTGATCGATAGTGCCCGTCGTCGCCGTATCGAAAAAGCCTACATGGAGGCCCTCGCCGTCCAGTGCGAAGACGCCGGCATGCCCGACCCAGCGGCGATCCATGTCGCGCTGCAAGCCCTGGAACGCATCGCCGAGATGCTCGCCGGCTTGCCCGCCAAGGCTCGCGAGGCCTTTCTGTTAAGTCGCCTCGACGGGCTCACCTACAGTGAAATCGCCACGCGCCTGGAAGTTTCCTCCAGCACCGTCAAAAACTACATCTCCAGCGCCCTGGTGCACTGTTACCACAGCCTGCACGGGGCCGACCCGCTCTAATGAACTGCGAACACATCATCCAGCAAGCGGCGAATTGGCTGACACGCTTGCACGACGAAGACGTCAGCGACGCCGAGCGCCAGGCCTTCCGCGCATGGTGCGACGCCGACCCGCGCCACGCCGTCGCCATCGAGCGCATGCGCGGCCTGTGGGGCAGCCTCGACACCTTGCCGGCAAAGCCTGCGCGTCGCGCCCTCAACCGTGCGTTTGCGCCCCAACACCGGCGTGGCGCCCAGGCGGTCGGTTTGCTCGGCGTGGTGCTCTGCGCCTGGCTGGGCCTGCAACACCTGCCGGTGTGGATGGCTGACCAGCGCACCGGCGTCGGCGAACGCCGGCAGATCGCCCTCGACGATGGCAGCCAACTGCAGCTCAACAGCAACTCGGCGGTGGACGTGAAATTTGACGGCCACCAGCGAGTGATCGAGTTGCTGCAAGGCGAACTCTGGGTCGATGTGGCCAAGGATGCGCAGCGACCGTTCGTAGTGCGCACCGACCAGGGCACGGCGACGGCACTGGGCACCCGTTATCTGGTCAAGCGTGCGGCCGACGGAACGACCGTGGTCACGGTGATCGAGTCCACCGTGGCCGTGCAGGGCGACAGCCGCGACAGCGTCAAGGTCATGGCCGGCCAGCGTTCGGTGCTTGACCACGGTCACGCGCAGCCTGCGCAAGCCAGCGGCAATGCCGATGCGGACGCCTGGACCCGTGGCCTGCTCAAGGTCAATGACCAACCCCTCGGCGACGTCCTGCAAACCTTGGCCAGCTATCGCCACGGGATGCTGCGTTTCGATCCCGAGGCCCTGCGCAACCTGCGGGTGTCCGGGGTGTTCAAACTGGATGACACGGCGGCGGCGCTCGCGGCATTGGCGGATAACCTGCCGATCCAGGTGGAGTACTTCACCGACCTGCTGGTGGTGGTCAAGCCGCGCTAGGGTTCGTTCTGGCGCAGGCGTTTGTACAGGGTGTTGCGGCTGACGCCGAGTTCCCGCGCAAGGTGGGAAATGTTCCCGCCGAGCGCCTTCAAGCGCTGGTTCAGGTCGATGTTGTCATCCAGAAACTCATTGGCGGGCAGCGGCGGCGTCACGTTCAGGTCGACAAAAAAATCATCCGGCAGGTGTTCCGCGCGAATCGGCTGCTCTTCGGCCATCGCCAGCGCGACCTGCAACACGCTGCTCACCTGGCGCAAATTCCCCGGCCACGGATGCTGCTCAAACAGTGCCAGCACCTCGGCGCTCAGCCCGGCCCATTGGGTCGGCTCGCGGTGTTGTTGCCAGAGTTGCTGGAACAGCGCCTGCTTATCGGTGCGCTCGCGCAAGGGCGGCAACTCCAGGGTCAGGCCACCAATGCGGTAGTACAAATCCTCACGAAAACGCCCGGCCTGCACCCATTCGCGCAGGGCGCGGTTGGTGGCCGAGATAATGCGCAAATCCACCGGGAACAGCTCGCTACTACCGACTGGTTGCACACAACGTTCCTGCAATATCCTTAGTAAACGCGCCTGGGTCGGCAGCGGCATATCGCCGATCTCGTCAAGAAACAACGTGCCCTTGTCGGCCTTGCGGATCAGGCCAATGCTGCCTTTCTGATTGGCCCCGGTGAACGCGCCTTTTTCGTAGCCGAACAGTTCCGATTCCACCAGCTCAGCCGGAATGGCCGCACAGTTCACCGCGATAAACGCCTGCTGGCTGCGGGAACTGGCCTGGTGCAGGGCTTTGACGAACACCTCTTTGCCCACGCCGGTTTCGCCGTGGATCAGCAGCGGAATGTCCTTCTCCAGCAACCGCTCGGCCTGGCGTACGGCCTTCTCCACGCGCAGGTCGCCGAAGTGCAAGGTTTTCAGGCCAACCGCTGCCGGCTTTGGCGCTGCGGGTTGTGTGAATACTCGCGCCTGCACCGGCATCTGCTTGGGGCGTTTCAACAGGCACTGGAACCGATTGCGTCCCGCCGCCTGCAACGAAAACGGCAAGCCTTCCGGCTGGTTCAACAACTCCAGCAGCGACACCTTGAACAAACGGTCGATCATCACCCGCGACAAGCTGATGCCCAGCAGGTTGTCTGCACGGCGGTTGGCCGAGAGCACCTGGCCGCTGTCATCAAAGATCAGCAGGCCGGCCCATTGGCTGTCGAGGTTGTTCAGGCCGGTGTTGAAGGTCAGTTGGAAGTGTTCACCGCGAAACAGGTTGAGGATCAGCCGGTTTTCTACGGTCTGGCTCATCATCTTGACCATGCCCAAGGTGTGGGAGGGCGGCAGGTAGCTGTCGCTGGACACATCCAGCACCGCAATGATCTCGCGTTGCGCATCGAAAATCGGCGCCGCCGAACCGGTCATGAAGCGGTTGGCCTTGAGGAAGTGTTCGTCGTGCTCGATATGCACCGCCTGGGCACAGGCCAGCGCGGTGCCGATGGCATTGGTGCCGCTGGAACGCTCCTGCCAGCTGGCGCCAGGGTTGAAGCCGCGGGCCAGTTTCGGCTCGATGAACCGCTGGGTGCCCCACGAGGTCAGCACCTGGCCCTGGTTGTCGGCCAGCATGATCAGGCAGTTGGAATTGCTCAGGATGTTTTCGTAGTACGGCAACACTTCCTGGTGGGTGGTCTGCACCAGGGAATGTTGGCTTTCGAGCAGTTGGCTGATGCCTGCGGCGGGCAGTTGATCAAAGCTGGGGGCGCTTTGATGGTCCAGGCCGAATGCGCGGCAACGGCGCCAGGATTCCTGGATAAGGGTGTCGTGAGCCAAGGGTTCGGCCATGGTGTGACCTTCTTTTATTGTTATTTTTATACAGCCTTGCGCAGCCCGATGTGGGAGCGGGCTTGCCCGCGATAGCGGTGGGTCAGTCACTGAACAGGCAAGCTGATACACCGTCATCGCGGGCAAGCCCGCTCCCACATGTTGGCGGTGTCGATGGCCAAGAGAGTGTTGTTCAGAACTGTTCATTGTCAACCCCCGAACTGTTCAGTTGTTCAGTCGGATTGTTCACTCCCGAACATCCCGTTCAAGCCATTTCCTCATACATCAAGCACTTGCAGTTTTGGCACGAAACTCGCTCTGACGAATGGCCAGATTCATTCCAATAATAAAAAAGGTCGTGTCATGTCATTGACCCTGGAACATGTCTCCCGCGTCGTTGAAGGCCAAACCTGGATCGACGACGCCACCCTGCGTTTCGAAGCCGGTTCCTTCAACGTGTTGCTCGGCCGCACCCTGTCCGGCAAGACCAGCCTGATGCGCCTGATGGCCGGCCTGGACAAGCCCGACAGCGGCCGCATTCTGATGAACGGCGTGGATGTCACCCACAAGCCGGTGCGCCTGCGCAACGTGTCGATGGTGTATCAGCAGTTCATCAACTACCCGACCATGACCGTGTTCGAAAACATCGCCTCGCCCTTGCGCCAGGCCGGGATGGCCAACGAGCTGATCCAAAGCAAGGTGCTGGAAACCGCCAAGATGCTGCGCATCGAGAAATTCCTGCAGCGCCACCCGCTGGAATTGTCCGGCGGCCAGCAGCAGCGCACGGCCATGGCCCGGGCCTTGGTGAAAGACGCCGAGTTGATCCTGTTCGATGAGCCGCTGGTGAATCTGGACTACAAACTGCGCGAAGAGCTGCGTCAGGAAATGCGCGAGCTGTTCAAGGCGCGCCATACCATCGCCATCTACGCCACCACCGAACCCAACGAAGCCCTGGCGCTGGGTGGCACCACCACCATCCTTCACGAAGGTCGGGTGATTCAGAGCGGCAAGGCCGCCGAGGTCTATCACCAACCCCAGAGCGTGCTGGCTGCCGAGCTGTTTTCCGAACCGCCGATCAACCTGATGCCGGGACGGATCAGCGGCAACGAAGTCAGCTTCGCGAATTTTGTGCACTTTCCGCTCAATGTCGATTTGCGCCCCATCGGTGAAGGCGAATTCCGTTTTGGCGTGCGTCCCAGCCATATCAGCCTGGTGCCGAGCAACGACGATGACCTGGAGCTGGCGGTGACTGTGGAAGTCGCCGAGATCAGCGGCTCGGAAACCTTTCTGCATGTGCGCAGCGAACATTTCCTACTGGTGCTGCACCTGCCTGGGGTGCATGAGTACGACGTCGACGCACCGATCCGCGTGTATATCCCCACCCATAAACTGTTTGTGTTCGATAGCCAGGGCCGCTTGGTCCAAGCTCCCGGGCGACGTGTTGCGAGGGTTGCCTGATGGCCGAGATCCATTTGCAGAACCTGGCGCACAGCTACAGCCCTACGCCGAGTGGTCCTGAGGACTACGCAATTAGGGAAATGAACCACGTCTGGGAGCAGGGCGGTGCCTACGCGTTGCTCGGGCCGTCGGGTTGCGGCAAGTCGACCTTGCTCAACATCATCTCCGGCCTGCTCAGCCCCTCCGAAGGCCAGGTGCTGTTCGACACCAAAGTGGTCAACGACCTCACCCCGGAAAAACGCAATATTGCCCAGGTGTTTCAGTTCCCGGTGGTGTACGACACCATGACCGTGTTCGACAACCTGGCGTTCCCACTGCGCAATCAGGGCATGGCCGAAGCGAAAATTCACAGCAAGGTGCAGGAAATTGCCGAAGTCCTCGACCTACAAAACCTGCTGACGAAAAAGGCGCGCAACCTCACCGCCGACGAAAAGCAGAAAGTCTCCATGGGCCGTGGCCTGGTGCGTGACGACGTGTCGGCGATCCTGTTCGATGAACCGTTGACGGTGATCGACCCGCACCTCAAGTGGAAGCTGCGGCGCAAGCTCAAGCAGATCCACGAGCAGTTCAATATCACCATGGTCTACGTGACCCACGACCAGTTGGAAGCCTCGACCTTCGCCGACAAGATCGCGGTGATGTACGGCGGGCAGATCGTGCAGTTCGGTACGCCGCGTGAACTGTTCGAGCGCCCCAGCCACACCTTTGTCGGCTATTTCATCGGCAGCCCTGGGATGAATCTGATCGAGGTGCAGGCCGAGGTGGGCGGGGTGCGTTTTGCTGGTACCCATCTGCCGTTGTCCGAGGCGCTTCAACAGCGCATCAACGACACGCCTTACAAAAAACTCCAGGTCGGTATCCGCCCGGAATTTATCCACGTATGGGATGAGTACAACCCTGACGCCCTGCACGCCGATGTCACTCATCTGGAAGACCTCGGCACCTACAAGATCATCACCCTCAACCTCGACGGCGCGCTGTTGAAGGTCCGCCTGGCCGAAGACAAACCGGTGCCGCAAGGCCAGGCCTGCATCAGCTTCCCCGCGCAATGGCTGATGCTCTACGCCGACGATTACCTGCTGGAGGTGCAGCCATGAACAAGGTGCAGAACAACAAGGCCTGGTGGCTGGTGTTGCCGGTGTTCCTGCTGGTGGCGTTCAGTGCGGTGATCCCGATGATGACCGTGGTCAACTACTCGGTGCAGGACATCTTCGACCAATCCAGCCGCTACTTCGTCGGTGCCGATTGGTACAAGCAGGTGCTGCTCGACCCGCGCCTGCACGACTCACTGTTGCGCCAGTTCATCTACTCGGCCTGCGTGCTGTTGATCGAAATCCCTCTGGGTATCGCCATCGCCTTGACCATGCCGACCAAGGGCCGCTGGTCGTCACTGGTGCTGATCATCCTCGCGATTCCGTTGCTGATCCCATGGAATGTGGTGGGCACCATCTGGCAGATTTTCGGCCGCGCCGACATCGGTTTACTGGGTTACAGCCTCAACGCGCTGGGCATCAGCTACAACTACGCGGCCAACACGGCAGACGCCTGGGTCACTGTGCTGGTCATGGACGTATGGCACTGGACCTCGTTGGTGGCGCTGCTCTGCTACTCGGGGCTTCGGGCCATTCCGGATGTGTACTACCAGGCCGCACGGATCGATCGTGCATCCGCCTGGGCGGTGTTCCGACATATCCAGTTGCCGAAGATGAAAAGCGTGCTGTTGATCGCGGTGATGCTGCGCTTTATGGACAGCTTCATGATCTACACCGAGCCGTTCGTACTGACCGGCGGTGGACCGGGGAATGCCACTACCTTCCTCAGTCAGACGCTGACCCAGATGGCCGTAGGTCAATTCGACCTGGGGCCGGCGGCAGCGTTTTCCCTGGTGTACTTCCTGATCATCCTGTTGGTGTCCTGGCTGTTCTACACCGCCATGACCCACTCCGACGCCAACCGCTGAGGCCGCAGACATGAGCAAGCGCAAGGTTATCCCGCTGCTGATCTACATCCTGTTCCTGTTGGTGCCGATCTATTGGCTGCTGAACATGTCCTTCAAGAGCAACACCGAAATCCTCGGCGGGCTCACGCTGTTTCCGCAGGACTTCACCTTGGCCAACTACAAGGTGATCTTCACCGACCCGAGTTGGTACACCGGCTACCTCAATTCGCTGTACTACGTCAGCCTGAACACGGTGATTTCTCTTACGGTGGCACTACCGGCGGCCTACGCTTTTTCGCGCTATCGCTTCCTCGGCGACAAGCACCTGTTCTTTTGGCTGCTGACCAACCGTATGGCGCCGCCGGCGGTGTTTTTACTGCCGTTCTTCCAGCTGTATTCGTCGATCGGTTTGTTTGACACCCACATCGCCGTGGCACTGGCTCACTGTTTGTTCAACGTGCCGCTGGCGGTGTGGATTCTTGAGGGGTTCATGTCCGGCGTACCCAAGGAGATCGACGAAACCGCCTACATCGACGGCTACTCGTTTCCCAAGTTTTTCGTGAAGATCTTTATCCCGCTGATCGGCTCGGGCATCGGCGTGACGGCATTTTTCTGCTTTATGTTTTCCTGGGTCGAGCTACTGCTGGCGCGCACTCTGACCTCGGTCAACGCCAAGCCCATTGCTGCGGTGATGACCCGTACGGTCTCGGCATCGGGCATCGATTGGGGCGTACTGGCAGCGGCGGGGGTGTTGACCATCCTGCCCGGCATGCTGGTGATCTGGTTTGTTCGCAACCACGTGGCTAAGGGCTTTGCCCTGGGCCGGGTCTGAGGAGTCGATGATGGAATGGATGGCCTGGACCACCCCCACTGCACTGTTCTTCGGCGGCATTGCCCTGATTCTGGCGGGCATGACCACCTGGGAACTGCGTTCGCCGAGTATCCCCCGGCGCGGTTTTTTACCGATCAGCACCACCCGTGGTGATCGCCTGTTTATCGGTCTTCTCGGCAGCGCCTACCTGCATTTGCTGGTAATCGGCGTCACCGGCTGGAGCATCTGGGTGGCGACTGCGCTGTCCCTGGTGTGGCTGTTGAGCGTGATGCGTTGGGGCTAGTGCCCTTATGAATAAACAACCAGGAGGTCTCTATGTTCGATAAAAACAATAAGCTGCGACATAGCATTTCATTGGCCGCCGTCTTGGCCCTCAGCGGTTTGAGCGCTTCGGCCTGGGCCGATGCGTACGAAGATGCCGCGAAAAAATGGATCGGCAGCGAGTTCAAACCATCCACCCTCACGGCCGAGCAGCAGCTGGCGGAACTCAAGTGGTTTATCAAGGCGGCCGAACCGTTCCGTGGGATGAAGATCAACGTGGTGTCGGAAACCCTCACCACCCACGAGTACGAGTCCAAGGTCCTGGCCAAGGCCTTCAGTGAAATCACCGGGATCAAGCTGACCCACGACCTGCTGCAGGAAGGCGACGTGGTGGAGAAGCTGCAAACCCAGATGCAGTCCGACAAGAACATCTATGACGGCTGGGTCAACGATTCCGACTTGATCGGTACGCACTTTCGCTATGGCAAGACGGAATCCATCACCGATCTGATGGCCAACGAAGGCAAGGACTTCACTTCGCCGACGCTGGACCTGAAGGACTTTATCGGCCTGTCCTTCACCACCGCGCCGGACGGCAAGCTCTACCAACTGCCTGACCAGCAGTTCGCCAACCTATACTGGTTCCGCGCCGACTGGTTCGAACGTGCGGACCTCAAAGCCAAGTTCAAGGAAAAGTACGGTTATGACCTCGGCGTGCCGGTCAACTGGTCGGCCTACGAAGACATCGCCAAATTCTTCAGCGAAGACGTCAAGGAGATCGACGGCAAGCGCGTGTATGGGCACATGGACTACGGCAAGAAAGACCCGTCCCTGGGCTGGCGCTTCACCGATGCCTGGTTCTCCATGGCCGGTGGCGGCGACAAAGGCTTGCCCAACGGCCTGCCGGTGGACGAGTGGGGCATTCGCGTCGAGGACTGCCATCCGGTGGGCTCCAGTGTCACCCGTGGCGGCGACACCAACGGCCCGGCCGCCGTATTCGCCACGCAGAAATACGTGGATTGGATGAAGGCCTATGCGCCACCGGAAGCAGCGGGTATGACCTTCTCCGAATCCGGCCCGGTGCCGTCCCAGGGCAATATTGCCCAGCAGATCTTCTGGTACACCGCGTTTACCGCCGATATGGTCAAGCCGGGCCTGCCAGTGGTGAATGCCGACGGCACGCCGAAATGGCGCATGGCGCCGTCGCCGGTCGGGCCTTACTGGGAAGAAGGTATGAAGAAGGGCTATCAGGACGTAGGCTCCTGGACCTTCATGAAGTCCACTCCAGAGAAGCAAAAGCTTGCGGCCTGGCTCTACGCGCAGTTCGTGACCTCAAAAACCGTCTCGCTGAAGAAAACCATCGTCGGCCTGACGCCGATCCGAGAGTCCGACATCAACTCCCAGGCCATGACCGACCTGGCGCCGAAGCTGGGTGGCCTGGTGGAGTTCTATCGCAGTCCGGCTCGACTACAGTGGTCGCCAACCGGCACCAACGTGCCCGACTACCCGCGTCTGGCGCAGCTGTGGTGGAGCAACATCGCCGCCGCCGCCAGCGGCGAGAAGACCCCGCAACAGGCGCTGGATAACCTGGCCAAGGAGCAAGACGCAATCATGACGCGCCTGGAGCGTTCCAAGGTGCAAACGACGTGCGGCCCGAAAATGAACCCCGAGCGTGACGCGCAATACTGGTTCGACCAGCCGGGTGCACCGAAGCCGAAACTGGCCAACGAGAAACCCAAAGGCGAGACCGTGGCCTACGGCGACCTGCTCAAACAATGGGAGGCCGCCCGTAAGTAACAACTTGTAGTGAGCGGGCTCGCCCCGCGCTGGGTGGCGAAGCCGCCCCAAATCCAGGCGCCGCGGTGTATCAGAAAGACCGAGGTGTCTGGTTTTAGGGCGGCTTCGCCCCCCAGCGCGGGGCGAGCCCGCTCACTACAGATTTTGGTTGTTGGCGAGGGGCTGCGCCGCTGTCAGCGCATTCGCCAACCCCCTGCGACATTATTCAGGTTGTTCAGTCCTGCAACTGGATGTGCAACTCACCGTCCACTTCCTTGACCAGCTCGCTAGCCAAAAACAGCGGCACCAGACGCTTGTGCAATTGCGGCTCGACAAACTCCTTCACCGTCTCCAGTGCCAGTACGCCACTGAGTGGCAACTCAGCCTTGGTGTACGACAACCACGCCTTCTTCAACACCTGCAACACATCGCTGCCCGAGGTGGTGGCGAAGCGACGGTGGGTGGGTTTGCCGTCAAAGGTAAAGGTGTGCTGGAACGCATAGCCGCTTTCATCGCCCTGGCTGGCGGTGCAGCGGATGCAGGTGCACGGGCCGTCGCCGAACGCTGTGCGCAGGTAGCTGTTGAAGTCCACCACGGGTTTGAGTGACAGGCGCTTATCCACCTCGAACAGGTCCCCGGTCATTTTTTCGTCAGTGTTCAACGTGCATTTCCTCGCAGGTTCGGCGGTTTTTCAGAGCGCGGCACAATAGCAGCTAAATTCGGCTCTGGCTCAATTCAAGATGCGGATCTTCACACGGCTCAGACGGCAATCAAACTGCGCTTGATCCAGTCATACAAGTCATTGCCCTCGCTCGACAACTCACTGTTGGCCCGCCGACACAGGTAGTACTGGCGGCCATCATTCACTTCCAGTTCAAACAGCTTCACCAGCTCGCCACTGGCCACCAGCGGTGCCACCAGCGGCTCGCGCAGCAGTGCGCAGCCCAGGCCGGTGAGGGTGGCGGTCAGCGCCAGTTGGCCGTCTTCCAGCAACAACCCATTCAACGCCGTGGCATCCACCTCGGCGGCCTCGAACCATTGGCCCCAGGTGCCGCGTTCTTCGTCGTGCAGCAGCGGCAGTTCACTCAGCGCTGCGGGCGTGTCGATCGGCCCGTGTTGCGCCAGGAAGGCGCGGCTGCAATAGGGCGTGACCGCGCCAGAAATCAGCGGCTCACTGTGATAGCCCGGCCAGTGCCCGGTGCCGAAACGGATCGACAGGTCGGCCGCGTCACTCGGGTAGCTGCGGTGGTTGGCATAGGTCACGTTGATGTCCAGTGCCGGGTGGTCCTTCAGGAAACTCGCCAAACGCGGGATGAACAGGTTGATGCCAAACAGTGGGATCAGGCTGATGGTCACCTGGCGCGTGGCGCTTTTTTCGCGCACATGTTCGGTGGCACTGCGCAGCACCGCAAACGCCGAACGGATGGCGCGGTAGTACTCGCGGCCTTCGTCGGTAAGCACCAGGTTGCGGCCTTGACGCAAGGTCAGCGGCTGCTGCAGGAAGTCTTCCAGCAAGTGCAGTTGATGGCTGATGGCCGAGGCGGAAACGTCCAGCTCGCGCGCGGCGGCATTCACCCCGCCATGACGGGCAAAGGCTTCGAACGTGCGCACGGCGCGCAGGGGAGGGTCATTGGCTAACTGTTCTGATTTATTCATGTGTTGAATTAAATACCAACTAAATCCACAAATAAAGAGCCATAAGCGCCGTATTTTCGGCATAAATAGCCTGTTTTAAGCTTGATATAACCATATGACTTTCTGTTATTTGATAAAAACAGAATAGATGCTTAGTGTGCCGCCCCTGTACGCACTGAGGTCGACGGTTTTCATGGATGGGTTTATCCAACAACTGCTCAATGGTTTGATGACGGGCAGTCTCTACGCGCTGGTGGCCCTGGGTTACACCATGGTCTACGGCATCTTGCGCATCATCAACTTTGCCCATGGCGATGTGTTGATGATCGGCGCGCTGGTGGGCCTGTCGGTAATCCGCTTGTTGCAGGCGACCTGGCCCGCTTTGCCGCCAGTGCTGGTGCTGCTCGGCGCCACTGTCGTCGCCATGGCGTTTTGCGCAGTTCTCGCGGTGGTGATCGAACGTGTCGCCTACCGTCGCTTGCGCCATGCCCCACGTCTGGCGCCGTTGATCAGCGGTATCGGTGTGTCGTTGCTGCTGCAAACCATCGCCATGCTGGTGTGGACCCGCAACCCGCAGATGTTCCCGCAACTGTTGCCGCTGGAGCCGATTGAAGTGTTGCCCGGCGCCTGCGCGCATCCGGCGATCACCAACGTCACGGCGCTGACGACGATTGCCATCGCCCTGTCAGTGATGGCCGCACTGCTGGTGCTGGTGGAGCGCACGCGCTTCGGTCGCGCCATGCGCGCCGTGGCAGAGAACCCGCAAGTCGCCAGCCTGATGGGCATCAGCCCCAATCGCGTGATCGTCATCACCTTTGCCATCGGCGGCGCATTGGCAGCGCTCGCCGGGATCATGATGGCCAGCAACTACGGCAGCGCGCATTTCTACATGGGCTTCTTGCCGGGCATCAAGGCCTTCACCGCTGCGGTGCTGGGTGGCATCGGCAACCTCAAGGGCGCCATGCTGGGCGGCTTGCTGCTGGGGTTGATCGAAGCCCTTGGTACCGGCTATCTGGGCGCGGCCACCAACGGCGTGTTTGGCAGTAATTACCAGGATGTGTTCGCCTTCATCGTGTTGATCGCGGTGCTGGTATTGCGTCCTTCCGGGTTGTTGGGTGAACGTTTGGCGAGCCGCGCATGATCAACTCCCTGACCCCCAACCAGCGCGCGAGCCTGGGCCTGCTGCTGTTCGCCGTGGCCCTGGTGCTGGCGCCGTGGATCGTTGGCCACGCCGGCGGCAACACCTGGGTGCGCACCCTGGATTTTGCCCTGCTGTACATCATGCTCGCCCTCGGGTTGAACATCGTGGTCGGTTACGCCGGGCTGCTGGACATGGGCTTCATCGCGTTCTACGCGGTGGGCGCCTACCTCGCCGCGCTGCTCTCGTCGCCCCATCTGCTGCAACAGTTTCCCGCGCTGGCGGCGTGGTTGCCGGCGGGCATGCACACCTCGATCTGGCTGATCCTGCCGTTGGGCGCGTTGCTCGCCGCCGGGTGCGGCGTGGTATTGGGCGCGCCGACCTTGCGCCTGCGCGGCGACTACCTGGCCATCGTCACCCTGGGTTTCGGCGAAATCATCCGCATCCTGCTGCGCAACCTCGATCGCCCGGTAAACATCACCAATGGGCCCAAGGGCATCGCCCAGGTCGACCCGGTCAACCTGCTCGGCGTCAACCTGGGCCGCACCCAGGAACTGTTCGGCCTGCGCCTGCCTTCGGTGTATCTCTATTACTACCTGTTTGCGGCGCTGGTGCTGCTGATCCTGTTCGCCTGCATCCGCCTGGAGCATTCGCGCATCGGCCGCGCCTGGGTAGCGATCCGTGAAGACGAAGACGCGGCCCAGGCCATGGGCATCAACACCGTGCGCCTCAAACTGCTGGCGTTTGCGATTGGCGCCGCGTTTGGCGGGGTGAGCGGGGCGTTGTTTGCGTCGTTCCAGGGCTTTGTTTCGCCCGAGTCTTTCACCCTCAACGAGTCCATCGCCGTGCTGGCGATGGTGGTGCTGGGCGGCATGGGGCATATCCCGGGCGTGATTCTTGGCTGCGTACTGCTCGCCGCCTTGCCCGAAGCCTTGCGCGCCAGCATGGGGCCGCTGCAACAGGCGCTGTTCGGCCAGGTGCTGGTGGACCCGGAGATCATCCGCCAGCTGTTCTACGGCCTGGCGCTGATTCTCGCGATGCTGTACCGACCCGCCGGATTGTGGCCCAAAGGAGTGGCACGATGAACGCACCGCTGTTGCAGATCGACAAGGTCAACAAACACTTCGGCGGCGTGATGGCGCTGACCGACGTGAGCCTGAGTATCCAGCCCGGCGAGATCTACGGATTGATCGGCCCGAATGGCGCGGGCAAGACCACCTTTTTCAACGTGATGACGGGGCTGTATACCCCGGACTCCGGGCGCTTCCAGCTCGAAGGCCGGGAGTACCAGCCCACCAGTGTGCATCAGGTGACCGAGGCCGGCATTGCGCGCACCTTTCAGAATATCCGCCTGTTCAATGCGATGAGCGCCCTGGAAAACGTCATGGTCGGTCGCCATGTGCGCACCCGCAATGGCTTGTGGGCGGCCTTGAGTCAGCACCGCAGCGCCCGCGACGAAGAGGCGCAAACACGCGCCCATGCTCATCGTTTGCTGGCCTATGTGGGCCTCGCCGGGTTTGCCAACTACCGCGCCGACAGCCTCAGCTACGGCCATCAACGACGCCTGGAAATCGCCCGCGCCCTGGCCACCGAACCACGCCTGTTGGCCCTGGATGAACCGGCGGCGGGCATGAACGCCAGTGAGAAAGTACAACTGCGAGGCCTGCTGGAAAAAATCCGCGACGACGGCCACACACTGCTGTTGATCGAACACGACGTGAAGCTGGTGATGGGCGTCTGCGACCGCATCAGCGTGCTCGATTATGGCCAGGTCATCGCCGTCGGACCGCCCGCTGAAGTCCGTCAGCACCCGGCGGTCATCCAGGCTTATCTCGGAGCCAGCGCCCATGTCTGAAGCCTTATTGAAAGTCGAGGGTTTGCAGGTGCGCTACGGCGCTATCGAAGCGGTCAAAGCCCTCGACCTGCATATCCACGAAGGCGAGCGCGTCACGCTGATCGGCGCCAATGGGGCGGGCAAAACCTCAAGCCTCAAGGCGTTGACCGGCCTGCTGCCGGCGGCGAAGGGCGAGATCCGCTTTGCCGGGCGATCGGTCCTTGGCCAGGCGCCCGAGCAACTGCTGCGCCAAGGCATCGCCATGGTCCCGGAAGGGCGCGGGATTTTCGCGCGCATGAGCGTGCTGGAAAACCTCCAGGCCGGGGCCTTTCTGCGCCGCGATCACGCGCAAGTGCAGCGCGAAATACGCGAGCTGTTTGGGCACTTCCCGCGCCTGGAAGAACGCCTGCACCAATCTGCCGGCCTGCTGTCCGGCGGCGAGCAACAGATGCTCGCCCTGGCCCGTGCGCTGTTGTCGCGCCCGCGTTTGTTGGTCCTCGATGAGCCGTCGATGGGCCTGGCACCGATCATGGTCGAGAAGATCTTCCAGGTGATCGACGACGTATGTCGCCAGGGCATGACCCTGTTGCTGGTCGAACAAAACGCGCGGCTGGCCCTGCAAGTCACCGACCGCGCCTACGTGATGGACACCGGCCGCATCAGCCTCAGCGGCCCGTCCCGGGATTTGCTCGAACACCCCGAGGTGCGCAGTGCGTACCTCGGCGAATAACCACACCCCCATGACGCTACCGGACGCCCGGCGTGTTCCGACCCGCCCGAAAAGAAGCAGGAACCCCAGATGAACACTTTGAACAAAACCGCATTGATCGGCCTGGCCCTGAGCAGCCTCGCCAGCGCCGTGGCCCAGGCCGACCAGACCGTGCTGATCGGCCTGGCAGGCCCACTCACCGGCCCGTCGGCCCGCATCGGCAAGGACCTGGAAAACGGCGCCAGACTGGCCATCGACCAGGCCAACGCCAAGCACCCGACAATCAACGGTGAGGCGGTGACCTTCAAGCTGGTCTCCGAAGATGACCAGTCCGACCCACGCACCGCCGTCACCGTGGCCCAGCGCCTGGTGGATGAAGGCGTGGTCGGCGTGGTCGGTCACTGGAACACCGGCACCAGCATCCCGGCGGCGCGGGTGTACCACGATGCCGGGATCGCCCAGGTGGCGCCGGTCGCGACCGGTCACGCGTACACCCAGCAGGGTTTTGATACCAGCTTTCGGATCATGGGCCATGACGATGACGGCGGTCAGGTCGCTGGCGACTATGCGCTGCACACGCTCAAGGCCAAGCGCATCGCCGTGATCGACGACCGCACTGCGTTCGGCCAGGGCCTGGCGGACCAGTTCGTCAAAGCCATCGAGGCCGGCGGCGGCAAAGTCGTCGGCCGCGAATACGTGGATGACAAGACCATCGACTTCAGCTCCGTGCTCACCAACATCCGCAGCCAGAATCCGGACCTGATCTTCTTCGGTGGCGTCGACTCCCAGGCTGCACCGCTGGCCCGTCGCATCAAGCAACTGGGGATCAAGGCGCCGTTGATGGGGGCCGGTGGCTTTGTCAGCCAGACCTTCCTGGAACTGGCGCAGAACGAAGGCGAGGGCGTGATTGCCTTGGAGCCGGGCCTGGCGATTGCGCAGATGCCCGGTGGCAAGGCGTTCGAGCAGGCCTACAAAGAGCGCTACAAGGCCAACATCGAACTGCATGCGCCGTTTGCCTACGACGGCGTTGGCGTGCTGGTGGCGGCTATCGAAAAAGCCGATTCGGTCGACCCGCAGAAATACCTGCCGGTGCTGCGCGCCATCAGCTACCCAGGCGTGACCGGCACCCTCGCGTTTGATGCCGAAGGCAACTTGAAAAAACCGTCGTTCACCGTGTACCAGGTCAAGGCCAACCAATGGCAGCCGGTCAGCATGGCGGGCGGCCAGTAACCCACTGGGCGGGCACGAGCTTATTGTAGTGAGCGGGCTTGCCCGCGCTGGGTGGCGAAGCCGCCCCAAACCCAGGCACTGCGGTCTTCCTGATACACCGCGGCGGACCGTTTTGGGGCGGCTTCGCCCCCCAGCGCGGGGCAAGCCCGCTCACTACAGGTTTAGGTTTTTTGGAGGTGGACAATGAGCAAACTGGAAGGTGAACTGGGCATCCTCGCCCGGCGGCGGATCGAGGCCGAAATCATCAAGCCGATCTACGAGATCTTGAAGCGCGAGCAGGGCAAGGACTTTGCCGCCGCCGTGATCGGCGAAGCCGTGGGCAATGCGGCGATCCAGGCGGGCAAGCATTTTGCCGCGCTGGAACAGCAGGCTGACCTCAAGAGCTTCGTCGAGCTGCAAGTGCTCTGGGAAAAGGACGACGCGCTGAAAGTCGAGATCATCGCCAGCGACGCCGAGCGCTATGACTACGACGTCAAGCGCTGCCGCTACGCCGAGATGTACACCGAAATGGGCCTGGGCGAAATCGGCCACCTGTTGTCGTGCAACCGCGACGAGCTGTTTATCGTCGGCTACAACCCGGACATCGAACTGACCCGAACCCAGACCATCATGGGCGGCGATCACCGCTGCGACTTCCGCTACCGGGCCAAGCCCCATGAGTAACCTGGCGCGGGTGAACGGCAAGCGTCTGTGGGACTCGCTGATGGACATGGCGCAAATCGGCGCCACCGAAAAGGGCGGCGTCTCGCGCCTGGCGCTGACCGATGAAGACCGCCGCGGTCGCGACCTGTTCGTGCAGTGGTGCACGGCCGCCGGGTGCAGCATCCGTGTGGACGCCATGGGCAACATCTTCGCCCGCCGCGCCGGGCGCCAGAATCATCTGGCCCCAGTGCTGACCGGCTCCCATGGCGACTCGCAACCCTTCGGCGGCAAGTACGACGGCATCTACGGCGTGCTCGCCGGGCTGGAAGTGCTGCGAACCTTAAATGACCTGGGTATCGAGACCGAGCGGCCGATTGAAGTGGTCAACTGGACCAACGAAGAGGGCTCGCGTTTCGCCCCGGCCATGATTTCGTCCGGCGTTTACGCGGGCGTGTTTGACCTGGAATACGGCCTGTCCCGTGCCGACAAAAACGGCGTGAGCATCGGCCAGGCCTTGCAGCAGATCGGCTACGCCGGCCCCGAACCTGTAGGTGGCCAGGCGGTGCATGCGGCGTTTGAACTGCACATCGAACAAGGCCCGATCCTTGAAGCGCAAGGCATCACCATCGGCGTCGTCACCGGTGCCCAGGGCCAGCGTTGGTATGAAGTTGAGCTGAACGGCCGCAGCGCCCACGCCGGCACTACGCCGATGGACCATCGCCTGGACGCCTTGCTCGGCTTTGCCCGCGTGGTCGAGGCGGTCAACGGCTTGGGCCTGGAGCAGGGCGCTGAAGGGCGTGCCACGGTGGGCATGGCCAACATCTTCCCCAACTCGCGCAACGTGGTGCCGGGGCGGGTGTTTTTCAGCGTGGAATTCCGCCACCCGGATGAAGCGGTATTGGCGCGCCAGGATCAGCAGTTGCGTGATGCGGTGGCACAGATCGCCGACGGGATTGGTTTGCAGCACAGCGTGAAGCAAATTTTCCAATACGCACCGATTGCGTTTGATGCTGATTGCGTCGAAGTGGTGCGGGCATCGGCTGAGCGACTGGGGTACAGCCATCGGCCGATGATCTCCGGGGCCGGGCATGATGCCTGCTACCTGAACCAGGTGGCGCCGACGGCGATGATCTTTGTGCCTTGTGTGGATGGCTTGAGCCATAACGAAGCGGAGGAGATTTCGCCAGAGTGGTCGACGGCGGGAGCGGATGTGCTGCTCCAGGCCATCCTGGCCAAGTCCTCTATCTAGCGGGCCTACCTCAATCAAAATGTGGGAGCGGGCTTGCTCGCGAATGCGGTGGGTCAGTCAACATGTTTGGGTCTGATACACCGTCTTCGCGAGCAAGCCCGCTCCCACACAAGCCCGCTCCCAGACTGGGTCTCCTGTATCTGATGCGTCGAGGGTTTCAGCGGAAAAACTCGCCGGGCGTCGCATCAAACTGCTGGCGAAACGCATTGATAAACGCCGACGTCGACTCATACCCACACCCCAGCGCCACATCCGTGACCCGCTCGCCGCGTTCCAGGGCGGGCAGGGCGGTCAGCAAGCGCAGGCGCTGGCGCCAGGCGCGGAACGTCAGCCCGGTATCGCTCAGGAACAACCGGCTCAGGGTCTTTTCACTCACGGCCAACTTGCGGCTCCAGTCCCCCAGGGTGGTCTGCTGTTCCGGGTGCAGGTTCAGGCTGCGGTAGATCTGGCGCAAACGCGGGTCCAGTGGCAGCGGCAGCATCAAATCCACCTGCGGCGCTGCCGCCAGTTGGTCCAGCACCACCTGGGCCAGGCGCCCGTCCGGGCCGTCCTCGGCATATTCCACCGGCAGTTCGCTGAAGCTGCGGATCAATTCGCGCAGCAGGCTGCTGACCTCCAGCACATGGCAACGCGCATCCGCCCAGGCGGTGACGCGGCAGTCCAGGTAGAGGCTGCGCATTTCCGTGCGCGGCGAACTGAACACGCGGTGCGGCATGCCCGCCGGAATCCATACCGCGCGCTGCGGCGGGGCGACGAAGCGGCCGACGCTGGTCTGGATCTCCAGCACCCCGGCAATCGCATAGGACAACTGCACCCACGGGTGACTGTGGCGACGGGTCAGCGCACGGTTGGGCAGCGATTCGGTGCGCCCGTACACCGGCCGCGGCAGGCTGGCGAGCCCGGGCACACTGCGGCGAACGGTTTTGTCCTGTCCTTTAGGCGGCATTTGTTGGCTCATTGGCGTTAGTCGGTAACAAGCCGTTACGTTAGAGTCGTCCAGACGCTCTTGGCAACCCCCGGAAGACCTACTTATGACTCGTCCGCGTTTTCTCCCTGACAACTTCACCCTGACCCTGATCGCCACGGTGATCCTCGCCTCATTGCTGCCCGCCAGCGGCCAGACCGCCGTGGCGTTTGGTTGGGTGACCAATCTGGCCATCGCGCTGCTGTTTTTCCTGCACGGCGCCAAGCTGTCGAACCAGGCGATCATTGCCGGGGCCGGGCATTGGCGCCTGCACTTGCTGGTGTTCAGCCTGACCTTTGTGCTGTTCCCGCTGCTGGGCCTGGCGCTCAAACCGCTGCTGTCGCCGCTGATCGGCAACGAGCTGTACATGGGCATGCTTTACCTCTGCGCGCTGCCGGCCACGGTGCAGTCGGCGATTGCCTTTACTTCCCTGGCACGGGGCAATATCCCGGCGGCGATTTGCAGCGCGGCGGCGTCCAGCCTGTTTGGGATTTTCCTCACGCCGTTGCTGGTGACGCTGCTGCTCAATGTGCACGGCGAAGGCAGCAGCACCCTCGACGCCATTGTGAAAATCAGCGTGCAACTGCTGCTGCCGTTTATCGCCGGGCAGATCGCCCGCCGCTGGATTGGCGCGTGGGTGGGGCGCAACAAGGCCTGGCTGAAATTCGTCGATCAGGGTTCGATCCTGCTGGTGGTCTACGGCGCGTTCAGCGAAGCGGTCAATGAGGGGATCTGGCACCAGATCCCGCTGTGGGAACTCGGCGGCCTGGTGGTGGCGTGCTGTGTGTTGCTGGCCCTGGTGCTGGTGGCCTCGACGGTGCTGGCCAAGGCCTTTGGCTTCAACCAGGAAGACCGCATCACCATCTTGTTCTGCGGCTCGAAGAAAAGCCTGGCGACCGGGGTGCCGATGGCCCAGGTGTTGTTCGCCGGGGCGAGCATGGGCGTGCTGATCCTGCCGTTGATGCTGTTTCACCAGATCCAGCTGATGGTGTGTGCGGCGTTGGCGCAGCGCTATGCGAATCGGCCAGAGTCGATTCCGGAGTTGATGGGGCAGGTGGACCCGTAATTTTTCCTTCAGCTGCTGACGAGTAGCCTCAAGTAAATTCGGGGCCAGACGACATTCTTGTTAACAACCCAAGAAGGAATGTCGTCATGAACAACGTTATGCGTTTGTCAGTGCTCACCGGCTTTCTTGCAATGTGGACGGGGGTGAGCATGGCTGCACCCTCCGGTGTCATCCGGTTTTCCGGCAGTGTAGTCATGCCGGGTTGTGAGTCGGCTGCGGTGGGCGGCCGGACGCTGGAGTTGAGGGGCTGTCCGCAGGCCAGTCGCGGCAGCGGGTTTGATGTGCGTTCGGTCGGCAGCGTCAAGGCGCTGGGCAATGCGCCAGCCAACGTCAAGTTGGTGAGCGACAGCGGCGACGGGCGTTATTACGACCAACGGTATGAGCTGGTCGACGCCGCTGGAAAGCCGATTCAGTCCGGGCTCTACGTGGTCACCATGACCGCGCCATGACGAAATTGATGGATTTTTGATTAGGAACAGCGCCAACAGCCGGGCCAGAAACCTATAGAATGCCCGGCGGCGGCGCTTGTCCTGGGTGGCCGTCTGATCATCGTCCGAGTACCGCGCCCTTCAATGAGCCATTCAGCTGCAACTCCCCAAGCCAACTGGCAACCGGTCTTCGCCCTCGCGTTGGCCGCCTTTGTGTTCAACACCACCGAATTCGTGCCCGTCGGGTTGCTCAGCGCCATCGGCGCCAGCTTTGACATGCCGGTGTCCAGCGTCGGCCTGATGCTGACCATCTACGCATGGATCGTGTCGCTGACGTCGCTGCCGGTGATGCTGCTGACCCGCAACGTCGAACGGCGCAAGCTGCTGATCGTGCTGTTCGGCCTGTTTATCGCCAGTCATGTGCTGTCCAGCGTCGCCACCAGTTTTGGCCTGTTGATGGTCAGTCGCGTTGGCATCGCTTTGTCCCATGCATTGTTCTGGTCGATCACCGCGTCGCTCGCCGTGCGCCTGGCGCCGGAAGGCAAGCAGGTGCAGGCCCTCGGCCTGTTGGCCACTGGCACCTCCTTGGCCATGGTATTGGGGATTCCGCTGGGTCGCCTGCTCGGCGAAGCCATGGGCTGGCGCACCACTTTCCTGGTGATCGGCGCGTTCGCCGCGGCCCTGGTGTTCTGGCTGGCGCGCACCTTGCCGCTGTTGCCAAGCCAGAACTCCGGCTCGCTGCGCAGCCTGCCGCTGTTGTTCAAACGCCCCGCGCTGGTGGCGCTCTACGTGCTCACCGCGCTGACGGTGACCGCGCAATTCACCGCCTACAGCTACATCGAGCCCTTCGTCGAAGGCGTGGCCGGCATGAGCGGCAGTGCAGTGACCCTGATCCTGCTGGTCTTCGGTGGTGCGGGCATCATCGGCTCGCTGTTGTTCAGCCTGGTGCACCGCCTCAACCCGCACCTGTTCGTGGTCGGCGCAGTGTCCATCCTCGCTGCGTGCCTGGCGCTGATGCTGCCGTTGAGCGGTGCTGAATCCTACCTCGTCGGCCTGAGCATCTTCTGGGGCATGGCGATCATGGGCTTTGGCCTGGCGATGCAGTCCAAGGTCCTGGTCCTCGCACCGGACGCCACCGACGTGGCCATGGCGATGTTCTCCGGCATCTACAACATCGGCATCGGCGGCGGCGCCCTGATGGGCAGTTGGGTCGGTAGCCAGTTCGGCTTCGCCTGGATCGGCGCGGCGGGCGGGTTGTTGGCGGCGCTGGCGTTGGTTGGGTATTGCCTGGCGATTCGGCGGTTTGGGCAGGGTGTGCCACACGGCTAAAACCGGACAAGTCTTATAGGGCGCCTCAAGACCCATTGCTACCGTCACCCAGGACCGCCCACGTCCTGTGGTGGCGGCACGTGAACAGCAATGGAGTCGATTGTGCAAAAGCGTTTGACCGCAGAGTTTCTCGGTACTTTCTGGCTGACCTTTGGCGGCTGTGGCAGCGCCATCCTGGCGGCGGCCTTTCCGGAGTTGGGCATTGGATTTGTCGGCGTATCCCTGGCGTTCGGCCTCACGGTGCTGACCATGGCCTATGCGGTGGGCGGCATCTCGGGCGGGCACTTCAACCCGGCGGTGACGGTTGGCCTATGGGCCGGGCGGCGGATGGCCGGCGTGGACGTGTTGCCGTACCTCGCCGCGCAAGTCAGCGCGGCGATCGTTGCGGCTGCAGCGTTGTACCTGATTGCCAACGGGCAGCCAGGCTTTGCTGCAGGTGGTTTTGCCGCCAACGGCTACGGGCCCTTGAGCCCAGGCCAATTCGATATGAAAGCCGCGCTGCTGGCTGAATTGATCGCCACGTTCTTCTTTGTGTTCATCATCATGCGCGTGACCGCTCCGGGCACTGTGCCTGGGTTTGCACCGATTGCGATTGGCTTGGCACTGACCCTGATTCACTTGGTGCTGATCCCGGTGACCAACACCTCGGTGAACCCGGCACGCAGCACCGGGCCGGCGCTGTTTGCGGGGGGTGAGTACATCGCGCAGTTATGGCTGTTCTGGCTGGCGCCGATGGTGGGCGGGGTGTTGGGTGCGGTGGCGGCGCGTAGGTTTGAGTAGTGAGCGGGCTTGCCCCGGTACAAACCGGGGACATCGTTTACATATCTAACCGGGGACATGGTTTACAGGTTAATACGCATGATCAGGAGGTAACTGATCATGCCCTGGAACCAACAGTCCCACCGCCTTCGCAGCCTCACTAAAGTTCGACAGCTCCCACAGGAGATTGGCAGTGTCTGGGCGACCTCCAGCCGAACACTGATAGCCCAGCACCGCCGATCACCTGTGGGAGCGCGCTTGCCCGCGAAAGCGCTGGTTCAGCCAACACCTCTACCAACAGTCCCACCGCCTTCGCAGCCTCACTAAAGTTCGACAGCTCCCGCAAGGACTGGCAGTGCCTGGGCGATCTCCAGCAAGCGCCTAATGCCCTTCACGTCCTTGCACCCAAGGCCGTTCCACAGTTGACCCGATTACGGCTTCCAGGTGTCGACATCCTTGGCATCCACGGATTTGGGCAGCAAGCCCGCCTTGAAGAACGCATCGGCAATCTTCTGCTGTTCACCCAACTGCTCGACCGTCACCGGCTGCACCAGGTAGCTGCGGTGCGCATTCGCCGCTTCCACCGTGGCGACATCCAGGTTGCCCCACAGCGGGCCGAGCACTTTTGCTGCGTCCTGCGGGTTGCTCTTCACCCATTTCCCGGCTTTTTCCAACTGCTCATACACCACCTTCAACACCTCGGGATGGGCCTTGGCGTACGGGGTGCCGGTCAGGTAGTAACGCTTGTAGCTGGCCAGCCCGCTGCCGTCCGTGAGGGTGCGGGTCGGCAGTTGGCGCTGCACGCCGGTGAGGAAGGGTTCCCAGGTGACCCAGGCATCCACCTTATTGTTCTCGAACGCGGCGCGGCCGTCGGCGGGGGACAGGTAGGCGGGCTCGATGTCGGCGAATGCCAACCCGGCCTTGGCCAGTGCAGCGATCAGCAAGTAATGGGTACCGGCGGCCTTGGTCACCGCGATTTTCTTGCCTTTCAAATCGCTGAGCTGCTGGATCGGCGAGTCCTTGCGCACCACGATGGCCTGGGCCGAAGGCGAGGGCGCTTCCTGGGCGAAGTAGGTGAGTTTGGCCTGGGCCGCCTGGGCGAAGATCGGCACGGTGTCGGCGACGTCGGCGCTGATGTCGACGTTGCCCACATTCAACGCTTCGAGCAGCGGCAGGCCACTGGGGAACTCGTGCCAGGACACGTCAATGTGTTCGGCCTTGAGGGCGGTTTCCAAGGTGCCCTGGGTCTTCAACAGAGTGATCAGGGTGGACGACTTCTGATAACCGATACGCAGGGTCTCCTGGGCTTCGGCACTGATCGCAACGCAGAGGACCAACAGCCCGAATGCAGCGGCGAGGGGGCGACGGATAGACATGGCAGGCTCGATCTTCAACGGAATGCGGCCAATCTTAAAGTTCTAAAAACTATTCGATAAATACTCTTTCGATCTTAGCTTAGGGCACTTTTTCCGCGATCCGACGAATCGGGCATAACCATAGAATTATAGGGTCCTTTCATAATCATTCGTCATTAATATAATCGAAAGCGATTTATTTTCGAGCCCTGTGCAATTTTTGGCATATGGCTGCTGGCCTCTTTGAAGGGAAACTCTCCATGGCTGCATTCGACCATTTGACCCGTCGCCACTTGCTCGGCATCGCCGGCATCACCCTGGCCGGCCTGACGCTGCCGCACCTGGCTTTCGGTGCCGACGAACACGCCGGCCACCACCCGCCGCAGGAGCCCTCGGGCACTGGCGATTTCATCCGCCTCGACGCCCCGCGCAAACTCAAGCTGGCCGTCAACCTCAACGCCGTATGCCTGGCTCCGGTGGTGATCGCCCACGGGCAGGGTTTTTTCACCCGGCACAACCTGGACGTGGAATTGGTCAACTTCGGCAACTCCACCGAGGTGCTGCTGGAGGCCATCGCCACCGGCAAGGCCGATGCGGGCGTGGGCATGGCGCTGCGTTGGCTCAAGGCACTGGAGCAGGGCTTCGACGTCAAACTCACCGCCGGTACCCACGGCGGTTGCCTGCGTTTGCTCAGTGCCGCGAATGGCCGTATCAGCAAGCTGGAAGACCTCAAGGGCAAGGCCATTGGCGTCACCGACATGGCCAGCCCGGACCGCAATTTCTTCTCGATCCTGCTGAAAAAACACGGCGTTGACCCGGTGCGTGACGTGGAGTGGCGCCTGTACCCCGCCGACTTGCTCGGCACCGCCCTGGAGCGCGGCGAAGTGCAGGCGGTGAGCGGCAGCGACCCGTTCATGTATCGCCTGATCAAGTCCGGCGTGGCGCGGGAACTGTCCACCAACCTGGTGGAGGAATACGCCAACCTCAGTTGCTGCGTGGTCGGTGTCACCGGCAAGTTGGTGCGCGAAGACAAACGCGTGGTTGCGGCGCTGACCCAGGCGATCCTCGAAGCCCATGACTATAGCGTGCAACACCCGGAAGCGGTCGCCAAAGGCTTCCAGGCCCATGCGCTGAACACTTCGGTGGAAGAAGTGCAGGCGATCCTTCACGACCACACCCACGGCCACCACGCGGTGGGGGCGGCGTTGACCGAGGAAATCCTGACTTACGTCACCGACCTGAAAACCGTCGAAGTGATCAGCAAGAGTACTGACCCGGCGGAGTTTGCCAAGGAGATCACCGCCGATGTCTTCAGCTGACGCGACAACCCTCAACCCGCCGCTGACATTCAAGGCCTGGGGGCAGGGCGCCGCCGTGGTGGCGGCCTGGCTGGCCGTCGCGCTGTTGATCAGCTACTGGCCCAACGCGGTGCGCCATTGGCCGATGACCCAGGGCTTGGCGAATCTCTGCGTGGGTCTGGCGGTCTTGTTCGTTGTGCTGAGCCTGCTCGGTCTGCGTATCGCCAAACTGGGCCAGCGCCTGCGTACTGGCGCGCCGTGGTTGATCGCCTTGCCGGTGCTGCTGGGCATCTGGGAGCTGCTCACCGCCAAACTCGCGCTCCTTCCGGTGCCGTTTTTTGCACCACCCCAGGCCTTGCTCGCGGTGTACGTCGAAGACTACGCACGCCTGGCCGACAGCCTGCTCAACTCCGCGTTGCTGCTCGGTTCGGGCGTGGCGCTGGGGGCGATCAGCGGGTTTATCGCCGGTGTCGCCATCGGTTGGTCAGCGCGTATCGGCTATTGGCTGCACCCGCTGCTGCGCATCCTTGGCCCGGTGCCGTCGACGGCCTTGTTGCCGCTGTGCTTTTTCCTGTTTCCGAGCAGCTGGAGCGCGAGTGTGTTTCTGATCGCGCTGGCCACCTGGTTTCCGGTCACGGTGCTGACCTGGTCCGGTGTGGCCAGCGTGGACAAGGCCTATTACGACGTGGCACGCACCCTCGGCGCCAAGCAAGGCTTCCTGATTTTCAAAGTGGCGATTCCGGCGGCGCTGCCCCACGTATTCGTCGGTTTGTTCATGGGCTTGGGCGCCTCGTTTTCGACCCTGGTGGTGGCGGAAATGATGGGGGTCAAATCCGGCATCGGCTGGTATCTGCAATGGGCCCAAGGCTGGGCCGCTTACGCGAATATGTACGCCGCACTGTTGATCATGGCATTGGCCTGTTCGGGGTTGATCACCGGGTTGTTTCTGGTGCGTGACCGCTTGCTGGCCTGGCAGAAAGGAGCGATGAAATGGTAGCCCTGGCACACGCGGTATCGGCGTCGACGGGATTGGCGCTGCGCATCGACAACCTCAGCCACGGTTTTGCCCTGGACGGCGAGCATTTGCCGGTGTTGGAACGGGTGTCGCTGGACGTGGCGCCGGGGGAATTCGTCGCACTGCTCGGTCCTTCCGGCTGCGGCAAATCCACCCTGCTGCGCTTGGTCGCCGGGCTGGAACCGGCGGATTCCGGGCGCTTGCTCGCCGACGGCGCACCCATCACCGGGCCTGACCCGAGCCGCGTGGTGGTGTTCCAGGACCCGACCCTCTACCCCTGGCGCCGGGTGTGGGACAACGTTGCGCTGGGCCTGGAAGCCCAGGGTTTGCTCAAGACGCATTCGGCCAAGGTCGATGAGGCCCTGGACAAGGTCGGCCTGCGCCAGTTCGCCCGCGCCTATCCGCGCCAGTTGTCCGGCGGCATGGCGCAGCGCGTGGCGTTGGCCCGTGCGCTGGTCAATCAACCGCGCTTGCTGATCCTCGACGAACCGCTGGGCAAGCTGGACTCCCTGACGCGCATCACCATGCAAAAAGAATTGATCGAGTTGTGGCAACGCCAGGGCTACACGGCGTTGCTGGTGACCCATGACGTGGAAGAAGCCTTGCTGCTGGCCAACCGCGTGATCGTATTCAACGATCGCCCGGCAAAAATCCAGGCACAGTTGACCATCGAACGGCCGTACCCCCGGCATCGTGATGATCCGTATCTGGTCGACTTGCGGCGGCAGATCCTGGGCCTGCTCGGGTTGGGAGAAAACTGGTAGAAACCGACCCGAAACAGGCAGGGCCATGTAGTGAGCGGGCTTGCCCGCGCTGGGTGGCGAAGCCGCCCCAAACCCAGGCACCTCGACCTCCCTGAAACACCGCGTCGGTCGTGTTGGGGCGGCTTCGCCCCCCGGCGC
>NZ_JAHPJF010000012.1:0-263518 GCF_020515815.1 Pseudomonas sp. AF03-9 | reverse complement strand
GCTTGCCTGCGATGGCATCACCTTGGTATGACTTGATACCTAGGGCCTGCATCGCAATAAGGCCACACATTTGATCTCTGTTTGGCCTTACGGCGGTGCGATATCCGAAAAGTAAGACATTGACGTTTTCAACGATCGGCACAGGCTGGCGCAGGTATTAGAGAAACTGTGATCGAATCAAATCCGTATCGAACGGTGTTATCCCTTGATCAGGCGCAAACACCGCCTGGGCCTGCTGCGGCGAAGCTACTCGTTCTCCCCGTGCTCGAACATGTAGATCGAACAAGGTCTCCAAGTCCGGCCTTGGTGTATGTACCAAGGCTCGCAACATCAACGATACCCCACTGAGGTTGTTCTCGACGTTGTTCCATCGCGCAGATGACGTGAGCCCCAGGTCGGCCCAAATCATGCGTCGTTCCTGCAAGTCCATCACGAATGGCAGACAGATCGCTGTATCGGATGCGATATCGATACGGTCGAACACGGAGCGCGGCTCGAAGACTTCACCCGATGCCGTGTCGGCGCGGGCCATCCAGCCTGCGAAGCATTCTGGAAGATCGCAGTACGGCTGCTGGGTGTATGAGTTGATTGAAGTGACGACATAGCGGATACCCTTCTCGACGAGGACATCAAGGTCGAGGTCAATGAACTCCGAAGCCCCTTCCGGCGCGTCGACGATGTCGCCGCTGTGGTAGCCGCCGAAATCTTTCAAGTTGTAGTACGCAAGCGCTTGTTTGAACACGAAGTTGGCGTCGAAAAATGCGGCGGACAAGTCAATGTCCGTGCGTCCACGGCCGTTCTTCCACCACAGGAACAGGCGAATGAAGCGTGTGTCAGGCATAGGCAACCGACTGCCCCGCACAAGCGTACGTAGCGACTTTGATGAGGCGCGCTGCGCCAGCGGCACCCTGTAATCACGCAATGCTGGATCGATGAAACAGCGGCCTAGTGGCGGTAGCGACGCAAAACGCGTTACGAGAGCGTCCTCACAGATACTGGCTGCACGAGCCAACACGTCATGAGCGAGGGGTTCGCGTCGATCCTTGATGCCATAGACTTTGGCCAATGCACCTTTCGGTGTGAAGGCTCGCAAGGGGAGGGGGCGCGGCGCACTTACTTGGGCCAGTAACTGCAGCAGGACAGGTGAGGACACTTGTGTCGCAACCGCCTCGAACGCGTCGAGAACCGACTCTGGTTCCGTCGCGCGTCGCAGTGTCGCGTCCATCCGTCGTGCGAACTCACCAGGACGGCTCTGTAGTAGGGGCGTAAGCGTGGTGATGTCACGCTGGGCAAACAATGTTTCGACACGTGATCCAAATGAGGCTGGCGCTTCGTTGCGACGTGCTGCCGTGATGGCGGCTAGCGCTCGTGGGTACTTATCGGCGTAGTCGCCCGGATGCAGTACTTCAGCCAGGCGCTTCCAGCGCTCAGCATGGCGCATCACGTCTTCTACAGTGTTGGGTGCTTGGTCGAGCAGGCGCAACAGCAGACGGCGCGTTGAGCGCTTCATCGCGGTAAAACGTGTCGACGCTGTCGTCAGTGATACGTCTCCTCCGTTCAGCGCGACCGCGAGTCGTAGCACGTCGGTGGCCGTTTCGACGTTCCGCTCCAGGAATGCTTTCACCCGTACATCGCCAGCTACATGCAGAACAAGTGCGCCGCCAACCTGGGCACGGATCTCCCGGAACGGGACGGCTTCAGGCAGCAGGCGAAACACATCGCTTTTGTACGCTTGGATAAACCAGACGACATCGGCAGTTTCTTCTTCGGAGAGTGAGGTGCGCGATGAAACCAGTGGTTCGAGCAATGACTCGAACTCAGAGACGCTTCCCGGCTCGATAACGCGGGATATGAAGTTGCCTTCAAGCATCGCAGGTCGAGCATGTTCAGACGGTGGTAAACGCCAAAGCGTGAGGCAGTGGGTGACGGCGTTAAGGTACAACTCCGCCTCTTCGGCCTTCAGCACCTGCTCTGGAAAGTCAGGATAAAATGGCTTGTGGTGTACATGAGCGCCAGTTTGCCGACGCAGGACTCCGACAATTTCGTGCATCCAGTGCTTGAGTTCTGTCGCTGACAACAAGCCGATTTGCTCAATCAGAGGCTCTGATAGTACGCATCGGAATACCGCGACTTCCCGGACAGCCGACGCGACCTGAGCGCGCGTGGCACCGCCAGTGCCCATCGGAACGTGCACTTTGCTACGGCGACGCAGGAACAGCTCCTGATTCATGCTTGTATTTCTCCCTTGGCCGCCGTCGTAGACGAGTTGCAGCATTGTTTTACAGATGATGTAAAAACGCCTGCAAGAAGCAGGCGCAGTGTGGAGAGCGAAACCCCTAGGTCATAGGAGGTTAGAAGGAAGGTGTTCCATAGCCACGATCGCATTCTACGTATGGACGTATCTGTTTGTCAGGTGGCTGCGTATCTGAACAGTAACAAGCTGCTTCGCCAGGCTACGTTTTTATACCAGCCTGCTTGGCCGCAGGTTTGTGTTTCTGGTGTGTAAACGCTCAAGTAACAGCCGTACGCGAGTAAAGGACTATTCAACTTTAAGTGCATCGTATAGGGTGCATTAACGTAATATTATTTAATTTTGCATTGCATTGGATGCATTTAGGTATGGACGATTTAGGAATACTGATCAAGAAGCTCCGCAAGTCCGCCGGTCTTTCTCAGAGCCAGCTCGCGCAACGGCATGGCATGAGCCGGGCGACCATCTCGGGGATTGAAAACAATACCATTCCAGAAGTGGGTATTCGAAAAGTCGCAGCGATTCTTGAGGGCTTGGGGTATGAGTTGGCTGCCATTCCCATGCGTCGGCGCAAGACCCTTGATGAGCTGAAATCGGGAAACATCCATGACGAGTCAAAGTGAGCGGCTGTATATCGGTGCAGGCGGTGTGCCGGCTGGAATGCTCGGACGGAGTGAGGAAGACCGACGCGATTCGGTTTTTTCGTACAACGACACTGTCGGCGAAGAGAATGCTGTTTCCCTGACCATGCCGGTGCGCCTGGAGAGTTACAACTGGGAGTATGGGGTTCATCCTCTGTTCGAGATGCACATCCCCGAGGGGCATCTCAAGGACGAGCTTGTGCGGCGCTTCAGCAAGTCAGTGCGCGGCTTTGACGACTTTGCGCTGCTGGGCATTGTGGGCCCGCATCAACTGGGTCGTATCAGTGTTGCCCATGACGCAGGGGGCAAGTCACTGCCTGAGGTCAAGCTTTCCGAACTGTTGGTTTATGACGGCGCCAAAGACCTGTTCGATGACCTTCTGAAAACCTACGCCGCCTACTCGGGGGTGTCGGGTGTTCAACCCAAGGTACTGGTACGCGACGTTGACGACATGGCTCCCGGCATTGAGCGTCTCACCCATCGGGGCGCAACGCACTTGGTGAAGGCGTTCAACGAATCTGACTTCCCACAATTGGCGGCCAATGAGTTTTTCTGCATGCGGGCTGCATTCCATTGTGGCCTTGAGGTGCCTGAGTGCCAGCTCAGCCAGCAAGGGAAACTCCTGGTGGTGAAACGGTTCGATGTCGGTGAAAACGCCTACCTCGGATTTGAGGATATGTGTGTGTTATCTGGATGGGGAACCGCGAAGAAATACGACGGCAGCTACCAGGGATGCGCGAAGCTGATCAGATCATTTGTCACGCCCAACCGTATCGCCAGAACGCTGGAAGACTTCTTCTTGATGGTGGCGCTTTCTGCGGGCATCCAGAACGGTGATGCACACCTGAAAAACTACGGCGTGTTGTATGAGAGTTGCGCCGAGGACGCGGACGTTTGGCTAGCACCAGCTTACGATCTGGTGACCACCACCGTGTACAGCAGCAACGACATCATGGGGTTGCTGCTCGGCGGTTCGAAGGCTTGGCCCAAGCGCAAGATGTTGGTCCAGTTCGGACGCAGTTCGTGCAGTTTGTCTGAGGCGCGCTGCAACGAACTGCTCGCCAGAGTGCAAGAAGGCATGACTCGCGCGATGGCAGAGCTTTCAGCGTATCAAAGCACTCACCCAGAGTTTGCGGTGGTCGGGGAGAAGATGACTGCAGCGTGGGCGGCAGGGCTGGCCAAGAGTATCGCTGGGCAGTGATCTCCCCGGTTGATACTCACCGCCGCGCAATATCCGAAAAGTAAAACTTATCCAACGTATGCCGCGACTCGGTGTACTCGAACTGCCGCCCATCCTGCAAAAACGTCTGGTTGCTCACCACGATCACATGGCTTTGGCCTTCGAGGTCGAGGTGTGCCTGGTCGTCCTTGCTGCGGGGCAGGGCTTCGATGGTGCGCTGAGCGTAGGTAATTTGCAGTTGCAGGGTCTGTTCGATAAACGCGTAGATCGACTGCTCGGCGATGCTGCGGTCCAGGCCGGGGATCAGCTCGGCGACGAAATGGTTGATGTCGAGGATCACCCGTTTGCCGCCGATGCGCCGCACCCGTTTGATGCGGGTGATCAGGGTGCCGGGTTCGGCTTCGATATGTTGCAGCAGTGAACCTTCCAGCGGGAACTGGGTGAACTCGACGACGTCGGTGCGTACGTCATCGCCTAGGTCGGCGTGGGTTTCATGGAAGCTGACGATGCCGCCCAGTTGGAATTCAATCGGGTTGGGCGACAGCACGAAGGTGCCCTTGCCGTGGATCTTTTGCGCAAAGCCGCGCTCCTGCAACTGCTCGATAGCTCGGCGCACGGTGCCGCGGCTGGCCTGGTAGCTGTGCATCAGTTCGGTTTCGGAGGGGAGGCGCGTGCCGCGTTGCAGGCGTTCAGTGGTGATGCTGGCAAGCAGATCGGTATAGATCTGGTTGTATTTGCTCATGGGGATGGCTCTGTGCCTTTGCGTTCAGGCAGGAACCTTAGTGGCATGGGTGGGGTTTGTCCATTCGACCTACAGTGAGTCGGGTCCTACACCGAATAAACTTTTTGTAACTCGTCTGTACGAGTTGTTGCTTTAACTCGTACAGACGAGTACTTTTGCCCTCGGCGTGCTGCCAATGACTGCCCCCCAATAAAAAAAACCAAAGTGGAAACCAAGCATGAGCCACGACTATTCGAACATTGCCCGCGAGATCCTCGAACACCTCGGTGGCAGCGACAATCTTGAGCAAGCCGCCCACTGTGTGACCCGCCTGCGCCTGGCGTTGAAGGACCCGAGCCTGGTCAACGGCAGTGCGCTGAACCAGGTTGATCTGGTCAAGGGCTCGTTCTTCACCGGCGGCCTGTTCCAGGTGGTCATCGGCCCCGGCGAAGTGGAAAAGGTCTACGCCGCCCTGCGCGAACAGACCGGCCTCGCCGCCGCCACCATCGCCGACGTGAAGAAAAAGGGAGCCGACAAGACCAACGCCATGCAGCGCCTGGTGCGGGTGTTCTCCGATGTGTTCATGCCGATCCTGCCCGCGCTGATCATCGCCGGCCTGTTGATGGGCGTGAACAACCTGATGGGTGCCAAGGGCATGTTCATCGAGGGCAAGACGCTGCTGGAGGCGTATCCGAACCTGGATGGCCTGTGGAGCCTGATCAACCTGATGGCCAACACCTCGTTCGTGTTCCTGCCGGCGCTGGTGGGTTGGTCGGCGGCCAAGCGCTTTGGCGGCAGTGAAATCCTCGGCATCGTGCTGGGCCTGATGCTGGTGCACCCGGACCTGCTCAATGCCTGGAACTACGGTAAAGCTGTCGCCGGCCTCGACGGCCAGAGCCTGCCGTACTTCGATATTTTCGGCTGGTTCAAGATTGAAAAAGTCGGCTACCAGGGGCAGATCCTGCCGATCCTGATGGCCGCCTATGTGATGAGTGTCATCGAGAAATGGCTGCGGGCGCGGGTGCCCAACGCGATCCAACTGCTCGTCGTGCCGATCACCACCATCGTTGTCACCGGCGTGCTGGCCCTGGCGATCATCGGCCCGGTGACCCGTCACCTCGGCATTCTGATCACCGAAGGCGTGGTCACCCTGTTCGACCTGGCGCCGATGGTCGGCGGGGCGATTTTCGGCCTGCTGTATGCGCCGTTGGTAATCACCGGCATGCACCACATGTTCCTCGCCGTGGACCTGCAACTCATCTCGACCCAGGGCGGCACCTTTATCTGGCCGATGATTGTCATGTCCAACCTGGCCCAAGGCAGCGCCGCGCTTGGGGTGTTCTACATGACCCGCAATGCGCGGGACAAAAGCATGGCGTCCACCTCGGCGATTTCCGCCTACTTCGGCATCACGGAGCCAGCGATGTTCGGGGTGAACCTGCGCTTCAAGTTTCCGTTCTACGCCGCGCTGCTGGGCTCGGCGCTGGGCAGCATTTTCCTGTCGCTGAACAAGGTGCAGGCGTCGGCCATCGGGGTCGGTGGCTTGCCTGGGTTTATCTCGATCATTCCGCAGTACATCCCCAGTTTCGTGATCGGGATGGTGATTGCGATCGTGGTGCCGTTTGTTCTGACCTGTGGGTTGAGCATGAAGATTGTCCGGCCGGGTTATCGCGTCGCCTGATCTATCGCCTTCGCGAGCAAGCCCGCTCCCTCCTTTGAAATGCATTCCCCTGTGGGAGCGGGCTTGCTCGCGAAGAGGCCCTCAAAGCCAGCACCAAACTCTACTCAAGGAGCCCCCATGCAAAACTGGCAACACTCGGTGATCTACCAGATCTACCCCAAAAGCTTCCACAGCCACGCGGGTAACGCCACCGGTGACCTGTTGGGCATCGTGGACAAACTCGACTACCTCCAATGGCTGGGCGTCGACTGCCTGTGGATCACCCCGTTCCTGCGCTCGCCGCAGCGCGACAACGGCTACGACATCAGCGACTACTACGCCATCGACCCCAGCTACGGGACCATGGCCGACTGCGAGTTGCTGATCAGCGAAGCCGCCAAGCGCGGCATCAAGCTGATGCTCGACATCGTGGTCAACCACACCTCCATCGAGCACGCTTGGTTCCAGCAAGCACGCAGCAGCCTCGACAACCCGTACCGCGACTTCTACATCTGGCGCGACCAGCCGAACAACTGGGAATCCAAGTTCGGCGGCTCGGCCTGGGAGTACGAGGCGCAAACCGGCCAGTATTTCCTGCACTTGTTCGACCACACCCAGGCCGACCTCAATTGGGACAACCCCAAGGTACGCGCCGAAGTGTTCAAGCTGATGCGCTTCTGGCGTGACAAGGGCGTCGGCGGTTTCCGCCTGGACGTGATCAACCTGATCTCCAAGCCCGCCGATTTCCCCGAGGACAACACCGACGGCCGTCGCTTCTACACCGACGGCCCGAACGTGCACGAGTACTTGCAGGAAATGCACCGCGAAGTCTTCGAAGGCCACGACCTGATCAACGTCGGCGAGATGTCGTCCACCAGCCTGGAACACTGCATTCGTTATTCGAATCCAGCGTCGAAAGAGCTGTCGATGACCTTCAACTTTCATCACCTGAAAGTCGATTACCCGAACCTGCAGAAGTGGGTGAAGGCCGACTTCGATTTCCTCCAGCTCAAGCAGATTTTTTCCGACTGGCAACTGGGCATGCAGGCCGGTGGCGGCTGGAATGCGCTGTTCTGGTGTAACCACGACCAGCCGCGCGTGGTCTCGCGTTTTGGTGACGACGGATTACACCGCGTGGTCTCGGCCAAGATGCTCGCCACCGCGCTGCACTTTCTCCAGGGTACGCCGTACGTGTATCAGGGCGAAGAGTTGGGCATGACCAACCCGGGCTTCGACCGCATCGAGCAATACCGTGATGTGGAGACCCTGAATATCTTCCGTCTCAAGCGCGATGCGGGCGAGTCCGAAGCCGTGAGCATGGCTGCGATCATGCAGAAGTCGCGGGACAACGGGCGTACGCCGATGCAGTGGAATGCCGGGGCCAACGCCGGTTTCAGCCGCGGCGAGCCGTGGATTGGTATTGCGGCCAATGCCTCGACGATCAACGTCGAATGCCAGCTGGATGACCCGGATTCGGTGCTGCATCACTACCGTGCGCTGATCGCCTTGCGTCGCCACGAGCCGCTGATCCAGCACGGCGTCTATCGCCAACTGTTGCCAGACCATCTCCAGGTCTGGGCCTACCTGCGCGAAGGTCACGGCGAACGCCTGCTGGTGCTGAACAACTTCTACGGCAAACCCTGCGAAATCCAACTGCCTGACAACGTGCTCAACGCGGCGACCGAGCAACGCCTGCTGATCAGCAACTACCCCGACTGCCCGCAGCGAAGCGCGACGGTGGTGTTGCGCCCCTACGAATCGTTTGTGCTGCACCTCAAGGACTGAGACCCGCTGTAACCCCGTGTGGGAGCACGGGGCGCTGCAAAAACCATAATAAAAATTCGGAGTGCGTCATGAAAACAACAATAAAACTGGGCCTCGTTGCGTCCTGCCTGGGCTTGCCCTTCGGCGCGCAGGCGCTGGAATTTGCCGGTTACCTGCGTAGCGGCGCAGGCACTTCAACAGGCAGCGGTCCGCAACAATGCTTCCAATTGCCGGGGGCGCAATCCAAGTACCGCCTGGGAAACGAATGCGAACAATACGCCGAGCTGGAGTTGCGGCAGGACCTGCTGACCCTCGACGACGGCTCGGTGCTCAGCGTTGATGCCATGGCCTCGCTCTATAACAAGTACGATCGCGAGCTCAAGTTCCAGGGCGAGAACAACGGCTCGGCGCGCATGCCGCAGATGTATGCGCAGTGGTCCAACCTGCCCAGCCTCAACGGCGGCTCGATCTGGGCCGGGCGGCGTTACTACAAGCGTAACGACATCCATATCTCCGACTTCTACTACTGGAACCAGAGCGCCACGGGCGGCGGTATCGAGGACGTGCTGATCGGCGACCTCAAGTACAGCTATGCGATTTCCCGCAAGGACAACCTGTACCAGAAGGAATACGCCACCCGTCACGACTTCAACGTTGCCGGCTTCAAGACCAACCCTGGCGGTGAGCTGGAACTGGGCTTGAGCTACATCGAAAAAGCCGGTGGGCGCGACACCAACAGCGGCTGGGCGCTCACCGCGCAGCACGTGCAAAAACCTTTCCTGGGCGGCAAGAACAAGTTCGCCTTGCAGTACGGCGAAGGCCCCGGCACTGGGCTCGGCTACACCGGCAATACATTCCTGGATAACAGCAGCAAGAGTTATCGCGCCGTGGAGTTTTTCGACTGGCAGGTGACTCCGCGTTTCGGCGGGCAGATCGAGGCGGTGTACCAGAAAGACATTCGCCCCGGCAGCCAGGACCAGACCTGGATGTCTGTCGGCGTGCGTCCGGCGTATGCCATCAGCGAGCAGTTCAAGCTGGTCACCGAGCTTGGCCATGATCAGGTCGATGCCAGTGGCGGCACGCGCAAGCTGAGCAAATTTACCTTTGCCCCGACCTGGTCACCCAAAGGCCCGGATTTCTGGGCGCGCCCGGAAGTGCGTTTGTACTACACCTATGCAACCTGGAACGAAGCGGCCAAGCGCGCGGCGAATGAGCTGGCGGCAGGGTCGGCGTTGTCCGACACCGGCTCGTACGGTACGGCGCGGCATGGGTCGAACTTTGGTGTGCAGGTCGAGTACTGGTGGAAGTAAGTATGTGGGTGTACGCGGACTAATAATGTGGGAGCGGGCTTGCTCGCGAATGCGGTGTATCAGCTATGTATTCGGTGACTGACACACTGCATTCGCGAGCAATCCCGCTCCCACATGTTGATCTGCGCCGCCCCAGGGATTTGTATCCAACCGATGATTTTTACAGAACAAAACAACAGGTGAAGTCATGACCACAACTCAACCCCTGGAACTGCTGGCACCGCTGTCCGGCGTGCTGTTGGCACTGGACGCGGTGCCCGACCCGGTCTTCTCCAGCCGCCTGATCGGCGATGGCCTGTGCATCGACCCGACCTCGCAGACCCTCTGCGCACCGTTGGCCGGGGTGATCAGCAATATCCAGGACAGTGGGCATGCGGTCAGCATCACCGATGACCACGGCGTGCAGGTGCTGATGCATATCGGCCTGGACACCGTGAACCTCGCAGGCAAAGGTTTCACCCGCTTGGTGCAGGAAGGCCAGCGCGTGGAGGCCGGGCAGGCGCTGATCGAATTCGATGCCGACTATGTGGCGCTCAATGCCCGCAGCCTGCTGACCTTGATGCTGGTGGTCAGCGGCGAGCCGTTCACCTTGCTGGCGAACGGCTCGGTCGAGATGGGCCAGCCGCTGTTGCAGTTATCCCCAGGCGCAGCGGTTGATGCAGTGGATGAGGAGGAGGGCGATGCGCTGTTCTCCAAACCGCTGACGCTGCCCAACGCCAACGGCCTGCATGCGCGCCCGGCGGCGGTGCTGGCCCAGGCGGCCAAGGGCTTCAAGGCGAGCATCTACCTGCACAAGCAAACCCAGAGCGCCAACGCCAAGTCGCTGGTGGCGATCATGGCGCTGCAAACCGTGTACGGCGACACCTTGCAAGTGAGCGCCGCGGGTGAGGATGCCGACGCGGCGATCAAGGCATTGGTGGCACTGTTGGCTGACGGTTGCGGCGAGACGGTCGCGGCAGCGGCCGAAGTGATTGCGCCGGTGTCATCGTCGACACTATTGCGTGGAGTGTGCGCGTCGCCGGGCTCGGCGTTTGGCCAGGTGGTTCAGGTGGCTGAGCCCGAGTTGAGCATCACCGAGCAAGGCGCTGGTGAAGCGGCCGAACGCGCCGCATTGCAGCGTGGCCTGCGGGCCGCGAACGCAGCGCTGCAAGCGTTGCAAGACAAGGCCGCCGGTAGCGCCCAGGCGGAGATTTTCCGTGCTCACCAAGAGTTGCTCGAAGACCCGACATTGCTTGAGCAAGCCCACGACCTGCTGGCGCAAGGCAAGAGCGCCGCGTTTGCCTGGAACAGCGCCACGCTCGCCACCGTCCAGTTGTTCCAGGGCCTGGGCAATGCGCTGATCGCCGAACGTGCAGCGGACTTGGCCGACGTTGGCCAACGCGTGCTCAAGTTGATCCTCGGCATTCAAGACAGCGCCTGGGACTTGCCCGAGCGCGCGATCCTGATCGCCGAACAGCTGACGCCCTCGCAAACCGCCAGCCTCGACACGCGCAAGGTGCTGGGGTTTGTCACCGTCGGCGGCGGCGCCACCAGTCACGTCGCGATCCTCGCCCGTGCCCTCGGCCTGCCGGCGATGTGTGGTGTGCCACTGCAAGTGCTGGCGTTGGCCAATGGCAAACAGGTGCTGCTGGATGCCGACAAAGGTGAGCTGCACCTGGAGCCGAACCTGGCTGAAATCGAACAGCTGGAGGCCGCGCGCCAACAGCAAGTACTGCGTCGCCAGCGCGAAGTGGCGCAGGCTGGATTAGCTGCCACTACTCGCGATGGGCATCACGTTGAAGTCACTGCCAACGTCGCCTCGTTGCAAGAAGTCGAGCAGTCGTTGACCCTGGGCGGCGAGGGGGTTGGCCTGCTGCGCTCCGAGTTCCTCTACCTGGACCGCAATCGCGCGCCCAGCCCGGAAGAACAGGCGGGCACCTACACCGCCATCGCCCGTGCCCTGGGCACCGAGCGCAATCTGGTGGTGCGTACCCTGGACGTCGGCGGCGACAAACCATTGGCCTACGTGCCGATGGACGCCGAGACCAACCCGTTCCTCGGCTTGCGCGGCATTCGCCTGTGCCTGGAGCGCCCGCAACTGCTGCGCGAGCAGTTCCGTGCAATCCTCGCCAGCGCCGGTTTTGCGCGCCTGCACATCATGTTGCCGATGGTCAGCCTGCTGTCGGAGCTGCACCAGGCCCGCACGATTCTTCAGGAGGAAGCGCTGGCGCTCGGGCTCTCTGAACTGCCGAAACTGGGCATCATGATCGAAGTGCCGTCCGCCGCGCTGATGGCCGATGTGTTTGCGCCCCATGTGGATTTCTTCTCCATCGGCACCAATGACCTGACCCAATACACCCTGGCCATGGACCGCGACCACCCGCGCCTGGCCAGCCAGGCCGACAGCTTCCACCCGGCGGTGCTGCGCTTGATCGCCACTACCGTCAAGGCGGCCCATGCCCATGGCAAGTGGGTCGGCGTGTGTGGGGCGTTGGCCTCCGAAGCACTGGCGGTGCCGGTGTTGCTCGGGCTGGGGGTGGATGAGTTGTCGGTCAGCGTACCGTTGATCCCGACCATCAAGGCCACCGTGCGCGAGCTGGACCTGGCCGACTGCCAGATCATCGCCCGCCAGGTGCTGGGCCTGGAAGAAGCCGCCCAAGTGCGTGAGGCGTTGCGCCTTTACCACGCGGCCACTGTTGAAACCTCACCTGTCGTGGAGCTTTGAACATGTTCGAGAAATTGCAGCGGGCGTTCTGGAAGGCGTTGACCCCGGATTTGATTGCCGAGACGGTCGCCGCGCCTGGGGTGTTGTCAACCGAAGTGCTGAGTGCGTTGGGTGGGGCGGACAACCTCAAGTCGCAGCAGCGGGTGGCACTCACAAGGGTGAGGGTGCAGTTGTTGGATGCGACGCGATTGGACGAGCAGGCGTTGACGGCAGCCGGTGTGCCGGGGGTGATGGTGCTCGCTGGCGGCGTGGTGCACCTGCTCACCGGCCTTTAAGCCTGGAGAAGATCAAAATGTGGGAGCGGGCTTGCTCGCGAATGCGGCGGTTCAGTCTACTCATGCAGTGACTGACACACCGCTTTCGCGAGCAAGCCCGCTCCCACACAAGCCCGCTCCCACATCTGGTTTTGTGGTGTGCTTACAGTTGGGGGTTGTCTTCCGGCGGCTTGGTCTTGTTCACGCCCGGCACATGCAGGTTGCCTTCGACCACCTGGTTGCCCTCCAGCTGCGGCTGGGTCACCCAGGTCAGGATGTCGTAATAGCGCCGGATGTTCGCCACAAAGTGCACCGGCTCGCCACCCCGGGCATAACCGTAGCGGGTCTTGCTGTACCACTGCTTCTGCGACAGGCGCGGCAGCATCTTCTTCACGTCCAGCCACTTGTTCGGGTTCAGGCCTTCGCGCTTGGCCAGGGTGCGTGCATCTTCCAGGTGACCGGTGCCGACGTTGTAGGCAGCGAGGGCGAACCACGTACGGTCCGGCTCGGCGATGCTGTCGTCCAGTTCATCCTTGATCTTGGCCAGGTACTTGGCGCCGCCCATGATGCTTTGCTTGGGGTCCAGGCGGTTGGACACGCCCATGGCCTGGGCGGTGTTCTGGGTCAGCATCATCAGGCCGCGCACGCCGGTCTTGGAGGTGACCGCCGGTTGCCACAGCGATTCCTGATAGCCGATGGCCGCCAATAAACGCCAGTCGACCTTTTCTTCCTTGGCATAGGCCCGGAAGTGTTTCTCGTACTTGGGCAAGCGCTGCTGCAAGTGCTGGGCGAAGGTATAGGCGCCGACATAACCGAGTACATCAACGTGCCCGTAGTAGCGGTCTTTGAGCCGTTGCAGAGTGCCGTTCTTCTCGACCTTGTCCAGGTAACTGTTGATCTCGTTGAGCAGGCTGTTGTCTTCACCGGCAGCCACGGCCCAGCTCTGGTTGCTGGCGTTGCCGAGGTCGAACGCCACGCGTACGTTGGGGAAGTAGACTTGGTTCATCGCCACTTCGTTGGAGTCCACCAGGGTCAGGTCGATTTGCCCTTCGTCCACCATGCGTAGCAGGTCGACCACCTCAACGGCGTCGGATTCTTCATATTCGATTGCAGGGTTCTGCTGTTTAAGCGCCGCCAGTTGTTCGGCGTGGGTGCTGCCCTTGAGCACCATGATCTTCTTGCCCACCAGGTCCGCCGCATTCGTCGGGCGGGACTGGCCGTTGCGGTAGATGATCTGCGGGGTCACTTCAAGATAAGGATGGGAGAAGCGCACCTGCTGCTGGCGCTGCTCGCTGCTGACCAGGCCGGCGGCGGCCAATACCGGGCCGTTGGTTTTGCCCAACTGGCCGAACAGGTCATCGAGGTTGTCGGCGGTCTCGATCTGCAACTTGACGCCCAGGTCATCGGCAAAACGCTTGACCAGTTCGTATTCGAAACCGGTTTCACCGTTGCGGTCCTGGAAATAGGTCGCCGGGCTGTTCCGGGTAATCACCCGCAATACGCCGTCCTCCTTGATTCGCTCGAGCGTGCTGGGTTTATCAACACAGGCGCTGAGCATCAGGAAGAGTCCGGTTGCGATGAGCCATTTGGCGCACCGCGGGCGCAAAGCAGTAGGGGAGAACATCTGCGCAGTATACGCAAACGGCCCACGGCGCCATATCTCGACAGCGCGGGACTTGTCTGCTAGGTGCCGAAAAAGCGTGCTGCAGCCCGCAGAAATGCGGGTTGGCGGGTGATTGTGACGGTTAAAATAACTGCGCGGAATGCCCTGGATAATGCCCCGATAGCGTGCAAACCCTGCCAACTGACGTTCGGCAGCGGCCAGCGGTGCCGTTTCGGGTGCCGTTGGCGATGGTTTACGCTAGAATGCACGGCCTCAAAGCACACCCCCTTCCCGAGGCTGTCCCGAAGATGTTGATCCTGCGCGGCGCTCCTGCCCTTTCTGCCTTTCGCCACAGCAAACTCCTTGAGCAACTGAGCCAGAAGGTTCCAGCTGTTACAGGCCTGTACGCTGAATTTGCTCACTTCGCCGAAACCACCGGCGTATTGACCGCCGACGAACAGCAAGTGCTGGCACGCCTTCTGAAGTACGGCCCAAGCGTTCCCGTTCAAGAGCCGACTGGCCGCTTGTTCCTGGTTCTGCCACGGTTCGGCACCATCTCGCCTTGGTCGAGCAAGGCCAGCGACATCGCCCGCAACTGCGGCCTGGAAAAAATCCAGCGCCTGGAGCGTGGTATTGCCTTCTATGTCGCCGGCCAGTTCAGCGACGCCGAAGCCGAGCTGATCGCCAGCAGCCTGCACGACCGCATGACCCAGATCATCGTCGGCCAGCTGGAACAGGCCGCCGGTCTGTTCAGCCACGCCGAACCCAAGCCGCTGACCGCGATTGACGTGCTCGGTGGTGGTCGCGCCGCCCTCGAGAAGGCCAACACCGAACTCGGCCTGGCCCTGGCCGACGACGAGATCGACTACCTGGTCAACGCCTTCAACGGCTTGAAGCGCAACCCGCACGACATCGAACTGATGATGTTCGCCCAGGCCAACTCCGAGCACTGCCGTCACAAGATCTTCAACGCCAGTTGGGACATCGACGGCGAGAGCCAGGAAAAAAGCCTGTTCGGCATGATCAAGAACACCTACGTGATGCACAGCGAAGGCGTTCTGTCGGCTTACAAGGACAACGCCTCGGTCATCGTCGGCTCCGTTGCCGGCCGCTTCTTCCCGGACCCGGAGACCCGCCAGTACGGCGCGGTGCAGGAGCCGGTGCACATCCTGATGAAGGTCGAGACCCACAACCACCCGACCGCGATTGCCCCGTTCCCGGGCGCAGCCACCGGCTCCGGCGGCGAGATCCGCGACGAAGGTGCAACCGGCCGTGGCGCCAAGCCAAAGGCAGGCCTGACCGGTTTCACCGTGTCCAACCTGCAGATCCCGGGCTTCGAACAACCGTGGGAAGTGCCGTACGGCAAGCCTGAGCGCATCGTCACCGCGCTGGACATCATGATCGAAGGCCCGCTGGGCGGCGCTGCGTTCAACAACGAATTCGGCCGTCCGGCGCTGACCGGTTACTTCCGTACGTTCGAGCAGTCCATCACCACCCCGCGTGGCGACGAAGTGCGCGGCTACCACAAGCCGATCATGTTGGCTGGCGGCATGGGCAACATCCGTGAAGAACACGTCAAGAAAGGCGAGATCCTGGTCGGCTCCAAGCTGATCGTGCTCGGCGGCCCGGCAATGTTGATCGGCCTGGGCGGCGGCGCCGCTTCCTCCATGGCCACCGGCACCAGCTCGGCAGACCTGGACTTCGCTTCCGTACAGCGCGAAAACCCAGAGATGGAACGCCGCTGCCAGGAAGTCATCGACCGTTGCTGGCAGTTGGGTGACAAGAACCCGATCAGCTTCATCCACGACGTCGGCGCCGGCGGCTTGTCCAACGCCTTCCCGGAGCTGGTCAACGATGGCGACCGTGGTGGCCGTTTCGAACTGCGCAACATTCCAAACGACGAGCCGGGCATGGCCCCGCACGAAATCTGGAGCAACGAATCCCAGGAACGCTACGTGCTGGCTGTTGGCGCAGAAGACTTCGCGCGCTTCCAGGCCATCTGCGAACGCGAGCGTTGCCCGTTCGCCGTGGTCGGCGAAGCGACTGCCGAACCGCAACTGACGGTCACCGACAGCCACTTCGGCAACAGCCCGGTGGACATGCCGCTGGAAGTGCTGCTGGGCAAAGCCCCGCGCATGCACCGTTCGGCCGTGCGTGAAACCGAACTGGGCGACGATTTCGACCCAAGCACGCTGGATCTGTCCGACAGCATCGAACGCGTGCTGCACCACCCGGCCGTGGCGAGCAAAAGCTTCCTGATCACCATCGGCGACCGCACCATCACTGGCCTGGTTGCCCGTGACCAGATGGTCGGCCCGTGGCAGGTTCCGGTGGCTGACGTTGCCGTCACCGCCACCAGCTTCGACGTCTACACAGGTGAAGCCATGGCCATGGGCGAGCGCACGCCGCTGGCCTTGCTGGACGCTCCGGCGTCGGGCCGCATGGCCATCGGTGAGACCCTCACCAACATCGCCGCGTCGCGCATCGGTAAATTGTCTGACATCAAACTGTCGGCCAACTGGATGTCCGCTGCCGGTCACCCGGGTGAAGACGCGCGCCTGTACGACACTGTCAAAGCCGTCGGCATGGAACTGTGCCCTGAGCTGGGCATCACCATTCCGGTGGGCAAGGACTCCATGTCCATGGCCACCCGTTGGAACGAAGATGGCGTCGACAAGACGGTCACTTCGCCGCTGTCGCTGATCGTCACCGGTTTTGCACCGGTCACCGACATCCGCCAGACCCTGACCCCGCAACTGCGCATGGACAAGGGCACCACCGACCTGATCCTGATCGACCTGGGCCGTGGCCAGAACCGCATGGGCGCGTCGATCCTCGCGCAAACCCATGGCAAGCTGGGCAAGCAGGCGCCGGACGTCGATGACGCCGAAGACCTCAAGGCCTTCTTCGCGGTGATCCAGGGCTTGAACGCCGACGGCCACCTGCTGGCTTACCATGACCGTTCCGACGGCGGTTTGCTGACCAGCGTCGTGGAAATGGCCTTCGCCGGTCACTGCGGCCTGAACATCGTGCTCGACAGCGTTGCCGAGGATAAGTCCGAGATCAACGGCATCCTGTTCAACGAAGAACTGGGCGCGGTGATCCAGGTTCGCCAGGACGCCACCCCGGACGTGCTTGCACAATTCAGCGCCGCTGGCCTGGGTGATTGCGTGGCGGTGATCGGTCAGCCGATCAACAACGGCCAGATCGACATCGTCTTCAATGGCGACACCGTGTTCGAAGGCCAGCGCCGTCTGCTGCAACGCCAGTGGGCCGAGACCAGCTACCAGATCCAGCGTCTGCGCGACAACGTGGAGTGCGCCGAGCAGGAATTCGACGTGATCCTGGAAGAAGACAACCCGGGCCTGAGCACCAAGCTCAGCTTCGACGTCAATCAGGACATCGCCGCGCCTTACATCAAGAAAGGCATCCGCCCACAAGTGGCGGTACTGCGTGAGCAGGGCGTCAACGGCCAGGTGGAAATGGCGGCCGCGTTCGACCGTGCCGGCTTCAATGCGATCGACGTGCACATGAGCGACATCCTCGCCGGACGTGTTGACCTCAACGAGTTCAAAGGCCTGGTAGCCTGTGGCGGTTTCTCCTACGGCGACGTGTTGGGTGCCGGTGAAGGCTGGGCCAAGTCGGCCCTGTTCAACAGCCGTGCGCGCGATGCGTTCCAGGGCTTCTTCGAGCGCAACGACAGCTTCACCCTGGGTGTGTGCAACGGTTGCCAGATGATGTCCAACCTCAGCGAACTGATCCCGGGCAGCGAGTTCTGGCCGCACTTCGTGCGCAACCGTTCCGAGCAGTTCGAAGCCCGTGTCGCCATGGTGCAGGTGCAGGAGTCCAACTCGATCTTCCTGCAAGGCATGGCCGGTTCGCGCATGCCGATCGCCATCGCCCACGGTGAAGGCCATGCCGAGTTCGAAAGCGAAGAAGCGTTGCTCGAAGCCGACCTGTCCGGCACCGTCGCCCTGCGTTTCGTCGACAACCACGGCAAGGTCACCGAGACCTACCCGGCCAACCCGAACGGCTCGCCGCGCGGGATCACCGGCCTTACCAGCCGCGACGGTCGCGTCACCATCATGATGCCGCACCCGGAGCGTGTATTCCGCGCCGTGCAGAACTCGTGGCGCCCGGAAGAGTGGAACGAAGATGGCGCCTGGATGCGCATGTTCCGCAACGCTCGCGTGTGGGTTAACTAAGACGGTGTACAAGCTCGCCTTCTTTGTGCCCGACAGCCATGTGGAGACGGTGAAGACCGCCGTCTTCGCAGCTGGCGGCGGGCGCATCGGCAGCTACGACAGCTGCGCCTGGCAAGTGCTGGGCCGGGGCCAATTCCGCGCGATGGACGGCAGCCAGCCGTTTATCGGGCAAGTGGGCCAGGTTGAAGTGGTTGAAGAATGGAAGGTTGAGCTGGTGGTGGCGGATGAGTTGATCGCGGCTGTTGTGGCTGCTTTGAAACTCAGCCACCCGTACGAGACGCCAGCGTATGAAGTGTGGCAGTTGGCGGATTTCTGATTCGCATGCTGCAAAAACAACAAACCCGCTGGGCCAGTTTGGTCAGCGGGTTTTTTGTTGTCTGCTAGGGCCTCATCGCAGGCAAGCCAGCTCCCACATTTCGAATGTATTCACAGATCATAAATGTGGGAGCCGGGCTTGCCCGCGATGGGGCCTGTTCAGGCAATGATCAATCAAGCACCAGCCCCAACCTGCCGACCACTGACCAACCGTTCCAACGCCTCACCCAACCCCGACGCCTTGTCACCGATCAGCAAGTGCCAAACACCGCTATCCAATTGGCTCACGCCTTGGCAACCCAGCGCAGTCAGGTCAGCCTCGGACAGCACCGAGTCATCCCCCAGCTCCACCCGCAATCGAGTCATTGCCACCGCTTCCAACTGCCGTACATTCGTCCGGCCACCCAATGCATCCAGCCATTTCTCGGCCTCCTGCACGTTCACCGCGACCGGTTTATCCACAGGCACAACCGTCACCGGCGCACTGGCAACAAACGCAGGCATCGCCAACCGAATCTCATCGGCAATGCTATCGGCCATCGGCCCCACCACCACCTGCAGACTCCCGCCATTCCCCGGCCGTACAACGGCCATGGCGCCCAACGCTTTCAAGTCCGCATCCACTGCTTTATTGCGATCGACCATGTCCAGGCGCAGACGTGTGGTACAGGCACCCACGCTCAGCAAATTGGCGGCACCGCCCAGCGCCCGGAGATAGGCGCTGGCGCGCTGGTTATCGGTCATCACTTCAGCCTGCACTGCCTGGACATCCTCACGCCCCGGTGTTTTCAGGTTGAAACGACGAATGCAGTAGTTGAACACGCTGTAGTAGATCGCCGCGTAAGCCAACCCCACCGGGAACACCAACCAGCCATTGGTGGACTTGCCCCAACCCAGCACCATGTCGATAAACCCACCGGAGAAGGTAAACCCGAGGTGGATATTCAACATGTTGGTCACCGCCATCGACAGCCCGGTCAACAGCGCATGGATCAAGTACAGGAACGGTGCGAGGAACATGAACGCAAATTCAATCGGCTCGGTCACCCCGGTCAAAAACGAGGTCAGCGCCATCGACAGGAAAATCCCGCCCATCACCTTGCGGCGCTCCGGTAATGCATTGCGGTACATCGCCAGGCACGCCGCGGGCAGGCCGAACAGCATGACCGGGAACATGCCGGTCATGAATTGGCCGCCTTTGGGGTCGCCGGCGAAGTAGCGCGTCAGGTCGCCCGTCACCACGGCGCCGGTCGCGGGGTCGGTAAAACTGCCGAACACAAACCACGCCATATTGTTAAGGATATGGTGCAGCCCGGTAACGATCAGCAGGCGGTTGAACACGCCGAACACAAACGCCCCCAGGCTGCCGCTCTCCATCAGCAACACGCCAAAACTATTGATGCCATGCTGGATCGGCGGCCAGATCAAACCAAAGATCACCCCCAGCCCGACCGCGCTGAACCCGGTGACAATCGGCACAAACCGACGCCCGCCAAAAAACGCCAGGTACTCTGGCAGCTTGATGTCCTTGAAGCGGTTATACAGCCCGCCAGCCATCAGGCCGCTGGCGATGCCGGCGAGCATGCCCATGTTGATGCTGGTGTCCATCACCTTGAGGGTGGAGATCATCACCAGGTAACCAATCGCCCCGGCCAGACCGGCGGTGCCGTTGTTGTCGCGGGCAAAGCCCACGGCAATGCCGATGGCGAAGATCAGCGCGAGGTTGGCGAAAATCGCCTGCCCCGCATCGTGCATCACCGCGATGTTCAACAGGTCGGTGTCGCCCAGGCGCAGCAGCAGGCCGGCGATGGGCAGGATCGCGATCGGCAGCATCAGCGCACGGCCAAGGCGTTGCAGGCCTTCGATGAAATGTTGGTACATGGCGAGTCTCCTTTTTTCTTGTTGTTGTCAGCTCAGCGGCCAGTGGTGTTGACAGGCTTGGCGAACCGCCTTGGCGCTGCTCAGGTCGAGCAGGCCCTGGCTCAGTTGCCGGCATTGCGCCGCGTCCAGGTGGCGGACGCGGTCCTTGATTTCACCGATCTGCGGCGGGCTCACCGACAGCTCGCTGACCCCCAGGCCAATCAGCACCGGTGTGGCCAGCGGGTCGGAGGCGAGGGCGCCACACACGCCAACCCAGCGCCCGTGCTTGGCCGCCCCGGCGCAGGTCTGGGCGATCAGCCGCAGCAGTGCCGGGTGCAACGCATCGACCCGCGCGGCGAGGCCTGCGTGGTCGCGGTCCATGGCCAGGGTGTACTGGGACAGGTCGTTGGTGCCGATGGACAGGAAGTCCGCATGCCTGGCCAGTTGCTCAGCCAGCAGCGCGGCGGCGGGCACCTCGATCATCACGCCGAGTTCCGGGCGTTGGGTCAGTCCGAGCTCGACGCAGAGTTCATCCAGGCGCTGGCGGATCTGCAGCAGTTCATCCACTTCGCTGACCATCGGCAGCAGGATGCGGCAACGCGCCAGCGGCGAGACTTGCAGCAGTGCACGCAGTTGTTGATCGAGCAGTTCAGGCCGCACCTGGGCCATGCGGATACCACGCAGGCCCAACACCGGGTTGGCTTCGACCGGCAGCGGTAGATAGTCGAGTTGCTTGTCGCCGCCCACATCGATGGTGCGGATGATCACCGTCTTGTCGCCCATGGCATCCAGCACGGCTTGATAGGCCTGGCGTTGCTCATGCTCATCCGGCGCGGTGCGACGGTCGACAAAGAGGAACTCGGTGCGCAGCAGGCCGACGCCATCGGCGCCGTTTTCGTACGCCACTTGGGCTTCTGCGCTGGAGGCCACATTGGCGGCGACTTCGATGTTCACGCCATCGCTGGTGTACGCCGCTTGTTGGGCTTGGGCCTGTTGCTGTTGGCGCCGCTGTTTCTGCGCGTCGCGGATCTGGTGCACTTCGGCGTGGCGCGTTTCGCTGGGGGTCAGTTCCAGGCGGCCATTGCCGGCGTCCAGCACCACGCGCTGGCCGTGGGGCACGTCGAGTACTTCGGCTCCCAGCGCGACCACGCAGGGCAGGCCTTTGCCTCGGGCGAGGATTGCCACATGGGACGTCGCGCCGCCTTCGGCCATGCAGATGCCGACGGCGTGTTGTGCGCTCAACTGCAACAAGTCCGAGGGGGTCAGTTCGTGGGCGCTGACAATGGCGCCGGCCGGCAGTTCGAAATGCCAGGCTTCACCCAGCAAGGCGCGCAACACACGTTGTTGCAGGTCGCGCAGGTCATTGGCGCGCTCGGCAAACAGCGGTTTGCCCAGGCCCAGCAACACCGCGCATTGGGCCTGGATCGCATCGCGCCAGGCGTGGGTGGCGGCGCTGCCGTGTTCGATGGCGCGGGTGGCCGCGTCGAGTAATGTCGGGTCTTCCAGCAGGGCCAGGTGGGCGGCGAAGATGTCTTCCTCGTCGACGTTCTTGCGCTGGCGGGCGTGGTCGAGGGTGCTGCGGATTTCGCTACGTACCTGTTCCAGTGCCGTGTCCAAGTGTTGCAACTGTTCGTCGGCGGAGTGCTGGCCGGGGTCCTGCGGCAGTTCGATGCCGGTCAGGCGCACCAGTGGCCCGCACACCAGGCCGGGGGCCGCGCACACGCCTTGCAATACACCGGCTTCGCGGTTCGCGCGGCGCGGCGTGATAGTCACCGGCGCGTGAGGTTCTTCGCCGACCGCCACTGACAACGCCGCGACCAATGCCTGCAACGCCGCCGCCGAATCTTTGCCGCGGCAGGTGACGCGCACCTCATCGCCTTCACCAATCCCCAGCCCCAACAGCCCGATCAGGCTGTCGCACGGCGCCGATTTGCCGGCGAAATGCAGCTGCGCCTGGCTGCTGAAACCCTGGGCCGCCTTGCGGATCAACGCCGCCGGACGCGCATGCAAACCGCCCCGGTGGGTGATGCGCACACTGGCGCTGCTTTCGCTCGCGGTGTTATCCACAGGCGCTTCAACCGCAGCTGCCGAGCGCGCCACGATCTGCAGCAACGGCTCGCCGACCTTGACGGATTTTCCCGCGACCGCGCGTAGTTCAAAGTGCTCGCCGTTGGTCAGGATAATCAGGCTGACCAGGCTCCTGCACTGCCGCGCAATGCGGTCCAGATCAAACTGTATCAACGCCTGCCCCTGGCTCACCCGTGCACCGTCCTTGACCAGCAGCGCGAACCCTTCGCCATTCAGCTCCACGGTGTCGATGCCCACATGCATCAACACCTCGGCGCCGTTGTCGGCACGAATCGTCAGGGCATGCCCGGTGCGGGCGACGTGGATGATCATGCCGTCACAGGGCGCATGCAGGCAGTCGTTGAGCGGGTCGATGGCAATGCCGTCGCCGATGGCGCCGCTGGCGAACACTTCGTCGGGAACGTCGCCGAGGGCCAGTACTGGCCCGCTTAACGGGGCGCTGAGGGTCAATTCATTATTGTTGTAGGACATCGGTACGGTACTCATCAGGAAAACGCGGCAATCGACTCAGTGAGTGCGAGTGACTTTGCTCAGGTGGCGCGGCTGGTCCGGGTTCATGCCCCGGGCGACGGCGAGGCCTGCGGCCATCACGTAGAAACTCTGGATCGCCAGGATCGGGTCCAGGCTCGGGTGTTCGGCGCGGTTCAGGGTCAGGTCGCGCTCGGCGATGTCGTCCGGTGCGGCCAGCAGCACGCGGGCGCCGCGTTGGCGCATATCGGCGGCCAGGCTCAACAGGCCGGCTTGCTCGGCGCCGCGTGGGGCGAAGACCAGTAGCGGGTAGTTGTCGCCAATCAACGCCATCGGGCCGTGGCGCACTTCGGCGCTGCTGAAGGCTTCGGCCTGGATCGCCGAGGTTTCCTTGAGTTTGAGTGCGGCTTCCTGGGCGATGGCAAACCCGGCACCACGGCCGATCACCATCAGTTGCTGGCAACCGCGCAGGGCTTCAATGGCTGCGGACCAGTCCTGCCGGGCCGCTTCGCGCAGGCCGTCGGGCAGTGCCTGGCAGGCTTGCAGCAAATCCGCTTCGCCGTTCCAGTGGCCGACCAACTGCGCGCTGGCGCTGAGGGTGGCGATAAAGCTCTTGGTGGCGGCGACACTCTGTTCCGGCCCTGCGCACAGCGGTACGTGAAATTCGCAGGCGGCCTCCAGCGGCGAGTCTTCGGCGTTGACCATCGAGATACTCAGCGCGCCGCGCTTGCGCAGCAGGCGCAGGCTGTTGACCAGGTCCGGGCTCTGTCCCGATTGAGAGAAACCGAACGCCACCTGGCCGCTGACCTTCATTGGCGCTTGCAGCAACGTCACCACCGACATCGGCAACGAGGCGACCGGAATGCCCACATGCTGCATCGCCAGGTAGGCAAAGTAGCTGGCGGCGTGGTCCGAGCTGCCGCGCGCGATGGTCATCGCCACTTGCGGCGGCTGGCGCTGCAGGCGCCCGGCGATTTCCTCGAGCAGCGGCTGCAGGCGTTGCAGTTGGGCGGCGACGGCGTCGCAGGAGGCCAGGGCCTCTTCAAGCATTTTTGAAGTCAATGGTTTCTCCTTCGACCATTACGTCGGTGAGTTGCAGGGAGCGGTCCAGGCGCACGCAGTCGGCAAAGCTGCCGGGTTGCAGGCGGCCGCGTTCTTCCAGGCCCAGGTAGTCCGCCGGAAATTGCGACAGGCGTTGTGAGGCTTCGCTGATGGGCAGGCCGATTTTCACCAGGTTGCGCAGCGCCTGATCCATGGTCAGCGTGCTGCCGGCCAGGGTGCCGTCGGCCAGGCGCACGCCGCCCAGGCATTTGGTCACGGTGTGGCTGCCCAGCTTGTATTCGCCGTCGGGCATGCCGGCGGCGGCAGTGGAGTCGGTGACGCAGTACAGGCAGGGGATCGCGCGCAGGGCCACGCGCATGGCGCCGGGGTGCACGTGCAGCAAGTCGGGAATCAGCTCGGCGTACTTGGCGTGGGCCAACGCGGCGCCGACGATGCCTGGCTCACGGTGATGCAGCGGGCTCATGGCGTTGTACAAATGGGTGAAGCTGCTGGCGCCGGCGGCGAGGGCGGCGACACCTTCTTCGTAGCTGCCCAGGGTATGGCCGATCTGCATGCGGATGCCGCGTGCGCTGAGGGCGCGGATCAAGGCGTCATGGCCGGCGATTTCCGGGGCGATGGTGATCACGCGGATCGGCGCCAGGCGCAGGTAGGCTTGCACTTCATCCATCAACGCGGTGTGGGCGAAGTTGGGCTGGGCGCCGAGTTTTCCCGGATTGATGTAGGGCCCTTCCAGATGAACGCCAAGTACCCGGGCGCAGCCTGTAGGGCGTTGCTCGCAGAAGCTGCCGAGTTGCTCGAGCACACGGGAGATCTCGTCCACCGGCGCGGTCATGGTCGTGGCCAGCATTGACGTGGTGCCAAAGCGCACGTGGGTGCGGGTAATGGTCTGGAAGGCGGCAACGCCTTCCATGATGTCCTTGCCGCCACCGCCGTGCACATGCAGGTCGATAAAGCCCGGCAGCAGGTAGGGCAAATCGTTGCTGGCCGGGTCGCAAGGCGCGCCGTCGATGGCGACCACCTTGCCGTGTTCGTGCACCAGGCGGCCGCGCATCCAGCCGTGGGGCGTGAGGATATTGTCTTCGGACATGGCAGTTCTCTAAGGCCGCAACTCGGCGGCAAAGTCATAGCGGCGCAGCTCTGCGACAAAGTCGTAGTAGTCGTTGCGGCAATAGGTGTCGGTGATTTCAATCGGCGTGTTGTCGGCGGTGTAGCCCACGCGGGTCATCAGCAGCATGGCGGTGCCGGGGGCGATGCCGACCAGCTTGGCGAATTCGTCCGAGGCGTTGATCGCCTGGATGTGTTGCAAGGCGCGCACGATGGGTTTGCCAATGCCTTCCAGGTATTCGTACAGCGAGCTGCCGACCACCTGTGGGTTGGGCAAGACGGTGGCGGGCATGGCGGTCATTTCAATGGCCATCACCGTGTCGTCGGCTTTGCGCAGGCGCTTGAGGCGCGCGACTTTGTCGGTAGGCGACAGGCACAGGCGGATCAGTTCTTCGTGGGTCGGCGGGGTGATGTCGCGCTCCAGCCATTGGGAGCTGGGCACAAAGCCCTTGAGGCGCAGCATCTCGCTGAAACCGGACAGGCGTGACAACGGCTGCTCCAGGCGCGGCGTGATAAAGGTGCCCGAGCCTTGGCTGCGGCGGATCAGGCCTTGGGCAAACAGCACTTCCAGGGCTTTGCGGGCGGTGACCCGCGAGATGCTCAACTGCTCGCACAGCGCCCGTTCCGAGGGCAGCGCCTGTTCGGACGTCCACTGGCCGGCATGGATCGCCGCTTCCAGTTTGCGCGCCAGTTGCAGGTACAGCGGCGTGGATTGCTTGTCGTCGGGGCGCAGGGCCAGGATGGGGTTCATCGTTCAGGTTTCCGATGCGGTTATTGGAGTGTTGTCGCCCGGTATTGGCCGGAAATTAATACCACTTAAATACCATGTCAATGCAGCCAAAATGGTGCGGGCCAGGGTTTTAGAGCCCTGTAGTGGGGCTTGTTATCAAGTGGTATTAGAGAGGTCTTTGTTGCGCGCAGAACAGCGCAGCCCGGCGCGGTGAACTGGTATTCACCGGCGGGCGTGATCTGAGGTGGGATTTTTTTTGAATTAATTTACGAACGGTCGACGATTACGGACGAATCTCGATCAGGGTGCCGTCCTTGACCAGGTTCCACACTTCCCGCATGTCGACGTTGCGCATGCCGATGCAGCCGTCGGTCCAGTCCAGGGTGTGGAACCACTGCTCCGGGTATTCTTCGGTGTCGGGGGTGCCGTGGATCATGATCATGCTGCCGGGCTTCACGCCTTCGCGGCGGGCGCGTGCGGCGTCGCTGATATTGGGGTAGGAAATGTGCATGGCCAGGTTGAAGCGCTCGCTGGTCTTGCGCCAGTCGAGCCAGTACAGGCCCTCCGGCGTGCGGCGGTCGCCCTCGACCAGTTTTTGGCCCTTGGGGTTCTTGCCGAGGGAAATGCGGTAGGTCTTGAGGGGCTTGCCGTCGTTGATCAACTGCAATTGGTGGGCGGACTTGAGGACCAGGACTTTTTCGACGGTTTTGCCGCCGATGGTTTCTACGGTGGAGGCCGATGACAACGTAGCGAACGACAGGCAGATAAGAGCGAGCAACAAACGCATTAAAACGGTTTCCCTGAGAAAAAGTGCTGCCTGGAATTATTTGGGCGACGGCATCATCGGCGGCACCGCTTCGCTGCGCACCGGGAACTGCTGTTGGCGGCGGTCAGCGAAAAAGCATTCTAAGGTACGCCCGACCGTGCGGAAAGCCAGCTCGGACCAAGGGATGTCGGCTTCGTCGAACAGCTGCACTTCAAGGCTTTCGGGGCCTGCGGCGAAATCCAGGTCGACCAGTTCGGCACGGTAGAAGATGTGTACCTGGTTGATGTGGGGCACATCGATCAGGGTGTAGATGCTCAGGTTGCACACACGGGCGCAGGCTTCTTCCAGGGTTTCGCGGGCGGCGGCCTGTTCGACGGTCTCGCCGTTTTCCATGAAGCCGGCGGGCAGGGTCCAGTAACCCAGGCGCGGTTCGATGGCGCGGCGGCACAGCAGCACTTTATCGCCCCACACCGGCACGGTGCCGGCCACGATATTGGGGTTCTGATAATGAATGGTCGAACAGTGATCACACACAAAACGCAGGCGGCCGTCGCCGTCGGGGATGCGTTGGGTGACCGGTTTACCGCACTGGCTGCAGAAATTCATGCTGGGGTTCCTGGAAAGTGCGTCTATCTTGGCGTGGAGGGCAGGGCGCTGCAACAAGTTGTCGTTTCGCGACACCGACAGGGTTTTGGGGTTGGGCACCCGCACGCTTTGGTGCATGATGCAAGGTAGCCAACAGACCGAGATGACTCATGCTGGACGAGCTACTTCGCCGGGTAAGCAATCACACCCCCCACACGCTGGAAACTGACGGACGTTTCCCCGAGGCCGCGGTGCTGGTGCCGATTACCCGTAGTGACGAACCTGAGCTGATCCTGACCCTGCGCGCCAGCGGCCTGTCGACCCACGGTGGCGAAGTGGCCTTCCCCGGCGGGCGCCGTGACCCCGAAGACCCGGACCTGATCTTTACCGCCTTGCGCGAGGCCGAAGAAGAAATCGGCCTGCCGCCCGGCCTGGTGGAGGTGATCGGCCCGTTGAGCCCGTTGATTTCCCTGCATGGCATTCGGGTCACGCCTTATGTCGGCGTTATCCCCGATTACGTCGAATACCTGGCCAACGACGCCGAGATTGCCGCCGTTTTCAGCGTGCCTTTGGAGTTCTTCCGACAGGACCCGCGTGAACATACCCACAGGATCGATTACCAGGGCCGCAGTTGGTACGTGCCCAGTTATCGGTTTGGCGAATACAAGATCTGGGGCCTGACGGCGATCATGATCGTCGAGCTGATCAACCTGCTCTATGACGACGCCAAGATCAGCCTGCATCAGCCCCCCAAGAGCTTCATCAATAGCTAAAAGCCATCGTTTGAATGGCATGCCGTGAGGACACACCATGAAATACCGCCTGGGCGACGCCCGCGTCGAGACCCATCCCCACAGCTGGGTGGCCCCCAATGCCACGCTGGTGGGCAAGGTCAAGCTGGAGGAGGGCGCCAACGTCTGGTTCAACGCGGTGTTGCGTGGCGACAACGAGCTGATCCTGATTGGCAAGAACAGCAATGTGCAAGACGGCAGCGTGATGCACACCGACATGGGCTACCCGCTGACCCTGGGCACCGGCGTGACCATCGGCCACAACGCCATGTTGCACGGCTGTACCGTCGACGACTACAGCCTGATTGGCATCAACGCGGTGATCCTCAATGGCGCCAGGATTGGCAAGCATTGCATCATCGGCGCCAATTCGCTGATCGGCGAAGGCAAGGAAATCCCTGACGGCTCGCTGGTGATGGGTTCGCCGGGCAAGGTGGTGCGTGAGTTGACCGAGGCGCAGAAGAAGATGCTGGAAGCCAGCGCCGCACACTATGTGCACAACTCGCAGCGTTATGCGCGTGACTTGGCTGAGCAGGAAGAATGAACCCGATTGAACGCCCCGTTGCCTCGCCGTGCGTGAGTATTTGTGCGCTGGATGACGACGATATTTGCACCGGCTGCCAGCGCACCGTGGATGAGATCACGCGCTGGGGGCGCATGGACAATGCCGAGCGCCGTGTGGTGTTGGGGTTGTGCCATGAGCGTGCGGTGGCGGCGGGGATGGTGTTTATGGTTTCGGGGAAACCAGGCGCCTGATAGATCGCTTTCGCGAGCAAGCCCGCTCCCACAGTTGAACGCATTCCTACAGAATAAACGCGGTCCAAATGTGGGAGCGGGCTTGCTCGCGAAGGGGCCCGCCCCGACGACATATTTCCAATTGTGAAGTACCCTGTGCGGCATAACCCACAGGTCCACTTTCCCATGCTCTTCCTGATCGCCTACATCAGCAGCGTCGTGCTGATCAACTTCGCCTTCTCCACCGCCCCGCACCTGGATGTCATCTGGTCAGCCTGGGGTGGCCTGGTGTTTATCCTGCGCGACATGGTGCAAACCCGCTTCGGCCACGGTGCAATCGTCGCCATGCTGGCGGCGCTGGTGCTGTCCTATGTCACGTCCGATCCGGCGATCGCGCTGGCCAGCGCCACGGCGTTTGCGGTGTCCGAGTGCATCGACTGGCTGGTGTTCAGCATCACCAAGCGTGCGCTTCACGACCGCCTGTGGATAAGCTCGGCGCTGAGCATTCCCCTCGATACCTTTATCTTTTTCGGCTTGATCGGTGCGCTTACCCCGGCCGTGGCGGGCACGGCGCTGGTGTCGAAATTCGCCGGGGTCACGGTGGTGTGGCTGATCATGGCCTGGCGCGTGCACAAGCGAGCTGTCGCCAACTGAGGCCAATTCTTGCAGTTCATGTAAAATGCCGGCCTTTCTCCCCATGATCCGCTCCCCTGAGGACCTGAGATGACCCGAATCGGAACTCCATTGTCGCCAACCGCGACCCGCGTTTTGCTGTGTGGCTGCGGTGAGCTGGGCAAGGAAGTGGTAATCGAGCTGCAACGCCTGGGCGTTGAAGTGATTGCCGTGGATCGCTACGCCAATGCGCCGGCCATGCAGGTCGCGCACCGCAGCCACGTGATCAATATGCTCGACGGCGCCGCCCTGCGTGCGGTGATCGAGGCCGAGAAGCCGCACTTCATCGTGCCGGAAATCGAAGCCATCGCCACCGCCACCCTGGTAGAGCTGGAAGCCGAAGGCTTCACCGTGATCCCGACTGCGCGCGCGACCTCGCTGACCATGAACCGCGAAGGCATCCGTCGCCTGGCCGCCGAAGAGCTGGACCTGCCGACCTCGCCGTATCACTTCGCCGATACCTTCGAAGACTACAGCAAGGCCGTCCAGGACCTGGGCTTCCCGTGCGTGGTCAAGCCGGTGATGAGTTCGTCGGGCAAGGGCCAGAGCCTGCTGCGCAGCACCGACGACGTGCAGAAAGCCTGGGAGTACGCCCAGGAAGGCGGGCGCGCCGGCAAGGGGCGGGTGATCATCGAAGGCTTTATCGACTTCGACTACGAAATCACCTTGCTGACCGTGCGCCACATTGGCGGCACTACCTTCTGCGCGCCGGTTGGTCATCGTCAGGAGAAGGGCGATTACCAGGAGTCCTGGCAGCCGCAGGCCATGAGCCCGATTGCCCTGGCAGAATCCGAGCGCGTTGCCAAGGCGGTCACCGAAGCATTGGGTGGCCGTGGTCTGTTTGGCGTGGAGTTGTTCATCAAGGGCGATCAGGTGTGGTTCAGCGAAGTTTCGCCGCGCCCGCATGACACCGGCCTGGTGACGCTGATTTCCCAGGATCTGTCGCAGTTTGCCCTGCACGCGCGGGCGATTCTGGGCTTGCCGATCCCCTTGATCCGTCAGTTCGGGCCTTCGGCGTCGGCGGTGATTCTGGTGGAAGGGCAGTCGACCCAGACGGCATTCGCCAACCTCGGTGCGGCCTTGAGCGAGCCGGATACGGCGTTGCGCCTGTTTGGCAAGCCGCAAGTGAATGGTCAGCGCCGCATGGGCGTGGCGTTGGCGCGGGATGAGTCGATTGAAGCGGCTCGGGCTAAAGCGACCCGTGCTTCGAAGGCTGTTGTGGTAGAGCTGTAACCGCGTCGCGCCCTTCGCGAGCAAGCCCGCTCCCACATTCAATCGCATTCCTACAGGATAAATGCGGTCGAGTGTGGGAGCGGGCTTGCTCGCGAAAGCGATCTATCAGGCAACGCGATTCAAATCATTATCCCGCGTCTCTTTCAGGCACAGCACCGCAATCAAGCTAAGCAACGCTGCCGCCGACACATACCCACCGACATAACTCAACCCGCCCATCGCCACCAGCTTGGTCGCGAAGAACGGCGCCGCCGAGGCTCCCACAATCCCACCCAGGTTATAGGCGGCCGAAGCGCCGGTATAACGCACGCGGGTCGGGAACAGTTCCGGCAGCATCGCGCCCATCGGCGCAAAGGTCACGCCCATCAGGAACAGCTCCAGCGCCAGGAACAGCGCCACGGCCCAGGTCGAACCGTGGGTCAGCAGTGGTTCCATGGTGAAACCCGACAGGATCGCCAGGATTGCGCCGACGATCAGCACCGGCTTGCGCCCGTAGCGATCACTGGCCAAGGCCGCCAGTGGCGTCGCCAGCCCCATGAACAGCACCGCGAAGCACAGCAAGCCGAGGAACGTCTCGCGGCTGTAGCCCAGGGTGGACACGCCGTAGCTCAGGGAAAACGCCGTGGTGATGTAGAACAGCGCATAACACACCACCATCGATGCGGCGCCCAACAGTACTGGCAGCCAATGCTGGCTGAACAGCTCCACCAACGGCACTTTGACTGGCGCTTCTTTGGCCACGGCATTGGCGAACACCGGGGTCTCGTGCAGTTTGAGGCGCGCATACAGGCCAACCATCACCAGCGCAGCGCTGAGGATGAACGGGATACGCCAGCCCCAACTGCGGAACTGCTCGTCGCTCAGGCTCATGGCCAGGATCAGGAACAAGCCGTTGGCCGCCAGGAAGCCGATCGACGGGCCCAATTGCGGGAACATGCCGAACCAGGCACGTTTGCCTTTCGGTGCGTTCTCGGTCGCCAGCAAGGCTGCGCCGCCCCATTCCCCGCCCAGGCCAAGGCCCTGGCCGAAACGCAGCACGCACAGCAGGATGGGGGCCCAGGCGCCGATGCTGTCATACCCCGGCAGCAAGCCGATCAACGTGGTGCACACGCCCATCAGCAGCAGCGAGGCCACCAGTGTGGATTTGCGCCCGATACGGTCTCCGAAGTGGCCGAACAACGCCGAACCCAGCGGGCGGGCGATGAAGGCGATACCGAAGGTCAGGAACGACGCCAGCATCTGCGCGGTGCCGGAGGTCTGCGGGAAGAACACCGGGCCAATCACCAGTGCAGCGGCAGTGGCGTAGATATAGAAGTCGTAGAACTCGATGGCGGTGCCGACGATGCTCGCCGTGGCAACCCGCGCGGTCGAGTTGGTCGGTGCAGCGGTCGCCGCTTCGTTATAGGTGGTGCTCATGAAGGTATCCCTGGCAGTCAGTGCGCGTTTGGACGCGGATTATTATTGGTCGAACACCCATGGATCAGGGTTGTGTGCGGGGCCGCTCGGGATGGGGGCGGACACCGGTCAGACACGGTAATGCGGCGCCTGTCCGCTTGGAGTGCGGGTAGCACGCGGACGGGTGGGGCTCTGGTAGGCCGCAGGGATTATAGGAAGGGCTTTGGAGATACAACAAGAGGGACTGATGCACCACAAACCAAATGTGTCAGATAGTCAGGCGGCGACCGGCACGCGATTGGTGTGCCAGATCAGCACCTTGCTCACCCGGTTGTCCTCGGTCTCGAGGATCTCCAGGCGATAGCGGCCGATCTTCAGGCACACCGCGCAATCGGGGATGGTTTCCAGCGCTTCAGTGACCAAGCCATTGAGGGTTTTGGGCCCGTCGCTGGGCAGGTGCCAGTTCAGGCTCTTGTTCAGCTCGCGGATCGAGGCGGCGCCATCGATGATATAGCGACCGTCCGGTTGCGCCTCGATATGCGGGTTGTCCGCGCTCTGCTCGCTTTCGAATTCGCCGACGATCTCTTCGAGGATGTCTTCCAGGGTCACGATGCCCAGCACTTCGCCGTATTCGTCCACCACCATGCCCAGGCGCCGTTGCTGCTTGTGGAAATTCAGCAGTTGCAGTTGCAGCGGTGTGCTCTCCGGGACGAAGTAGGGCTCGTGGCAGGCGGCGAGCAACGCTTCTTTGGTCAGGCTGGCGTCGGGCAGCAGGTGCTGGATCTGGCGGGTGTTGAGCACCGCTTCCACTTGGTTGATGTCGCTGTGGAATACCGGCAGGCGTGTGTGTTGGGAGCTGCGCAGTTGCTCGATGATCGCTTCGATCGGGTCATCCAGGTTGATGCCGTCCACTTCGCTGCGCGGTACCAGGATGTCATTGACCGTGATGTTGTCGAGGGCGTGGATGCCGGGCATGCCAGGGGGACGGTCTGTGTCGGCCTGGGGCTCGGGTTCGTCGTCGTGATCAGGCAGTGGCTCGTCGCTCTTTTTCACCACGCCGGTCTTGCGGGCGAACGGGCGCAGCAACAAGAGGCTGATGCCGTTGAGCAGCCAGGCCAGGGGATAGAGGATTTTCAGCGGTACGCCCAGCAGCGTGTTGCCAAAGCCGAGCACCGCCTGCGGGTAGCGGGTGGCGAGGGCGCGGGGTAGGTAGTCGGCGAGGACCAGCAGGAGTGCACAGGAGATCAGCCAGCCCAGCCATGGACCGTTCTGCGCCCAGGCATAGATCGCCAGCAGCGTGCAGAGGATCACCACTGCGGCACGACACAGGCTGTTGCACAGGATCAGGCTATTGCGCGGAAAGTTCAGGCGGGCGGCCGCCTTGTCGCCCTGGCGAGTGCCCGGGCGCAGTGCCAGCAGGTGCTGTTGTGCGGCCTCGATAGCGGTAAACAGCGCCGCCCATAACACCAGCAAGGCGACTACCGCGAGCATCGGCCCCAGGGGCAAGTTGTCCATGATCGCGGTCCGTCAGATATGCAGGATGTATTCACGAACCAGCTTGCTGCCGAAATAGGCCAGCATCAGCAGGCAGAAACCGGCCAGGGTCCAGCGGATCGCCTTGTGCCCACGCCAGCCGAGACGGTTGCGGCCCCACAGCAGCACGCTGAACACCACCCAGGCCAGGCACGCCAACAGGGTTTTGTGCACCAGGTGCTGGGCGAACAGGTTTTCGAAGAACAGCCAGCCAGAGATCAGCGACATCGACAGCAGCGTCCAGCCGGCCCACAGGAAACCGAACAGCAGGCTTTCCATGGTTTGCAGCGGCGGGAAGTTCTTGATCAGCCCGGACGGATGCTTGTGCTTGAGCTGGTGGTCCTGCAGCAGCAGGAGCAGGGCCTGGAACACCGCGATGGTGAACATGCCGTAGGCCAGGATCGACAGCAGGATATGCGCGAGGATGCCCGGCTCCTCATCGATCACCGGTACGGTGCCGGTCGGGGCGAATTGCGCCAGCAGCACCGTCAGCAAGCCGAGGGGGAATAGCAGGACCAGCAGGTTTTCCACCGGGATGCGCGAGCAGGCGATCAGCGTCAAGGCGATCACGGCGGCAGCGATCAGGCTGGCGGCGCTGAAAAAATCCAGGCCCAGGCCGACTGGCGTCATCAGGTGGGTAAACAGGCTGGCAGCGTGAGCCAGCAGGGCAAGGACGCCAAGGCCGACCAGCAGGCGTTTGTCCGCCTTGGTGCCTTGGGCCAGACGAGTGCCCTGATAGAGAGTCGCAGCGGCATACAACACGGCGGCGGCGAGGCTGGATAGCAAACTGGGTGACAAAGGGAGCATAAATCCTGTTAGGCAAGCCCGAAAGCCGCTGAGTTTGGCATACCCCCGCGTAACACGAAAGACTCTCAGGCCAGACAGCGGGTGTGCACGGCGACAGTCTTCGCTATAATCCGCGACCTGCCCACGCCGCAGGCTCGCCAAGCGCTGTTTTTAATAGCGATTTATCACAGCCTGGGCCGCCATGACCTCGGTCTACCAATGCACTTCGCTGAATAGGGCCTGAAAGGATCGCGCATGTTTGAAAACTTGACTGACCGTCTCTCGCAGACGCTGCGCCACGTAACCGGCAAGGCCAAGCTGACCGAGGACAATATTAAAGACACCCTGCGCGAAGTGCGCATGGCGTTGCTGGAAGCCGACGTGGCGTTGCCTGTGGTCAAGGACTTCGTCAACTCGGTCAAGGAGCGCGCGGTCGGCACTGAAGTGTCCCGCAGCCTGACTCCGGGCCAGGCGTTTGTAAAAATCGTCCAGGCTGAACTCGAAAGCCTGATGGGCGCGGCCAACGAAGACCTGAACCTCAGCGCCGTGCCACCGGCTGTCGTGCTGATGGCGGGCCTGCAAGGTGCGGGTAAGACCACCACTGCCGGCAAGCTGGCGCGTTTCCTTAAAGAGCGCAAGAAGAAGTCCGTGATGGTCGTGTCGGCCGACGTATACCGTCCGGCGGCGATCAAGCAGCTGGAAATGCTTGCGGGCGAAGTGGGCGTGACCTTCTTCCCGTCCGACCTGAGCCAGAAGCCGGTCGACATCGCCAACGCGGCTATTAAAGAAGCCAGGCTGAAATTCATCGACGTGGTCATCGTCGATACCGCCGGTCGCTTGCACATCGACGAAGAGATGATGGGCGAGATCAAGGCGTTGCACGCTGCGATCAACCCGGTCGAGACGCTGTTCGTGGTCGACGCCATGACCGGCCAGGATGCGGCCAACACTGCCAAGGCCTTCGGTGACGCACTGCCGCTGACCGGCGTGATCCTGACCAAGGTCGACGGCGACGCCCGTGGCGGTGCCGCTCTGTCGGTGCGTGCCATTACTGGCAAGCCGATCAAGTTCATCGGTATGGGCGAGAAGAGCGAGGCGCTCGAACCGTTCCATCCGGAGCGTATCGCTTCGCGTATCCTCGGCATGGGCGACGTGCTCAGCCTGATCGAACAGGCCGAGGCCACGCTCGACAAGGACAAGGCCGACAAACTGGCCAAGAAGCTGAAGAAGGGCAAGGGCTTCGACCTCGAAGACTTCCGCGACCAGCTGCAACAAATGAAGAACATGGGCGGCCTCGGCGGCCTGATGGACAAGCTGCCAAACATCGGCGGTGTGAACCTGGCGCAAATGGGTAATGCCCAGGGCGCGGCAGAGAAGCAGTTCAAGCAGATGGAAGCCATCATCAACTCCATGACCCCGGCCGAGCGCCGCGACCCTGAGCTGATCAGCGGTTCGCGCAAGCGTCGGATCGCCATGGGTTCCGGCACCCAGGTGCAGGACATCGGTCGCTTGATCAAGCAGCACAAGCAGATGCAGAAGATGATGAAGAAATTCTCCGCCAAGGGCGGTATGGCCAAGATGATGCGCGGCATGGGCGGTATGTTGCCCGGTGGCGGCATGCCGAAAATGTAAAGAATTCGAGCGGGAGCCTGGCTCCTGCTCCGACCCACAGGGATGTGGGATCTCCAGCAAACCCGCCGTTGGCGGGGGCTGACTCGCCGTTTTAATCGACGGCTCTATAGCAGATCTGAATGGCACGCCTATAGGCGCCAGAAAAAGACATTTGCAAAAGTCCGGATATTCCTTAGAATATGCGGCCTTTCGGGCACCTATGCCCGCTGTGCATTTAGATTTGCAGCACCGACTACAGGAACGATGTTCACATGCTAACAATCCGTCTTGCCCTTGGCGGCTCCAAAAAGCGCCCGTTTTACCACTTGACCGTAACTGACAGCCGCAACCCACGTGACGGCTCTCACAAGGAACAAGTTGGCTTCTTCAACCCGGTTGCTCGTGGTCAAGAAGTCCGTCTGTCCGTGAACCAAGAGCGCGTAGCCTACTGGCTGAGCGTTGGTGCACAACCATCTGAGCGTGTTGCTCAGCTGCTGAAGGACTCGGCTAAGGCCGCAGCCTGAGCAATATGAACGCGACGCCAGCTGTTGCTGATGATTTGATCGTTATCGGCAAGATTTACTCTGTTCATGGCGTTCGCGGCGAAGTGAAGGTGTATTCCTTTACTGATCCGACTGAAAACCTGTTGCAGTACAAAACCTGGACGCTCAAGCGCGAAGGTAGTGTGAAACAGGTCGAGCTGGTCAGTGGACGCGGGAGCGACAAGTTCCTGGTCGCAAAGCTCAAGGGTCTTGATGATCGTGAAGAAGCTCGTCTTCTGGCCGGTTATGAGATCTGCGTGCCGCGTAACCTGTTCCCTGAATTGACCGACGGCGAGTACTACTGGTACCAGCTGGAAGGTCTGAAGGTTGTTGATCAACTCGGGCAATTGCTCGGGAAAATCGATCATCTTCTGGAAACCGGCGCCAATGATGTAATGGTGGTCAAGCCTTGCGCTGGCAGCCTGGATGATCGCGAACGCCTGTTGCCGTATACCGAGCAATGCGTGTTGGCCGTCGACCTGGCAGCGGGCGAGATGAAGGTGGAATGGGATGCGGACTTCTAAGCGTGGCTAATCTGCGCATTGAAGTGATCAGTTTGTTTCCCGAGATGTTTTCCGCCATCAGCGAGTACGGCATCACCAGTCGGGCGGTGAAACAGGGGCTGTTGCAGCTCACCTGTTGGAACCCGCGAGACTACACGACGGATCGACATCACACTGTGGACGATCGCCCATTTGGCGGTGGCCCGGGCATGGTGATGAAGATCAAGCCCCTGGAAGACGCATTGGCCCAGGCCAAGGCTGCAGCGGGGGAGAAGGCGAAGGTGATTTACCTGTCCCCTCAAGGCCGTCAGCTGAAACAGGCTGCGGTACGCGACATGGCGAATGAGGAAGCACTGATCCTGATTGCCGGTCGCTATGAAGGCATTGACGAGCGCTTTATAGAGGCTCATGTCGATGAAGAGTGGTCGATTGGGGACTATGTCCTGTCTGGCGGCGAGCTGCCGGCGATGGTCCTGATAGATGCGGTTACACGACTGCTGCCTGGAGCTTTAGGGCATGCGGACTCCGCGGAGGAAGATTCCTTCACGGATGGTTTGCTGGATTGCCCGCACTACACCCGACCGGAGGTGTATGCGGATCAGCGTGTTCCCGACGTATTGCTAAGTGGCAATCACGCACACATCCGGCGTTGGCGTTTACAGCAGTCCCTTGGTCGGACCTATGAACGACGCGCCGATCTTCTGGAAAGCCGCTCGCTTTCTGGAGAAGAGAAGAAGCTGCTCGAGGAATACATCCTCGCGCGGGACGATAGTTAACAACGTATCGATGGTAGGTCCATTGACTTACCTTAGGAGCACAGCATGACTAACAAAATCATCCTTGCACTCGAAGCAGAGCAGATGACCAAAGAGATCCCTACCTTTGCCCCGGGCGACACCATTGTCGTTCAGGTGAAAGTGAAGGAAGGCGACCGTTCGCGTCTGCAAGCGTTCGAAGGCGTGGTAATCGCCAAGCGTAACCGTGGTGTGAACAGTGCTTTCACTGTTCGTAAAATCTCCAACGGTGTTGGCGTAGAGCGTACTTTCCAGACCTACAGCCCGCAAATCGACAGCATGGCCGTCAAGCGTCGCGGTGACGTACGTAAAGCCAAGCTGTACTACCTGCGTGACCTGTCCGGTAAAGCAGCTCGCATCAAGGAAAAACTGGCTTAAGTCCAGCTTCCCGATGCAGAAAAAAGCAGCCTACGGGCTGCTTTTTTGTGCCTGAAATTTGTCTATTTGCCGGTATTTGTCCATGACCTCCCGCCTTGAAGAAATCCAGCGCCGCACCGACCTGTCCGTCACCCATGTGACCAAGGCCGTGTTCCCGCCGACCACCAATCACCACAATACGTTGTTCGGTGGCACCGCCTTGGCGTGGATGGATGAAGTGTCGTTCATCACGGCCACCCGTTTCTGCCGTCTCCCACTGGTCACGGTCTCCACCGACCGTATCGACTTCAACCACGCGATCCCGGCGGGTTCCATCGTTGAGTTGATCGGTCGCGTGATCAAAGTCGGTAACACCAGCCTCAAGGTCGAGGTGGAAGTGTTCGTCGAGAGCATGAGTGCTGATGGTCGCGAAAAGGCGATCCAGGGTGTGTTCAGTTTTGTGGCCATTGATGCCGATAAGCGACCAGTGCCAGTGCTGCCTGGGTTTGTAGACTGATCTGGAACCGCGTCGCGGCCTGCGCAGGCAAGCCTGCTCCCACATTTGATCGGTGTTGGATGCAAATCAGTGGCCCAACACAAAACCCTGTGGGAGCTGGCTTGCCTGCGATAGGATCTGACAGACACTCCAGTAATCCACCTGAGCCCCCATGCCCGCCATTGACCACCCCTTGATCGACCGCTTCCTCGATGCCCTTTGGTTGGAAAAAGGCCTGTCGGACAACACCCGCCAGGCTTACCGCAGCGACCTGGCCCTGTTCAATGGCTGGCTACAGGAAAAAAATCTCGAACTGCTCAACGCCGGCCGCGAGCTGATCCTCGACCACCTGGCCTGGCGCCTGGAGCAGAACTACAAGCCACGTTCCACTGCGCGATTCCTCTCTGGTGTGCGTGGTTTTTATCGCTATCTGCTGCGGGAAAAGCTGATCGCCCTCGACCCCACCCTGCAAGTCGATATGCCCCAACTTGGCAGGCCATTGCCCAAATCCCTGTCGGAAGCTGACGTGGAGGCCTTGCTCGCCGCCCCGGACCTGAGTGAAGCCATCGGCCAGCGCGACCGCGCCATGCTCGAAGTGCTGTACGCCTGCGGCCTGCGGGTGACTGAGCTGATCAGCCTGACCCTGGAGCAAGTGAACCTGCGCCAGGGCGTGTTGCGGGTGATGGGCAAGGGCAGCAAGGAGCGGCTGGTGCCGATGGGCGAGGAGGCGATTGTGTGGGTCGAGCGCTATATGCGCGATGCCCGCGGCGAACTGCTCGGCGGGCGCCCCAGCGATGTGCTGTTCCCCAGCCTGCGTGGCGAGCAGATGACCCGCCAGACCTTCTGGCACCGCATCAAGCACCAGGCCAGGGTCGCCGGGATCGGCAAGACGCTGTCGCCCCACACGTTGCGCCATGCATTCGCCACGCATTTGCTCAACCACGGGGCGGATTTGCGTGTGGTCCAGATGCTGCTCGGCCACAGCGACTTATCCACCACCCAGATCTACACCCATGTGGCACGCGCACGTTTGCAGGATATGCACGCAAAGCACCACCCGCGAGGCTGAAAACGTCCAATTTATCCGGCCACGGGCTGCCCTGCGGCCCAACTGTGGTAGGCTTTGCCGGTTAGCAAAGGGGACGACCCAGACCTGTGTTGCCAAGCAGTGTTACTTCCCGTCCCTGCATCTGCCTTCAGGAGTTCCCATGCGCTTGACCCAGATTATTGCCGCCGCAGCCATTGCGTTGGTTTCCACCTTTGCCTTCGCCGATGACGCTGCCGAGCAGACCATCCGCAAGAGCCTGGCCAACCTGCAGCTCGATACCCCGATCGAAAGCATCAGCGCCAGCCCGATGGCCGGCCTGTATGAAGTCAAGCTCAAGGGCAGCCGCGTGCTGTACGCCAGCGCCGACGGCCAGTACATCGTCCAGGGCTACCTGTTCCAGTTGAAGGATGGCAAGCCGGTCAACCTGACTGAAAAAGCCGAACGCCTGGGTGTTTCCAAGCTGATCAATGGCATTCCGGTGGCCGAGACTGTGGTGTACCCGGCCATCGGCGAGACCAAGACCCATATCACCGTGTTCACCGACACTACCTGCCCGTATTGCCACAAGCTGCACGCCGAAGTGCCTGCGCTGAACAAGCTCGGCGTGGAAGTACGCTACGTAGCGTTCCCGCGCCAGGGCCTGGGTTCGCCGGGTGACGAGCAGTTGCAAGCGGTGTGGTGCTCGGCCGACAAGAAAGCGGCCATGGACAAGATGGTCGACGGCAAGGAAATCAAGGCGGCCAAATGCGCCAATCCGGTTTCCAAGCAATTCGCCTTGGGCCAGTCCATCGGTGTGAACGGTACGCCGGCCATCGTTTTGGCCGACGGCCAAGTGATTCCGGGCTACCAGCCAGCACCACAAGTTGCCAAACTGGCGCTCGGTGCCAAATAAATCAGTATCGTCGAAACGTCGACGATCAAGGCGCGCTGACACGTCGGCGAGTCGTTAATTGCAAGCCGCAGTCGTGCGGCTGTTTTCCACGGCCGACCTAGCGTCGGCCGTTTCATGGGGAGTTCTTCAGTGAAACCGGTCAAAGTAGGCATCTGTGGGTTAGGGACCGTCGGTGGCGGCACCTTCAACGTACTTCAGCGTAATGCTGAAGAAATTTCCCGCCGTGCAGGTCGCGGGATTGAAGTGGCGCAAATTGCCACGCGTTCGCCAAAGCCTCAGTTCGAAACGACCGGTATTGCGATTACCAACGATGTCTTCGCCGTTGCCACCAACCCTGAGATCGATATCGTCATTGAGCTGGTCGGCGGCTACACCGTGGCCCGCGAGCTGGTGCTCAAGGCCATCGAGAACGGCAAGCACGTGGTCACCGCCAACAAGGCACTGATCGCCGTGCACGGCAACGAGATCTTCGCCAAGGCGCGCGAGAAGGGCGTGATCGTGGCGTTCGAAGCCGCGGTGGCCGGTGGTATCCCGGTGATCAAGGCGATCCGGGAAGGCCTGTCCGCCAACCGTATCAACTGGGTGGCCGGCATCATCAACGGCACCGGTAACTTCATCCTCACCGAAATGCGCGAGAAGGGCCGCACCTTCGAAGACGTGCTGGCCGAAGCCCAGGCCCTGGGTTACGCCGAAGCCGACCCGACCTTCGACGTGGAAGGCATCGACGCCGCGCACAAGCTGACCATCCTGGCGTCCATCGCCTTTGGTATCCCGCTGCAGTTCGACAAGGCCTACACCGAAGGCATCACCAAGCTGACCACCGCGGATGTGAACTACGCCGAAGCCCTGGGCTACCGCATCAAGCACCTGGGCGTTGCGCGCAGCACCCCGGCCGGTATCGAGCTGCGTGTGCACCCGACGCTGATCCCGGCGGACCGCCTGATCGCCAACGTCAATGGCGTGATGAACGCCGTGATGGTCAACGGTGACGCCGCCGGCTCCACGCTGTTCTACGGCGCCGGTGCCGGTATGGAGCCAACCGCTTCGTCGGTGATCGCCGACCTGGTGGACGTGGTGCGTGCCATGACCAGCGACCCGGAAAACCGCGTACCGCACCTGGCCTTCCAGCCGGATTCGCTGTCGGCCCACCCGATCCTGCCGATCGAAGCCTGCGAAAGCGCCTACTACCTGCGTATCCAGGCCCAGGATCACCCGGGCGTACTGGCTCAGGTCGCGAGCATCCTGTCGGAGCGCGGTATCAATATAGAGTCGATCATGCAGAAGGAAGTCGAGGAGCAAAACGGCCAGGTGCCGATGATCCTGCTGACCCACCGCGTGCTCGAGCAGCACATCAACGATGCCATCACCGCCCTGGAAGCCCTGCAAGGCGTGGTCGGCCCGGTGGTGCGCATCCGCGTCGAACACTTGAACTAACCGATTTGTTCCAGGGGCCCCGTACGTGCGGCGGCCTCTGTTCGAGAATGTTTTAGAGGAGCCAGTCATGCGTTACATCAGCACCCGCGGCCAGGCACCGGCCCTGAATTTCGAAGATGTCCTGCTGGCAGGCCTTGCCACCGACGGCGGCCTGTACGTGCCGGAAAACCTGCCACGCTTCACCCAGGAAGAAATCGCCTCGTGGGCCGGCCTGCCGTACCACGAGCTGGCGTTCCGGGTGATGCGCCCGTTCGTCACCGGCAGCATTCCGGACGCGGATTTCAAGAAGATTCTGGAAGAGACGTACGGCGTGTTTTCCCACAACGCTATCGCCCCTCTGCGTCAACTGAACGGCAACGAATGGGTCCTGGAGCTGTTCCACGGCCCCACCCTGGCGTTCAAGGACTTCGCACTGCAACTGCTGGGTCGCCTGCTGGACTACGTGCTGCAAAAACGCGGCGAGCGTGTGGTGATCATCGGCGCCACCTCCGGTGATACCGGTTCGGCGGCCATCGAAGGCTGCAAGCACTGCGAAAACGTCGACATCTTTATCCTGCACCCGCACAAGCGTGTGTCGGAAGTGCAGCGTCGGCAGATGACCACCATCTTCGGCGAGAACATCCATAACATCGCCATCGAAGGCAACTTCGATGACTGCCAGGAAATGGTCAAGAACAGCTTCGCCGACCAGAGCTTCCTGAAGGGCACACGCCTGGTGGCGGTGAACTCGATCAACTGGGCGCGGATCATGGCCCAGATCGTCTATTACTTCCACGCCTCGCTGCAGCTGGGTGGCCCGGCCCGTTCCGTGTCGTTCTCGGTGCCGACCGGCAACTTCGGCGACATCTTCGCCGGCTACCTGGCGCGCAACATGGGCCTGCCGATCAACCAGTTGATCGTCGCCACCAACCGAAACGACATCCTGCATCGCTTCATGAGCGGCAATCAGTACGTCAAGGAAACCCTGCACGCCACGCTGTCGCCGTCCATGGACATCATGGTCTCGTCGAACTTCGAACGCCTGCTGTTCGACATGCACGGTCGCAACGGTGCGGCCATTGCCGGCTTGATGGACACCTTCAAGCGCGGCGGCGGTTTCAGTGTGGATGAAGAGCGCTGGACCGAAACCCGCAAGCTGTTCGACTCCCTGGCCGTGGACGACGCGCAGACCTGCGAAACCATCGCAGAAGTCTATGCCCAGACCGGCGAGCTGCTGGACCCGCACACCGCCATTGGTGTGAAGGCCGCCCGCGAATGCCGTCGCAGCCTGGACATCCCGATGGTGATCCTGGGCACCGCGCATCCGGTCAAATTCCCGGAAGCGGTGGAGAAGGCCGGTGTCGGCAAGGCCCTGGAATTGCCGGTGCACTTGGCTGACCTGTTCGAACGTGAAGAACGTTGCACAGTCTTGGCCAATGACCTGAAGGCTGTGCAGACGTTTGTGAGCCAGCACGGAAATCGTGGCAAGCCGCTCTGATTCAATGGCTTTGCGAGGTTGCTCAAGCCCGTCTTCGTGACGGGCTTTTTTATTGGGGCAAGCCATACCCATGGATTAGCGACGTTTTTTGTTTTTGGCAAGCCCGGCCGAGCGCTATGAGAATAGCTTCTGCGCGACCTCTATTACGGTGCCGACAGCGGCATAAAAGCCTGTTGCGTAAGCATTTATGTGCGCCGTTTTTTGCCTGTCATGTTTCAAGCGCATGCTGGAATCCGTCACCCCTGACGCCCCCATAAAGACGATAAAGCGAACTTTCCTACGTCACAAACAGTCACTTAGGATAGATGCAGCTCCCGTTGAAACGATTGTTCCCGAACTATTGAGTGGTGATCGAGATGGAAAGTATCAGCCTATTGCTCGAAGAAGCACTGAGCCCTTATCAGGTTACGCTGACCACCTCTGGTGTGCAGGCCGAGTGCCTGGTAACCGTGAAGAACCCTGCTGGCGCCATCGTGGTCGAGCGTGAAGTCGACCGCGCCCAATTGATGGACAAGCGTGTGCTGGTGGATGTGGTGGATTGCCTGCTGCGCGACATCAAGATTGCCGAAGGGCGCCTGGAGCCCTCGGTCATTGCAGCCTTGCGCAACGCAGCCCAGACCCGCAGCGCCGCCGTTGCATGAAGAATTGTTTAATCATGGAAACTTCCTACGGCATGGCCGGTCAGATTTCGTAACAGCAAGAGCAAACATTGTGCTCCGGTGTTTGTGCCTTGCTGTACTGGTCTTTGTAGGCCACGTTTAACCCCGAAGTGTCTCCCCACTCTTCGGGGTTTCTTTTTGCCCGGGATTTGTCACTGCTCCGGGAAGTCCTGGAAAAAGCTCGGGTTGTCCCGCAGGTAACGTTCGCGCAAGACCGGGTCCAGCCACGACGCATACGATTGCTGCACCTGCTCCAATGGAATCTCACGCAGCACTTGATTGATTCGCGCTATGGCCTGGCGACCCAGGGGTGTATCCGAGCAAGCAATGTGCGTGTGTTGGTAAGGTGCCGTGCCCTTGATGGGATAGAAGCTCAGGTCGTCGGTGGCAATGCCCTGTTGCTGGGCGTGGTAGCGGATCTCCGGCCAGTAACCCAGTACCGCCTCCAGGCGTCCCAGGCGCTGCATTTGCAACAGGCTGCCCAAGGCATCGTTGCCGTAGTGAAGGGCGAGCGTGTGGGGATCGGCGTGCTTGAGCCGCTCATCGATGACCGGCCCGTAGCTGCGCTCCGCGATCGCGCCCACCCGTGTCTTGTGGGCATCGAGGAAGGCCTGCAGGTCAAACTGGCCCTCGATGATGTAGGGTTTCATCGCGTCCAACTGGCTGTGCCGGATCGCGATGCCATTGCTGGCAACCACAAATGCCTGGCTGGAAAACACGATGTACTTGGCGCGTTCTGGCGTCCACAGCAATGACGGGTCGCAGGTGAACGTAGGTTCGCGCAGCATCTGCATGCCACGCGCGCGATTGACGTGCTGCACCTGATGCCGGTACTCCGGCAAGTGTTCGATGAGTATCGGCAACAATTGGTCCAGCGCGCCCTGGCCTTTGCCCGGCCCCTCGAAAATGGTCAGTGGCGGCAAGTCGCGCAGCAGCCAGATCAAGGTGTCTTCGGCATGCGCCGTTGCAGGCAGCCCACCCAGTATTGCGCAGGCGAGGCACCACTGGATGAACCAGCATCTGCACCGGTGAGCCATCAGATCGCGCCTTCCTCACGCAAACGCACAATGGCGGCAGCGTCGTAGCCCAGTTCAGCGAGTACCACGCTGTTGTGTTCACCCAGTTGCGGCCCGACCCATTCGCAACTGCCTGGGGTGTCCGACAGTTTTGGCACGATGCCTGGCATCTTGAAGTCCTTGCCGCCGGGCAGTTTGGCCTGGAGGAACATTTCCCTGGCGAGATATTGCGGGTCGCCCAGCATGTCTTCGGCGCTGTAGATGCGACTGGCGGGCACCTCGGCGTTGTTCAATGCTTCGACCACCTGATCCAGCGCAAGCGAATTGACCCAGCGATCAATCACGCCATACAGCTCATCGCGGCGGCTGTCGCGCCCGTCATTGCTGGCCAGTTGCGGATCATTGGCCAGGTCTTCGCGACCAATGGCCAGCATGAACCGCTTGAAGATCGCATCACCGTTGGCGCCGATCTGTACGTGCTTGCCATCGGCGCTGGTATGGATCGACGACGGTGTAATGCCCGGCATGATGTTGCCGGTGCGCTCGCGGATAAATCCGAAGACATCGAACTCGGGGATCATGCTTTCCATCATGGCGAAGATGGCCTCATACAGCGCCACGTCCACCACCTGGCCCAGCCCGCCATTCACCTCGCGATGACGCAGCGCCATCAACGCGCCGATCACCGCCCACAGCGCGGCAATCGAGTCGCCGATGGAAATCCCCGTACGCACCGGCGGGCGGTCCTCGAAGCCGGTGATGTAGCGCAGGCCGCCCATGGATTCGCCCACCGCGCCAAAACCCGGCTGGTCTTTCATGGGCCCGGTCTGGCCAAACCCCGACAGGCGCACCATCACCAGCTTGGGGTTCAGTGCATGTAAGGTTTCCCAGCTCAGGCCGAGCTTCTCCAGCACGCCGGGACGGAAGTTTTCGATAAGGATGTCGGCGTCGGCCAGCAACTGTTTAAGGATCGCCAAACCCTGTGGGTGCTTGAGGTTCAGCGTCAACGACTGCTTGTTGCGCGCCTGCACGAACCACCACAGCGAAGTGCCTTCATACAACTTGCGCCATTTGCGCAACGGGTCGCCGCCGTCCGGGGATTCGACCTTGATCACCTCGGCACCGAACTCGGCACAGATCCGTGACGCAAACGGGCCAGCGATCAGGGTGCCCAGTTCGATGACTTTCAGCCCGGCAAGTGGTTTGGCGGTAAACGACATGAGGATCCTTGCAAACATGAGACGGTGGTGTGATGCCTTTTAACATAGGCGAGCGGCCCAGGGATAAGGATGATGCAGCGCAGTATTCGTTGAATGGCCTCGCCATCGGTTAGACTGGCCGCCTTTCCCTGTCTCTAGAAGTCCGTTCATGGCCCAGCCGTCCACAACCTACAAATTCGAACTCAATCTCACCGACCTCGATCGTTCGGTGTACGAGAGCGTCAAACAGACCATCGCCCGGCATCCTTCGGAAACCGAAGAGCGCATGACCGTGCGCCTGCTGGCCTACGCCCTCTGGTACAACGAACAGTTGTCGTTCGGTCGTGGTCTGTCAGATGTAGACGAACCAGCCCTGTGGGAAAAAAGCCTGGATGACCGGGTTTTGCATTGGATCGAAGTTGGCCAGCCCGATGCCGACCGCCTGACCTGGTGCTCGCGCCGCACCGAGCGCACCAGCCTGTTGGCCTATGGCAGCCTGCGTGTGTGGGAAGGCAAGGTGGTGCCGGTGGCGAACAACCTGAAGAACGTGCACATCGCAGCTGTGCCGCAGGACGTCCTGGAGATCCTGGCCAAGGACATGCCGCGCGTTATCAAGTGGGACGTGATGATCAGCGAAGGCACCATGTTCGTGACTGACGACCGTGGCCAGCACGAAGTGCAGCTGCAATGGCTGGTCGGCGAACGCGGCTGAACCTGCAGCAGCAGGCAGCTCCCACAAAGGGCCTGTGCCGTTTTCACTATTCCTGTTTAACCGTTGTATCGAAGAGAAGCCTTCCTCACCCCATGCGTATCGATCCCCGCCCGTTGCCCGCCGTCCTGCCGTTTCTCGGTGATCTGCCACCGCTGTTGACGCGCCTCTACGCCGCACGCGGGGTACAGTCCGAAGCCGAGCTGGATAAAAGCCTGGCGCGGTTGATTCCCTATCAGCAGCTCAAGGGCATCGACGCGGCGGTGGATTTGCTGGTGACGGCCCTGGAACAGCGCCAGCGCATCCTGATCGTCGGCGACTTCGACGCCGATGGCGCCACTGCCAGCACCGTGGGCACCCTCGGCCTGCGTTTGCTGGGTGCGGCCCATGTCGATTACCTGGTGCCCAACCGCTTCGAATACGGCTACGGCCTGACCCCGGAAATCGTCGCCGTGGCCTTGCAGCGCGAGCCGCAGTTGCTGATCACTGTGGACAACGGCATTTCCAGTGTCGAAGGCGTGGCGGCGGCGAAAGCGGCGGGGCTGCAAGTGTTGGTCACCGACCACCACTTGCCGGGCGATGAGCTGCCGGCGGCGGATGCCATCGTCAACCCGAACCAGCCAGGTTGCGAGTTCCCCAGCAAGGCCCTGGCCGGCGTGGGGGTGATCTTTTACGTGCTGATGGCCCTGCGTGCGCGTTTGCGCAGCCTGGGCTGGTACGAGAACAAACCCCAACCGAACATCGGCGAGTTGCTCGACCTGGTGGCCCTGGGCAGCGTGGCCGACGTGGTGCCGTTGGACGCCAACAACCGTATCCTGGTGCACCAGGGCCTGGAGCGTATCCGCGCCGGGCGTGCGCGGCCAGGGATCAAGGCGATCCTCGAAGTGGCCAAGCGCGACGCGGCGCGCATCACCTCCACCGACCTGGGCTTTATCCTCGGGCCACGCCTCAACGCAGCCGGACGCCTGGATGACATGAGCCTGGGCATCGAGTGCCTGCTTACCACCGACTTCGCCGCCGCGCGGGAAATGGCGGCGCAACTGGATGGCATGAACCAGGACCGCAAATCCATCGAACAAGGCATGCAGCGCGAGGCCCTGGCCCAGCTCAAGGACTTGCCGGTGGAGTCGATGCCGTACGGTTTGTGCCTGTTCGACCCAGAATGGCACCAGGGCGTGATTGGCATCCTGGCGTCGCGCATGAAGGAGCGCTACTTCCGCCCGACCATCGCTTTCGCCGATGCCGGTGATGGCTTGCTCAAGGGCTCAGGGCGCTCTGTACCAGGCTTTCACATCCGCGACGCGCTGGCGGTGGTCGCGAGCCAGCATCCCAACCTGATCGCTAAATACGGCGGCCACGCCATGGCGGCGGGGCTGACATTGCCCGAGGAAAATTTCCCACTGTTTGCCGAAGCCTTTGATGCTGAAGTGCGTCGGCAACTGCGCGAAGAAGACCTCACCGGGCGCCTGCTGTCCGATGGCACCCTGGCGGTCGAAGAGTTTCACCTGGAACTGGCCCGCGCCTTGCGCCACGCCGGCCCGTGGGGGCAGCACTTTCCCGAGCCGTTGTTTCACGGGGTGTTTCAGTTGGTGGAACAGCGCGTGGTAGGGGAGCGGCACCTGAAGGTGGTGCTCAAGAGCGAATGCGGGTCGGTGAAGCTCGATGGCATTGCGTTTGGGGTGGACCGCGAGGTGTGGCCGAACCCGACGGTGAAGTGGGTGGAGCTGGCCTACAAGCTGGATGTGAATGAGTTTCGGGGCAATGAAACGGTGCAACTGATGATTGCGCACATCGAGCCACGCTAGACCTTAATCACACCACGAAACAAATGTGGGAGCGGGCTTGCTCGCGAATACGGAGTGTCAGTCAAAGTTGCTGTGACTGATCTACCGCTTTCGCGAGCAAGCCCGCTCCCACATTGGGTTTTGCGTATGGCGCAGGATTACTCGGCCTTGGCCTGGTGCTTGACGATGATGTCCACCAAGCGCTTGGCCAGCGCCGGGTAGTTCTCATCAAAGTGATGCCCACCGGGTAGCTTCAAGGCTTCGCCTACAGCGGTTTTGTCGGTGCAGCCACTCTCGTCGACTTCTTCCGCACCGTAGATGCACACCACCTTCTCTGGCGGCAGCTTGGCCATTTCCGGGCCGGTCGCGGCTTCCTTGCCGGCGTTGCCCAGCCAGCCTTCCACTTCGATTTCAAAGCTGCCGGTACGGGCGAATGCCAGCAGGATGATCGCATCTACCCGTTGCTGTTCGTTTTCCGGCATGCGGTTGTAGATCGCTGGCAGCACGTCGGCACCGAACGAGTAACCGGTCAGCACGAAGCGCTTGGTGCCCCATTTCTGCCGGTAGTGCTGCATCAGCTCGGTGAGGTCCTTGGCGCTTTGTTCCGGAGTCTTGTGCTGCCAGTAGTAGCGCAGCGTGTCGATGCCGACCACCGGGTAGCCGATCTTGGCCATTTCACCGGCCACGTCACGGTCCAGGTCACGCCAGCCGCCGTCACCGGAGAGGAACAGGGTCACGGTGTCCTTGGCCTGGCCAGCGGGCACTTCGACCACCGGGATCGCCAGGCCGCCGTTGTCCGAGCCCACCAGTTGCTTACGCAGCTCGTTGTTCAGCACTTGCGGGTAATGAATGTCGTAGTCGCTGATGCTGGTGGTGGCGCGCGGTGTGTCGCGTACGAAACTGGCGCTTTCATCGTCAGGGTTATCGTTCCAGGCCACCAGCCAGTTGCCGTGGGCCGAGGTTTTCGGCAGTGGGTCCTTGCAGCCTTCCTGCACCAGGGCGAAACCGACGGAGATGGCATTGGCCTTGTCGTCGTTCTGTGTCGCCAGCCAGCGCCAGGCGAGGGCTGCGCCAGGGCCGATGCCGCTGACCAGGGTGGCCGGGCCTTTGAGCTGGGCCAGGGCGCCTTGCAGCGCTTGTTCCTGCAACTTGCAGTCATCCTTTGGCAGGATCACTTGGACGATTTGTGCTTTGCCGCCCTGGCTCAGGGCAATCAGTTGGCTGTCGGTCAGGGTTTCTTCGGCCATCACGGCCACCGCTACGCGAGCTTTTGGCGTGCCGTTCGGGGTTACGCGGGTGATCACCGAACCGTCGGCCTGGGGCAATTGCTCCAGGGTCGGCTGCGGGGCAGGGCGGCTCCAGTACCAAAAGCCAGCGCCCGCGACCAGGGCGAGCAGCACTACCAGGGCCAATACATACCGCCAGGAACGTCGAATCATCAGCGTTTCACCAATCCAGTCAAGCCGCCCGCGATCAGGGCGGCGGTATCGGCCAGTGCCACCAGCGGATCAAGTCCTGCGGGCACGGCCATGTAACGGGGTTCCCAGTCGGGCTGGAACTTGTCTTTGAAGCGGCGCAAACCTTGGAAGTTATACAGTTGCTCGCCACGGCGGAACACCATCGAACCCAGGCGCTGGGTCAGCGGTGCGCCGCGACGTGGCTGCAGGCCCGACAACGGCACCATGCCGAGGCTGAAACGGGCGTAGCCATGACTCTTATAGTGTTGAATCAGGCCGACCATCATGAACTCCATGGTCAGCTTGGGTGCGTCCGGGTGGGCACGCATCAGGTCGAGGCTGGCCAGGTCATGGTTGTACGTCTCGAGCAGGTTGGCGAAGGCCACCGGGCGCCCTTCGAAGCGAATGATCGCAATGCGAAAGTGCTTGAGGTAGTCGTCGCTGAAACGGCCCAGGGAAAAACCCTTTTCCCGCACGTTCTTGCCGGTCAGCCAGGCGTCGGAAATGACTTTGAGCTCATCCATCGGCGCGGTGCCCGGTTCATGGATCTCCAGGGACAGGCCGTCCCGGGTACCACGGTTCCAGGTGTAGCGCAGGTCCTTCATCTCTTTGCCCTTGGCTTCCAGGTCAAAGCGTTTCAGGTCGACGCGGGCTTCTTCGCCCAGTTTGATCGCGGTCAGGCCGATGTCCATGTAGTACGGCAGGTTTTCCGCACGCACCTGATAGAACACCGGGCGGGCGTGGTGGATGTCGCATAGGTCACGAAATTGCCAGATCATTTCGGCGCGAGGTTGGGTCGGGCCGATCGGATCGTACAAGGCTACCAGGCTGCGGCCACGACGGGCGTACATGAGGAAAGCTTCATCATTGGGATGAAACAGCAACGCCTTGTCGCCGGTCAGCGCCAGGCCGCCGTCGGGCTGGGACGAGGCCATCAGGATCTTGCTGGCGCGCTCCAGTTCGTCAGGTGTCGGCAGGTGGATCACCGGGCGCGCAGTACGCAGCAGCCAGGTCAGGGACACGATCACCAGCAACACGGCGGCGCCCAGCAGCGAGCGCAGGCCGCGGGGGGCGTTGGCGTCCAGGGTGAACTGCCACCACAGCTGATGGCTGTACGGTACGTCCTGGTAAGCGAACAGCAGCAGCCAGATCGACGCCCCGAGCACACAGACGCTGGCCACCAGGTACAGCGGCGAGAACGGCAGTTCGGTGAGGCGGCTGGCGCGATAGAACGAGCGTCGGAAGATCGCCAGCAGGATCGCGGTCATGGTCATCAAGCTGGCTTCTTCCCAGTCGAAGCCTTTGAGCAGCGAGAGCAGGGCGCCCGCCAGCAACAGCACCATGGTCAGCATCCAGGCGGCCGACAGGCGTCGACGCAGGCCCTGGGCCAACAGCAGGCACAACACGCCGATCAGGCTGGCGCCAAAGTGCGAGGCGTCAATCAGGCGGTGGGGAATCAGGAAACCGATGTTTTCCAGGCGTGAGTCGATTTCTGGCGTGGCGCCGGAAAACAGCAGGACCACGCCGGACAAAAAAACCAGCACGGCCAACACCGGTGCCGCGAGGCCTGAGGCAACCCGCAGGCTTTGCTGGGTCTGGAACAGGCGCTGGGCTTCGTTGACCAGCAGGAATACGCAGGCGATCAGCAGCGGCAGCACCACGTAGATCATGCGGTAAAGCAGCAGAGCGGCGGCCAGCGGCGCGGCGCCGAGCTTATCGGCAAAGGCCGCGAGCAGGATGGCTTCGAAAACCCCGACACCCCCCGGCACATGGCTGAGCACACCGGCGGCGAGGGCCAGCAGGTACACCAGCAGGAACGGACCAAACGGTGGCGCTTCCGGCAGCAGCATATAAAGGACGGTGGCGGCAGCGGCGACGTCGAGTGCGGTGATGACCAGTTGCAGGAAGGTCAGACGCGCGCCGGGCAGGCGCAGGGTGCGGCGGCCGATCTTGACCAGCAGGTTATCGGCAAACGGTTGCTCCGGCAGGCGGCGGCGATAGAGGCCGACGCACAGTGCGATCGACAGCAGCAGCACCGCACCGGCGACGCCGCCGAGCAAACCTTGCGACAAATTCAGTGCCGTGGCCGCGGCGGGCAGGTTGCTCAAGGTGGCCAGGGCGGCGAGAGGGGGCAGGGCACAACCGAGCGCCAGGCTGGCGAACACGGTCATGCGGGCGACTTCCGAAGCGCCAATACCGTGGCGAGCATACAGGCGGTAACGCACCGAGCCGCCGGAGAGCATCGACAGGCCAATCGCGTTGCCAATGGCAAAGGCGGTGAAACCGCCATGGGCCAGGGTCTTGGCCGGTAACTTCACCCCGGCATAGCGTGCGCCGGAGAATTCGTAGCCCAGCAGAATGACGAACCCGGCCACCGCTGCGGCAAACGCACCCAGCAGGGCAGGCTTGGGCACTTCCAGGATCGAGTCGTGGAGAGCGTAGAGATCCAGTTCTAGCAGCAAGTGTCGGCAAGCGATCAGGGCGATAGCAAACAGCAACAGGGTGACGGCCAATCCGATGGGCTGGCGGTATTTGCTCAACAGATCCAGCCAGCGCAAACGGGTGGGAGTGATCGGTTGTTCTGCTGTGACGGTGTCTTGTGGTTCAGACGAGTTGGCGCGCATCAATCACCTCGTGGATTGTGCGCGACAGGATGGAGGTATCCAGCCAAGTTACCAATCCCTATGGACAAAATAATTACAAATATTAACGCGTATCGCCGGGGGCGGCGACTGCGGCCATTGGTCGTAGAGGATTAAGCATAGCGTGCGATGAAATGGACTCTACAAACCGTGTACGGTTTCATGAAAGATGCCATGTCATTGTTTCAGAAGAACTTTTTCACCGGATACAAAAAAAGGCCACTCTTTCGAGTAGCCTTTTTTGATGTTTGGTTGCGGGAGCCGGATTTGAACCGACGACCTTCGGGTTATGAGCCCGACGAGCTACCAGACTGCTCCATCCCGCGTCTGTGGGCGGCATTCTACAGCCAAGCGGCGGGGTGTCAACCGTTAATCAACTAATGGGTCAAATAAGTGTGAATTGACTGTCATCGGTTGGCCGTGCGCGGTAAGTGCGCGATGGGGAAAGACTTTTTTGTCTTACAATTTTCATACATCCCCAAAACAGGCGCGCACAAAAAAGGCCACTCTTTCGAGTAGCCTTTTTTGATGTTTGGTTGCGGGAGCCGGATTTGAACCGACGACCTTCGGGTTATGAGCCCGACGAGCTACCAGACTGCTCCATCCCGCGTCTGTGTGTCGGCATTCTACAGAGGATCGCTGGGGTGTCAACCGCTGAGTTGAAGAAAAGCGCTTGTGGTTCAATCGCTTAGCTCTCCACGAAGGTCTCTGGAAGCGCTCCAGGCCAGTGTGGCCGAGGGTTTCAGCTCTATTGGGATGCCGAATTCGATTGAGAAAATAAATTCATCTGGGATATTTCCTACCGCTTAAGCGGAAGATTCAAACTACTGGTGCTATATACAGGGGTGAGTGCGATACTGGCGATCCGTTGAATCAACCCTCTGTTTATATGACGCAACGCAAAATCATCCACGTCGACTGTGATTGCTTCTACGCCGCCATCGAGATGCGCGATGACCCGAGCCTGGCGCAAAAGCCGCTGGCGGTCGGTGGCTCGGCAGACAGGCGAGGGGTGATCGCCACCTGCAACTACGAAGCCCGGGCCTATGGCGTGCGTTCGGCCATGTCTTCACGCCACGCCCTGAAGCTCTGCCCGGACCTGACCATCGTCAAGCCGCGCATGGACGCCTATAAGGAAGCGTCGAAGGAAATCCAGACGATCTTTCGCGACTACACCGACCTGATCGAACCGCTGTCGCTGGATGAGGCCTACCTGGATGTCTCTGATAGCCCACACTTTGGCGGCAGTGCCACGCGTATCGCCCAGGACATTCGCCGCCGGGTTTCCAACCAGCTGCACATCACCGTATCCGCAGGCGTAGCGCCGAACAAATTCCTGGCCAAGATCGCCAGTGACTGGAAGAAGCCCAACGGCCTGTTTGTGATTACCCCCGACCAGGTCGAAGACTTTGTCTCGCAGCTACGGGTGAGCAAGTTGCACGGCGTGGGCAAGGTCACCGCCGACAAGCTGGCGCGCCTGGGTATCGAGGATTGTCTGCAACTGCGGGAATGGAACAAGCTGGCACTGGTGCGCGAATTTGGCAGTTTTGGCGAGCGGCTCTGGAGCCTGGCCCGTGGGATTGATGACCGGGCAGTGCAGAACGACAGTCGCCGGCAATCGATCAGTGTGGAAAACACCTACGATGTGGACCTGCCGGATCTCTCAAGCTGCCTGGCAAAACTGCCTGAACTGATGGAAACCCTGGCTGGGCGCATGGCGCGTATCGACAGCAGTTATCGTGCGGGCAAGCCGTTCGTCAAGGTGAAGTTTCATGACTTTACCCAGACCACTTTGGAGCAGGCGGGGGCAGGGCGGGATCTGGAGAGTTATCAACAGCTGCTGACGCAGGCGTTTAATCGGGGTGGGAAGCCGGTGCGGTTGCTGGGGATTGGGGTGCGCTTGCTGGATCTGAGCAGCGGCAATGAACAACTCGAATTTTCCTGGTAAAAACCGGATAGAACGGTGGGAGCTGGCTTGCCTGCGATAGCGGTGGATCAGCCAGTTATTTGCAAGCTGGCTCACCGCAATCGCGGACAAGCCCGCTCCCACATTTTGGATATTTAACTGTCTTAACGTTTTAGCGAGCCCCAGGGTCCGCCACCAACCGCCCCGCGTCCTTGGTCAATGCCTGCAAAAACTCCTGCTGCAACTCGGGGTCATTGCGGGTCAGTTCGATCAGGCTTTGTTCCAGCTCGCTGGCTTCTTCCTCCAGGCCCAACTCCGACAGGCGTTTGACTCGGTGCACCCACTGGTTCACCTCGTCATCTTCCAGGTCGTCATAGATCAGGCCGTGGGCTTCGAGCAACTTGCCGCGCAGGTTGCTGCTGATCGCCAGGGTCGAGTCCGAATGCACGTCGTCCTGGCCATCTTCCACGCTGATTTTCAGGGTGGTGACGCGGTTCAGGTCTTGCTCGGCAAATGGGCTGTCCAGCAGGTTCAGGCGCAGGACGCCGTTACGGTCGGTGGTCAACTCATGGGTTTGCTTGCCGGCGGTAACCTGTACCGGACGTTCGCTCCAGGGCAGGCTCGAATACTCCACGCGCTTGTCGCGCTGGACTTCATCGATACCCGCCAGGTTCTGTTGCGCACGGCCGTGGGATTGCACGTTCATGAACGGGTTGAGGCCGTCCACGCCGTAGGTAAGCCAGTCGCGGGTCACGCTGGCCGGCAGGTTGCCAAGGGCGAAGATATTCACCACGTTGGCGCCCGCGCCGGCCACCAGGGCGACGGCACCCAAAGGCATCTCATAGAGTTTGCGCCAGGGCTGGTAGGGGGTGTAGCGGTCATAACGACGGGTGACTTCGAACTCGGTGACCTCAAAGGTCTTCTGCTCGTGAATCCGGACCCGGCGTTGCGGCAGCTCCAGCACTTTGGGTTCGCCTACATCAATCTGCAGGCTGTGGTCGAGCAACTTACGCTCGACCCGCTCCTCGTGCTCACTGCGTTGCGACATCTGGTTGGCGCAGCCGCTGACCAGCAGGGCGCCGCACAAGGCGGCGCCCCCCAGGGCTCTGGTGTTTCGCTTGAACATGACTTCTCTTGATCTGGTTTTCAGCGACGAATACGCGCCTGAAGGAAAGACAGCACGTCAGCCACCGGCAACGGTTGGGCTTCGGCTTCGGTCCGGCTCTTGTATTCCAGATTGCCATCGGCCAGGCCACGGTCACTGACCACGATCCGGTGCGGGATGCCAATCAGTTCCATGTCGGCGAACTTGATGCCCGGGCTGGTTTTCTTGTCCCGGTCATCCAGCAATACTTCAAAACCGGCGGCCGTCAGTTCGGCATACAGTTTGTCGGTGGCTTCACGTACCAGCTCGGTCTCATAACGCAGGGGGACCAGGGCGATCTGGAACGGCGCCAGGGTGTCGCTCCAGATGATGCCGTTTTCGTCGTTGTTCTGCTCGATGGCAGCGGCAACCACACGGGAAACGCCGATGCCATAGCAGCCCATTTCCATGATCACCGGCTTGCCGTTCTCGCCCAGCACTTTGCAGTTCATCGCCTGGCTGTATTTGTTGCCCAGCTGGAAGATGTGCCCGACTTCGATGCCGCGCTTGATTTCCAGGGTGCCCTTGCCATCCGGGCTCGGGTCGCCGGCGACGACATTACGCAGGTCGGCCACGGTCGGAACCGGCAGGTCACGTTCCCAGTTCACGCCGAAGTAGTGCTTGTCGTCGATGTTCGCGCCGATACCGAAGTCGCTCATCAGCTCGACCGAACGGTCGATGATGATCGGCAGCGGCAGGTTCAGCGGGCCCAGGGAGCCGGCACCGGCGCCGATGGCGTCGCGCAGTTCGGCATCGGTGGCCATGACCAGCGGGCTGGCCACGCCAGGTTGCTGGGCAGCCTTGATTTCGTTGAGTTCGTGGTCGCCACGGATCACCAGGGCGATCAGCTTGCCTTCTTCTTCGGCGCGCACGATCAGGGTCTTGATGGTCTTTTCAATCGGCAGATTGAATTTCTCCACCAGGGCCGCGATGGTCTTGGTATCCGGGGTGTCCACCAGGCGCAGTTCTTCGGCCGGTGCCGGGCGGGACGTTTCCCGTGGCACGGCTTCGGCTTTCTCGATGTTCGCCGCGTAGTCGGAACCGTTGCTGAACACGATGTCGTCTTCGCCGGATTCGGCCAGCACGTGGAACTCGTGGGAACCAGCGCCGCCGATGGAACCGTTGTCCGCTTCAACCGGGCGGAATTTCAGGCCCAGGCGCGTGAACACGTTGCAGTAGGCCTGGTGCATGCGGTCGTAGGTGACCTGCAAGGACGCCTGGTCAGCGTGGAACGAATAGGCGTCCTTCATGATGAATTCGCGGCCGCGCATCAAACCGAAGCGTGGGCGGATCTCATCACGGAACTTGGTCTGGATCTGATACAGGTTCAGCGGCAGCTGCTTGTAGCTGCTCAGCTCATTGCGCATCAGGTCGGTGATCACTTCTTCGTGGGTCGGGCCGGCGCAGAAATCGCGGCCGTGACGATCCTTGAAGCGCAGCAACTCAGGGCCGTACTCTTCCCAGCGCCCGGATTCCTGCCACAACTCAGCCGGTTGGGTGCTCGGCATCAACACTTCCAGAGAGCCGGCGGCGTTCATTTCTTCGCGAACGATGGCTTCGACCTTGCGCATCACCTTCAAGCCCATGGGCAGCCAGGTGTACAGGCCGGAGGCCAGTTTGCGGATCATACCGGCACGCAGCATCAGTTGATGGCTGATCACGACCGCGTCGGAAGGCGTTTCTTTCTGTGTGGCGAGCAAATATTGACTGGTACGCATGGTAGGCCGTTGTCGGTTGCTTGGACTTGAAATGACTTGGGATTGTACGGGCGCAAGCTGTCGGAGTACAGGCATCCGAACGCAGAGGGGGATGTGGGGCTTGTGTGGGAGCGGGCTTGCCCGCGAATGCGCAGTGTCAGGCGCTAAATCCGTTACTGACCCACCACATTCACGAGCAAGCCCGCTCCCACAGGCTCAGTCTTCTACCGGCGGGTTCAACCGAATCCGTCGATTCTCCTGGAACCAGTGCAACGCGATCAGAAACAGCGTTGGCACGCCCAGCATGCAGGTAATCAGGAAGAAGTTGTGATAGCCGAACTTCTCCACCATCACCCCCGAGTACCCGCCGATCAGGCGTGGCAGCAGCAGCATGATCGAGCTGAGCAGCGCATATTGTGTGGCGGAGAACTTGAGGTTGGTCAGGCTCGACAGATAGGCCACGAACGCCGAAGTGGCGAGGCCGGAACTGAAGTTATCCAGGGAGATGGTGAAGATCAGCATCTGCAGGTCCGGGCCCATGTCGGCAAGCATCACGAACAGCAGGTTGGTGCCTGCCGAGGCGATCCCGCCGATGAACAGGATCGGCAGGATACCGAACCGCACAATCAGCAAGCCGCCCATACCGGCGCCGAGCAGGGTCATGATCAGGCCGAAGATCTTGCTGACTCCGGCGATCTGGTCCTTGGTGAAGCCCTGGTCGATGTAGAACACGTTGGCCATCACGCCCATCACCGTGTCGGACATGCGATAGGTGGCAATCAGCCCGAGCAGCAGCAGCGCCTGCCAGCGGTAACGCAGGATAAAGTCGTTGACCGGCGTCAGCACCGGCGCCAGGCCGCGACGGCCCATGGCTGACAGGCACAAGGCGGTGAGGGTGATATAGAGGATGGCGCGCAGGAACGCGCGGTCGTCCATCAGCAAGTCCCACACGCTCATGCCGTGGAACAGCACGCTGTCGAAATCGGTGTTGTACAGCTGGGTGAACATTGCCGGCACCGACACCAACAGCACGATCAGTACGAATACCGAGACCAGCTGGTGCACAAAACTGTAGCGTCCGGCTTGCAACTGGGTGCGCAGTGGCACGTTCGGTTCACGCATGAACAGGGTGGTCAGCAGCGCAGGCACCATCAGCACGCCAAACAGCACATAGGTGCCGAGCCACGCCGAGTGTTGATAGTTGAACCCGGTAGAGCCGAAACCTTCGGCAAAGAACAGTGCGCCGGCCGTGGCCAGCAGGGCGGCGATGCGGTAGCCGGACATGTAGCTGGCGGCCAGGGCGGCCTGGCGGGTGTCGTCGGCGATTTCCAGGCGGTAGGCGTCGACGGCAATGTCTTGGGTGGCGGACGCGAAGGCCACCACGACCGCGATGGCGATCAGCCAGGACAAGTGTTTCTGCGGGTCGCAGAAACCCATGCCGATCAATCCGAGGATCACCAGCGACTGGGCCAATACCAGCCAGGAACGACGACGTCCGAGTTTGCCCAACAGCGGCAGGCGCCATTGGTCGAGCAGCGGCGACCAGACCCATTTAAAGGCGTAGGCCAAACCGATCAGGCTCGCATAGCCGATGGTTTCGCGAGCCACTCCGGCCTCACGCAACCACACTGAAAGCGTCGAGAACACCAACATGTAAGGCAGGCCGGCGGCAAAGCCGAGCAACAACAGGACCAACGTCGAGGGGCTGGCATAGGCAGCGAGCGCGGCGCGCCAGGTTTTACGGGGCATGGGCTGGAGTCTGCCTCAGGTTTGCGGAAACAAAGCGCGCACTCTAACCGCTGTGCTCTACCGGGCGCCAGCCATGACGCTGAATATCCACGCGATTGTTCAGGATACTGACACCTTCGCTGCGTAAACGCGCACGTTGTTCGTCGCCCGAGGCGCTGCCCACCGGCAGACTTATCCGACCGCCGGCACCCAACACCCGATGCCAGGGCAGGCGCGTGTCTTCGGGCAACTGGCTGAGGGTGCGTCCGACCCAGCGTGCAGCGCGGCCCAAACCCGCCAGATGGGCCAACTCACCGTAGCTCACCACGCAACCTTCAGGCACTTGGGCCAGCGTCAGGTACAGCGCGGTACGGCGCATTTCGGCAGGGCTTTGCGGCGTATCGGCGGGTTGATTCACTGTGCGCATCCGTTGAAAACATCGGTCTTATTGTAAGAAACGTCTGTAAACGTGCCGATGAGAATTGAACTCAATATAAATCCTTGAGTCAGTCCTAGCTATCTAACACGATAACGCGCCCTTTTCGCCAATCCTGAGCTCCGAATCCGCTTATGTTGTCCAGAACCCTGCTGTGCCTTGCTGTTTTCAGTGCTTCCACGCCCTTGCTGGCTGACACCGTCTGGTTGAAGAACGGTGACCGCCTGAGCGGCAAGATCAAAGTCTTCGACGGTGGCAAGCTGCTGATTCAGACCGACTACGCAGGCGCCATCCCGGTGGACTGGAAGCAGGTGAAGACCCTGGAGAGCGACCAGGAGTTGCTGGTCAAGCAGGATGCCTACACGGGCGAGAAGGCCAAGTCCCTGAGGGCGGCAGAGGACGGCAAGGTGGTGCTGGCCAACGGCGAGGCGCCGAAGACGGTCGATTTGGCCAGCATCCAGCAGATCATCAAGCCCAAGCCGGTCATCGAAGACCTGGTGTGGAAGGGCAATGTCGACCTGGCGCTGGACTACAAGCGCGCCGAGAAAGACACCAATGACTACGACATCGACTTCAAGACCAGCGCGCGGCATGGCCAATGGCGCCACACCGGGCAGGGCGAGTACAACCGCGAGTTCCAGGACGACGTGACCACCACCGACAACTGGGCGCTGGAATATGACCTGGACCGCTTCCTCACCGAACACTGGTTCTGGCAGGGTCGTTTAACCTACAAGCGCGACAAGGTTGAAGACCTGTCCCGCCAGCGTACCGTCGGTACAGGCCCGGGCTACCAGTTCTGGGATGATGAACTGGGCGCGTTCTCCCTCGGCTCGCTGATCAACCGCACCGATTATGAATATGCCGAGGGCGGCAAGGACCATTTCTACTCGGCAGCGATGAAGTGGAACTACAACCGCTACCTGGTGGGCAAGACCGTCGAGTTCTTCACCATGGGCGAATTGGGTAAGCCGATCGACGGGCCGATCGATTATTCCCTGGATGCGGAAATGGGCCTGCGCTACAAAGTCACCGAATGGGCGTCCCTCAACCTCAAGGCCGAGCGCGACATCATCAGCGGCGACTCCGACAGCAGCCTGAGCAAGACCCGCTATACCGCCGGCTTCGGCGTGGCCTGGTAATAAGGCTGCACAAAACCCGCTTGGCAACCTTCGCCGATATTGATTACCTTGTGTTGAGATCCATTCCCATATGCCATGGGCGGCTGAATACCCGAGGAGTCATACGTTGAGCGCACAGGTTGCCAAGAACGCCCGAGAGCTGTTGCTTAAGGAATACCGTGGGGCTCTCGCCACACAATCGAAGGCCATGCCCGGTTTTCCCTTCGGCTCCGTGGTGCCGTACTGCCTGGACGAACAGGGCCGCCCGCTGATCCTGATCAGCCGCATTGCCCAGCACACTCATAACCTGCAAAAAGACCCCAAGTGCTCGCTGCTGGTTGGCGAGCGCGAGGCGGACGACGTGCAAGCAGTGGGGCGCCTGACCTACCTGGCCGAGGCCGAAAAGATCGACGACCCGGCGGCGATCGAAGCGGCGGCAGAGCGTTATTACCGTTACTTTCCCGACTCGGCCAACTACCATAAGGCTCACGACTTCGACTTCTGGGTGCTCAAGCCCGTGCGTCATCGCTACATCGGCGGATTTGGCGCGATTCATTGGGTTGATCAACTCACCCTGGCCAACCCGTTCGCCGGCAAGGCCGAGCGCAGCATGATCGAGCACATGAACAGCGACCACACCAAGGCCATCGCCCACTACGTCGCCTTGGCCGGCTTGCCTACCTCCGAACCTGCGCAACTGGCTGGCATCGACAGCGAAGGCATGCACCTGCGTATCGGCCAGTCGTTGCATTGGCTGCCCTTCGCGGAGTCTTGCAATACGCCGACACAAGTGCGCGAAGCCTTGGTTTCATTGGCTCACGCCGAGGTCTGGCCGAAAAAAACAGTGGCCAGCGCTTGAATTCACGAAACGGCGACGTCATCTAAGGTGGACTAGCAAGGCATTCTTGCGTTGAGGAACCATTTGATGCGCCCTTTTTTATTGCTCTTTCTGCTATTTCCAGTGTTGGAGCTGTTCGTCTTCGTTCAGGTCAGCGGAGCCATCGGGTTTTTCCCGGCGCTGCTGCTGATCATTCTCGGCTCGATGCTTGGCGTGCTGGTGCTGCGCGTCGCCGGCCTGGCCACTGCGCTGCGTGCCCGTGAGAGCTTGAACCGTGGCGAGCTGCCAGCCCAGACCATGCTTGAAGGCCTGATGATGGCCCTGGCCGGCGGCTTGTTGATCCTGCCGGGTTTCATCAGCGACGTCGTTGGCCTGGTGTTGCTGTTGCCGTTCTCGCGCAAGTTGCTTGCCGGCAAGATGCGCCAGCGCGCCGAAGAGGCAGCGCTGCGCCAGCGGGCTTTCGCCGACGACCTGCAACCCCGTGGCGGCCCGGCCCCGCGCCAACCGCTGGGGCGTGAAGGGGATGTGATCGAAGGCGAGTTCGAACATCGCGACAGCAAATAACCGCATCTTTGGCACGGCACCTTCGGGTGCCGTGTTGCTTTCAGCCGTCGGCACACGTAAAAAATTTCCGCCGAGGCCCCTTGTAATCGGCTTATGCGCCCTTATGTAACGGTCACCGCAAGGTTTCTGGTGGCAACACCAGACAGACTTCCGCGTCTTGCTTGGCGAGACGCGACCGGCACCGCCGGAATACAACCCGCCGGTACTGATACCGGCCGATGAAAAACACAATTAGGAGAGATCGACAATGAGCAAGCTTCGTCCTCTGCACGACCGCGTCGTTATCAAGCGCAGCGAAGAAGAAAAGAAAACCGCCGGCGGTATCGTTCTGCCAGGTTCGGCTGCTGAAAAAGCCAACCACGGTGTGATCGTCGCTGCAGGCCCAGGCAAGACTCTGGAAAACGGTGATGTTCGTGCGCTGGCCGTTAAAGTCGGTGACAAGGTTGTATTCGGTCCTTACTCCGGCAGCAACACTGTGAAAGTCGACGGCGAAGACCTGCTGGTTATGGCTGAGAACGAGATTCTCGCCGTTCTGGAAGACTGATTTCCCCGCTCATTTTCCCGTTACTACAAAGTATTTAAGGAATATCGATCATGGCTGCTAAAGAAGTTAAATTCGGCGACTCCGCCCGTAAGAAAATGCTCACCGGTGTCAACATCCTGGCTGACGCAGTAAAAGCGACCCTGGGCCCTAAAGGCCGTAACGTGATCATCGAGAAGAGCTTCGGCGCTCCGACCATCACCAAGGACGGCGTTTCCGTCGCCAAAGAAATCGAACTGGAAGACCGTTTCGAAAACATGGGCGCGCAGCTGGTCAAAGACGTTGCCTCCCGTGCCAACGATGACGCAGGCGACGGCACCACCACCGCCACCGTACTGGCTCAGGCTATCGTCAACGAAGGCTACAAAGCCGTCGCTGCCGGCATGAACCCGATGGACCTCAAGCGCGGCATCGACAAGGCGACCATCGCCATCGTTGCCGAGCTGAAAAACCTGTCCAAGCCTTGCGCTGATACCAAGGCTATTGCTCAGGTAGGCACCATCTCCGCCAACTCCGACAGCTCCATCGGCGACATCATTGCCGAAGCCATGGAAAAAGTCGGTAAAGAAGGCGTGATCACCGTTGAAGAAGGCACTGGCCTGGAAAACGAACTGTCGGTTGTAGAAGGCATGCAGTTCGACCGTGGCTACCTGTCCCCGTACTTCGTCAACAAGCCAGACACCATGGTTGCCGAGCTGGAAAGCCCGCTGATCCTGCTGGTCGACAAAAAGATCTCGAACATCCGCGAAATGCTGCCAGTGCTGGAAGCCGTTGCCAAAGCCGGCCGCCCACTGCTGATCGTTTCCGAAGACGTTGAAGGCGAAGCCCTGGCGACTCTGGTTGTGAACAACATGCGTGGCATCGTCAAGGTTGCAGCCGTCAAGGCTCCAGGCTTCGGCGACCGTCGCAAGGCCATGCTGCAGGACATCGCCGTTCTGACCGGCGGTACCGTTATCTCCGAAGAGATCGGCCTGAGCCTGGAAAGCGCCACCCTGGAAAACCTGGGCAGCGCCAAGCGCGTGACCATCTCCAAGGAAGCCACCATCATCGTTGACGGTGCTGGCGTTGACGCTGACATCCAGTCGCGCATCACCCAGATCCGCGCCCAGGTTGCCGAGACTTCGTCCGACTACGACCGTGAAAAACTGCAAGAGCGTCTGGCCAAGCTGTCCGGCGGCGTTGCAGTGATCAAGGTTGGCGCTGGTTCCGAAGTTGAAATGAAAGAGAAGAAAGCCCGCGTTGAAGACGCCCTGCACGCTACCCGTGCAGCCGTTGAAGAAGGCGTGGTACCTGGCGGTGGCGTTGCGCTGATCCGTGCTCTGGAAGCGATCAGTGGCCTGAAAGGCGACAACGCTGACCAGGACGTAGGTATCGCTGTACTGCGTCGTGCTGTCGAAGCACCGCTGCGTCAGATCTCCGCTAACAGCGGCGACGAGCCAAGCGTTGTGGTCAACGCAGTCAAGAGCGGCAAAGGTAACTTCGGTTACAACGCTGCAACTGGCGAATACGGCGACATGATCGAAATGGGCATCCTGGACCCTACCAAGGTGACTCGTTCGGCGCTGCAAGCTGCTTCCTCCATCGGCGGTCTGATCCTGACCACTGAAGCGGCAGTCGCTGATGCACCGACCAAATCCGCTCCAGCTGGCGGCGGTATGCCAGACATGGGCGGCATGGGTGGCATGGGCGGCATGATGTAAGCCAGCCTTACCCCCGCACTGAAAAAGCCCCGCCTGCAGCGATGCAGGCGGGGCTTTTTTATCGGCATTTATTAACAGGCGCCTTTGTAGTGAGCGGGGCAAGCCCGCTCACTACAATCAACGTTCGGTCAGTTGCGGGCTCGCATCCTTGGGGCCCTTCCAGCTCAACAACTGCTGCTTGAACCCATAACTGGCTGCCTGGTAGTAGGTGATCGCTCGCTGGATCAACGGATCATCGCTGCCCACCCGCGACTCCTGGCTCTCACCCAGGGCCTGGTCGTGGCGGCGCAAGCCCTGGCGTGGGCTGAGGATCGCCAGATCCTTGCCGTCAAACAAGCCCAGGTGCTGATAGTTGCCGACCACCACGCGCGGTGGCAGTGGGTTGTCCTGCAACAGGTTGCGGCCAAAGAAGGTCGATTCGTAGCTCAGGTTGATCAGCCCCAACAACGTCGGCGCAAGGTCGATCTGGCTGGCCAGTTGCGCGGACTCCCGAGGGTCGATCAGCTTGGGTGCATAGACGAACAGCGGAATCTGGTAGTTGGTGATGGGCAGGTCTTCCTTGCCCGCGCTGCCGGCGGTGTGGTCGGCGACGAACACGAAGATCGTGTTATCGAACCAGGGTTTCTGGCGCGCCGCCTGCAGGAATTCGCCGATGGCGTGGTCGGTGTATTTCACCGCGCCGTCACGACCGTTGCCGGACTTGATGTCGATGCGCCCGTCCGGGTAGGTGTAGGGGCGGTGGTTGGAGGTGGTCATCAGTTGCAGCAAGAACGGTTGCTGCTTGGCGTAGTCGGCATCGGCCAGTTTCAGGGTTTGTTTGTAGAGATCTTCGTCGGCCATGCCCCAGGCGTTTTTAAACGAGATTTCCGCTTCCGGCACGCTGCTCTGGTCCACCACCCGATAACCGTTGCCGCTGAAAAACGCGTTCATGTTGTCGAAGTAACCGCGCCCGCCATAGACGAACACGCTGTCGTAACCAATGGCACTGAGTTGCTGGCCGAGGCTGGCGAAACCGCTTTCGCGGCCAATGCGCTTGACGATCGAGCGGCCGGGCGTCGGAGGGATCGCCAGGGTGATCGCTTCCAGGCCGCGGTCGGTGCGAGTGCCAGTGGCGTAGAAGTTGTTGAAGTACAGGCTTTGCTTGCGCAGGGCGTCGAGGTTGGGCGTCAGGTTGCGTTCATCGCCGTTGCTGCCCATGTACTTGGCGCTGAAGCTTTCGATGGTCACCAGCACGATGTTGGGTTTGCGCAGCGTGCCGGGGTTGTCGATGGCGCGGCGAATATCCAGTGGGTCTTTGCCGATGAAGCGTGCATTGGGCTCGCTGAGTTCGGCCCGCAATTGCTGGGCGACTACATCTGCCGGCAGTGTTTTGTAGAACTGCGGGTAGTCCAGCTCATTGTTGCGGAAGGCGGCGAAAAACTGATACGGGCCGTTGCTGGCCAGTTCGTTGTTGTAAGCATTGCCGCCTTGGGTGCGCGGGCTGTCCTGGCTGATCAGTTGCAGGCTCAGGCCCGTGATGACCAGCAGGCTCAACGCAGTCACCAGTCGCCCACGCAGTGGCGGCAGCGGCGCGTTCATCGCCGCGTTGAACGGCTTGCGCAGGACCAGGCTCAACACAACCGCGAGCATCGCCAGCAGGCTGAGCAGTTTGCCGATCGGGTAGGACTCCAGCAGGTTGTTCAAGACCTCGTCGGAATACACCAGGTAATCGACGGCAATAAAGTTGAAGCGCACGCCGAATTCATCCCAGAACAGCCACTCGGCCACCGAGGTAAACAGCATAGCGAACAGGCTGACGCTGAGCACCGCTTGCAGGAACCAGCGATGGCCACGGCGGCGCCACAGCGCAGGCGGGCAGAGCAGCAGATACAGGCCCAGTGGCAGGGCGGCGTAGGCGAGGAAACCCAGGTCGTACAGCAGGCCCACACCAAACACCGGCAGCAGGTTGCCGCTGACTTCATCGAGGTGAGTGATGAGCAACACGCTACGCGTGAGCAGGAAAACCAGGAGCCAGGCCCCGGTTACAAGCAGCAAATAGCGCATAGGCGCGGTTTTGAGAAACCCCATGTCCAAATTCCTTATATCGATGGGCGGCGATCTTCGTGCTGACACTGTAGTCAGTTTGTGAAGCTATAGTGAAAAACTCGTTGTAAGGTTAAATCAGTTGAAATCCTTTATCGACCGGTCTTTCAGGTCTATCCCTGAACCACACTTGGCCTTAAGCTGCGCGAGCCAACACGGCCGTTACCGCGTACGGAGACACTGCCCATGCGAATTCTATTGGTTGAAGACAACCGCGATATTCTGGCCAACCTGGCCGATTACCTGGGGCTCAAAGGCTATACCGTGGACTGTGCGCAGGACGGTTTGTCGGGCCTGCACCTGGCCGCCACCGAGCATTACGACCTGATCGTGCTCGACATCATGCTGCCCGGTATCGATGGCTACACCCTGTGCAAACGCCTGCGCGAAGACGCCCGTCGCGACACGCCAGTGATCATGCTCACCGCGCGCGACCAACTGGATGACCGGCTGCAGGGCTTCAAGTCCGGCGCCGATGACTACTTGCTCAAACCCTTTGCCCTGTCGGAGTTGGCCGCGCGCATCGAAGCCGTGCTGCGCCGCGCCCAGGGTGGCGGGCGGCGTGCCCTGCAAGTGGCCGACCTGCATTACGATCTCGACACCCTGGAAGTCACCCGCGAAGGGCGCTTGCTCAAGCTCAACCCGGTCGGCCTGAAGCTGCTGGCGGTGCTGATGCAAAAAAGCCCGCATGTACTGCGCCGCGAAATCCTTGAAGAAGCCCTGTGGGGTGATGACTGCCCTGATAGCGACAGCCTGCGTAGCCACGTCCACCAATTGCGCCAAGTAATCGATAAACCGTTCGCCAAGCCATTGCTGCAAACGGTGCACGGTGTCGGTTATCGCCTGGCCGAGGGGCGTGATGGAGTTTAAGCAAAGCCTTGCCCAACGGATCATCATCGCCTTTGCCTTGATGAGCGCGTTGGTCGCGGGGGCCTTCGCCATGGGCATCGTTGCGACCGTGCACCTGGTGGAAGAGAAATTGATCTCGGCGGGCCTCGGCGGTGACTTGCAACGTCTGCTGCTGATGGACAGCGTCGAGGACTGGAACCACCGCCCCGAGCCGGACCAGCTGTTTTATTTCAGCGGCGGCCCCGGTGATTTCGACCTGCCCAAGGATCTGCGTCACCTTGAGCCCGGCTTCCATGAAGTGTTCCGCGAGTCGCTGTCGTACCACGCCATGGTCGAAGTGGTGGACGGTCGGCGCTACGTATTGCTGCAGGATCAAAGCGATTTCGAAGAGCGTGAGCGCGTACTGTTTGCCGTCGTGTTGGTGGGCTTTGTGCTCAGCCTGGCCCTGGCGGTATTCCTCGGCTGGGTGCTGGCGCGCAAAGTGATGGCGCCGGTGGTGCGTCTGGCCCGCCAGGTGCGTCATCGCGACCAGTTGCTGGGCCTTGCACCGCCCCTGGCGCCGGACTACGCGGCCGATGAAGTGGGCGAACTGGCCGTGGCGTTCGATGCCACGCTGGGGCGTTTGCGGCAGGCGTTGTCTCGCGAGCAGTTGTTTACCAGCGATGTCAGTCACGAATTGCGCACGCCGCTGATGGTGCTGGCCAGCTCCTGTGAATTGTTGCTGGAAAACCCTGCCATCGACCAGCGTGGGCGCAACCAGGTGGAGCGGATCGCTCGCGCCTGCGCGGAAATGCGCGAACTGGTGCAGACCTTCCTGATGCTGGCCCGTGCCCAGCATGACGATGGCAGCATGTCGCCTCGGGTGACCCTCAAGCAGGTGGCCGACGACTTGCTCGGCCTCTGGCGCGAACCTATCGAGTGCAAGGGCCTGGAGTTGATCTACCAGCCGGGCAACCCGCTGGATACCCGCTACAACGCGACCTTCCTGCACGCGGTGATGGGCAACCTGCTGCGCAATGCCTTGCACTACACCGAGCACGGCTTTATCCGCCTGACGCTGGAGCCCGAAGGCTTCGTGGTGGAAGACTCGGGCGTCGGCATCCCGGAAGACAAACGCGAAGCCATGTTCGAGCCCTTCGTGCGTGGCAGCGAGAAGCGCGGCGAAGGCCTCGGCCTGGGCTTGTCGCTGGTGCAACGGATCTGTGAGAACCAGGGCTGGAGCGTCAGCTTGAGCACCATGGAACCCAACGGCTGCCGCTTTCATGTTGAGCTGAGCCAGGTCAAGTCCTGAGGGCCAGGCTTGCCGTTATGCTGCGGCAAGCCTGCGTCGAATTTCGGCGAACATGGCGCAATGATACTGAATGTGTCTGTAAAGTCTTGAAATGTATGGGATTCGACAGGACAACTTTTTCACAAACAGTTGACCTGATGATCACAGTAGGGTGCTTAAGGTTGTAGGCATCAGCTACTGGAGATCCGTTGATGTCTTCCCCGATCAAGCTCGAATTTTCCGATAAGTACGACGATCAGCACGCCCAAGAATATTTGCTCAAGCATAAGGACAATCTGGCTCGCCGGTTGTCCCACAAACGCGACGAGCAATTGGCCCGTGGTGCGTTGGCCATGGCCGGTGAGCCTGGCCTGGTGCTGGACCTGCCTTGTGGCGCCGGGCGTTTCTGGCCGCTGTTGGCCGAAAAACCCAACCGCGTGATCATTGGTGCGGACAATTCCGAATCGATGTTGAAGGTCGCAATGGCCGCCCAACCCGCCGATGTGGTGAAACGGGTACGACCCTTGCAGACATCTGCCTTTGATATCGATTTGCCGGATAACTCGGTCGACAGCATTTTCTGTATGCGTCTGCTACACCATATTGGTGATCCGGCGCATCGGGTCGCGATACTGCGCGAGTTTCAGCGGGTTACACGCGACAGCGTGATCCTTTCATTGTGGGTCGATGGCAATTTCAAGGCCTGGAAGCGTAAGCGTCTCGAAGAAAAACGGCGTGGCGAAGGTGAGCAAGAAGGTTACCAAAACCGCTTTGTGTTACCAGCTGCTACTGTTGAAGACGAATTCGAACAGGCCGGTTTCCGCGTTCAGGAATCTCTGGACTTCATGCCGCTCTACGCCATGTGGCGAGTGTATGTACTGAGAAAGAGGTAACAGGATGGCAGTTGAGTGCGTAGCGGGCAGTCACGTAGCTCCGGAGGAGAGATTTGATTTTTTCTGGCGCCAGCAGGGCGAATGGGTCGAGGAACCCAATCGTCGGCGCGGCGGTGAAAGTGGCGTGCAACGGGTGACCGGTCCTAACGGCCACTTGCTCTACAGCAAGCGCCAGACCGGCCACATCTACCGCAGTTGGCTGCATCCCTTCGGACGGCCCACCGTGCTGCGTGAGCGTGATGCGCTCAAGGGCCTGCGCTCCCTCGATGTGCGCGTGCCGGACCTGGTGTTTTGCGGGGCGCGTCGCGACCCCGAGCACCAGTGGAAAGCACTGTTGGTGACGGCCGCCCTGGATGGCTTCGATGAAATCGAAAACTGGTATGCCGCCGGTGGCCGCGAACAGTACGGCGAATTGGTTCACGAACGTGTGCTCAAGGAGTTGGCCGGCACGCTGGTGCGTATGCACAAGGGGCGCTGGCAGCATGGCTGCCTGTACATCAAGCACATCTTTATCCGTGTCACCGGCGAAGGCGACTCGGCCAATGTGGAGATTGCCTTGCTGGACTTCGAAAAATGCCGGCAGCGGCTGACCGCTTATCGCGCGGCTTCTCACGACATGCAGCAGTTGCGGCGCCATTCGTCGTGGAGCAGCGCTGACTGGAACAAACTCAGCTACTTTTACGAGACGGCGTTTGGCAGCGCTATCAAGGGTTTAACCAGATGAAGCTAGAAATAGCACGAGGTCTGTTCCTGGTTGGGGCGCTGGGCGTTGCGGCGCTCGCCCTGGCGGCGTGGGAACAACCTCGCACACAAGTGCTCAGTGCCACGCAGGGTGGCGCGCAATGCCTGTTGCCGCGCGTTGCCAAGGCGAGCACGGCGGTCAAGCCTGATCATGAATTGTTGCTGTTCATGTTTGGGATGTCTCAAGGCATGAGGCCGCAAAGTTGAAACGATTCAACCCCCCTGAATAAGGCCTCGCACAGCGAGGCCTTTTTTTTGCCTGTAGTGAGCGGGCTTGCCCGCGCCGGGTGGCGAAGCCGCCCCAAATCCCGGCACCTCGGTCTTTCTGATGCACCGCGGCGTACCGTTTAGGGCGGCTTCGCCCCCCAGCGCGGGCAAGCCCGCTCACTACAAGGTTCGGGTCAGGGGGATTGGCCCGCAGGACAAGGTTCGGTTTAGCAGCATTGGCCCGCAGGACAAGGTTCAGGGTTTATCGGGTCTGGCCAGCAGGGTGTAGACGCACGGCAGCACAAACAGCGTAAACAACGTGCCAATCGACATCCCCGTCGCAATCACCATGCCGATGTCAAACCGGCTCACTGCCCCCGCGCCAGTGGCGAGGATCAGCGGCACCATGCCGAACACCATGGCGGCGGTGGTCATCAGCACTGGGCGCAAGCGAATCGCCGCGGCTTCTTCCACGGCCTGGCGAGGTGTCAGGCCCTTGTCCTTGCGCAGTTGGTTGGCAAACTCGACGATCAGAATCCCGTGCTTGCTGATCAGCCCGATCAAGGTGACCAACCCCACCTGGGTATAGATGTTCATGCTCGACCAGCCGAGGAACAGGGGAATCAACGCCCCGCAGATCGACAACGGCACCGTTACCAGGATCACCAGCGGGTCGCGAAAGCTTTCGAACTGCGCCGCCAGCACCAGGAAGATAATCGCCAAGGCCAGGCCAAAGGTCACCCACAGCGCCGTGCCTTCCTGGATAAATTGCCGGGATGCGCCGCTGTAGTCGAACGCGTAGCCGGGCGGTGTTTCTTCGATGGCAATCTGGCGCACCGTGTCTATCGCTTCACCCATGCTGACAATCGGGAAACCCGAGATCAGCGCCGAGTTGAGTTGCTGGAACTGGTTCAACTGCCGAGGTCGGGCGCGGTCGGAGAGTGTAATCAGCGTCGACAATGGCAGCAGTTCACCCTTGTTGTTTTTCACGTAGTAATTGTTCAACCAATCGGGGTTGTCACGGTAGGCGCGCTCGACCTGGGCGATCACCTTGTAACTGCGCCCGTCCAGGGTGAACCGGTTGATCTCCGCCTCCGCCAGCAACGTCGCCAGGGTACCGCCAAGGTCCTGCATCGACACGCCCATCTGCGCCGCCTTGGCGCGGTCGATGTCGACCACGATTTCAGGTTTGTCGAACGCCAGGTCGATGTCGACAAACGCGAACTTGCCCGACTCCATCGCGCGCTTTTTCACCCGGTTGGCCACTTCCAGCAACGACTCGTAATCGTTGGCGGTGTTGATCACAAAGCCGAACGGCAAGCCTTCGCCCGTGCCCGGCAGGGACGGCAGGTTGAAGCCGAACACTTGCAGGCCGGGAATCTGCTCCAGGCGGTGCTGCACCTCGGGGAGGATTTGCATCTGGGTGCGGTTGCGCTCGTTCCATGGCTTGAGCAGAAAACCGCCGATGCCCGATTGCACGCCGTTGAAGCCGTTGATCTGGAACGACGAGTAGTACTCCGGGAACTCCTTGAAGATTTTTACGAACTCGTCGGTGTAGGTGTTGAGGTAGTCCAGGTTGGCCGGTTGCGGCGCGCTGGCCATCATGAAAATGATGCCCTGGTCTTCATCCGGGGCCAGTTGCGACTGGGTGAACTTGAGGAACACCGGGATCAGGGCCAGCACGATCAGCGCAAACACGATCACCACCGGGCGCGTGTTCAGGGTGCCGTGCAGCAGGCTTTGGTAGCGACGCTTGAGGCCGTCGAAAATGCGGTCGAGGCGGTGGGCGAGGCCGGACGGGTTTTCGTCATGGCGCAACAGCAGCGCGCACATCATCGGCGACAAGGTCAGGGCAATGATGCCGGAGATGATCACCGCGCCGGCCAATGTCAGCGCGAACTCCTTGAACAGCGCCCCGGTGAGCCCTTCAAGAAAACCGATGGGCGCATACACCGCCGCCAGGGTGATGGTCATCGACACCACCGGCAGGGCGATTTCCCGCGCACCTTCGAGCGCCGCATCCAGGGGCGTCTTGCCTTCCTCGATATGCCGGTGGATGTTTTCCACCACCACGATCGCATCGTCCACCACCAGGCCGATGGCCAAGACCATCGCCAGCAGCGTCAGCAGGTTGATCGAGTAGCCCATCAATTGCATGAAAAACAGCACGCCGATCATCGACAACGGGATGATGATCACCGGAATCACCACCGAGCGCAGGGCGCCGAGGAACAGGAACACCACCACGATCACGATCAGCACCGCTTCGAACAGGGTCTTGACCACCTCGTTGATGGACGCCTGGATAAACAGCGTGGCGTCGTAGGCAATTTCTGCCTTGAGGTTGGGCGGCAGCTGGGATTCCAACTGCGGCATGATCTTGCGCACTTCCTTGATCACCTCCAGCGGGTTGGCGCTGGGTGTGGCCTTGATACCGATGTATACCGACGGCGTGCCGCCGAACGAGCTGATGGCGTTGTAGTTTTCCGCGCCCATTTCCACACGTGCCACATCCCGCAGCAGTACGCGGCTGTCGCCGTCGGCCTTGACGGTAATGGCGCCAAACGCTTCGGCGGACTTGAGGTCGGTGTTGGCGTTGATGCTGGTGACCACGAACTCGCCCTTTACCTCGCCGGCGGCGGAGAGAAAGTTGTAGTGGCGCACCGCGTCGGTGATGTCGCTGGCGCTGAGGCCGAAACCGGCGAGTTTCACCGGGTCGAGCCAGATGCGCATGGCGAACACCTGGTTGCCGAGGATCTCCGCTTCGGCCATGCCCGGCAGGGTCGCGAGCTTGGGCTGGATCACCCGCGACAGGTAGTCGGTGATCTGCGGGTTGCTCAATTGCCCGCTGGAGAAACTGATGTACATCAGCGCCGAGGCGTCAGCGGCCTCTTTGCTCAGCACCGGGTCTTCGGCGTCCTGGGGCAGCTTGTTCTTTACCTCGTTGGCCTTGGCCAGCAGCTCGGTGAACAAGCGGTCGCTGTTGGAGCCGATGCGCGCGTAGATCGAGATCACCGAGAAATTCTGCCGACTGACCGAGGTCATGTAGTCGATGCCCTCGGCGCTCGCCAGGCTTTGCTGCAACGGTTGGGTGATGTAGCCCTGGATCGTTTCGGCGTTGGCACCGGGGTAGGCGGTGGTCACGGTGATCAGGGCGTTTTCCATGCTCGGGTATTGGCGCAGCGGCAACTTGCTGTAGGCCTGCATGCCCAGTAACACGATCAGCAGGCTGACCACCATGGCCAGCACCGGACGGCGGATAAAGGCGTCTGTGAACTTCATGGCTCAGTGCCCTGCCGGCAGGTTTTTGTCCGGGCTGATGGCAATGGGCGTGCCATTGTCCAGCTTGAGCTGGCCGGCGCTGACCACCTGCTCACCGGCTTTGAGGCCCTTGCTCACCAACACCAGGCCAGCGCGGCGCTCACCAGTCTCGACAAAGCGCCGCTCGGCGATCAGCACGGGCTGGCCGTTGGCGTCTTTTTCCGGCGTGCCGTCTTCGGCCTTTTTCTCGGCCACGGCATACACCGAATTGCCGTAGAGGGTGTAGGTGATCGCGCCTTCCGGCACCACGACTTGCGCGGTCGGATCTGGCAGCAACACGTCCAGGCTGGTGAACATACCGGGCAGCAACTTGCCGTCCGGGTTGGCCAGGGTGGCGCGCACCAGCACGTTGCGCGTGGTGTTTTCCACCTTGGGGTTGATCGCGCTGATATTGCCGGGGAACTGCTGGCCTGGCCAGGCCGAGACTTGCACCTGCACGGCCTGGCCGAGGGAGATTTTGGGCACCGATTGCTCGGGGACGTAGAAGTCGACGTAGAGGCTGCTGAGGTCCTGCAAGGTGGCGATCACCGTGCCGCTGGCCAGGTAGTCGCCGACGTCCACCTGGCGAATGCCGATGGTGCCGCTGAACGGCGCGACGATGTGTTTCTTCGCCAGCGACGCCTTGAGCTGATTGACCGTGGCCTTGTTCTTTTGCAGTTGTGCAGAGAGGCGATCGAACTCGCCCTTGGAGATTGCCTGGCTGCCCACCAGTTGGCTGCCGCGTCCGTAATCGAGCTGTGCCAGGCCCAGGTCGGCCTGGGCGGTTTCCAGCAGCGCGCTTTCCACCGCGCTGTCGAGTTGCACCAGGGGCTGCCCGGCCTTGACCTTCTGCCCGGATTCGAACTGCACGTCCTTGACCGTACCGGCCACCTCCAGGCTGAGGTTGACCCCTTGCAAGGCCTTGAGCGTACCCACCGACGGCAGGCGTTGCTGCCATGGCTGCTCGGTCGCGGTGGCAACGGCCACGCTTACGGGGGGCTTGGGTTTGGCAAAGACCTGGATCTGCTGGTAGATGGAAAAGGCTTTATAGCCCCCCAGCAGCAGGACAATGAACAGCACGACAGCAAACATGATCAGCATGCGACGGCGCAGCATATTCCGATTCCTTGGAAAAACTGGGACAGACGAAGACAGACAAGTCCGGAACATTACTCCAGGTATTGAGGGGTTTCCAGCCGGTAAACCTGACAGGTAATGGGGCCAGTGCTGGCCCCCTCCAGGCTGCGCGGGTCAGACCAGATGCAGATGGTTATCCCAGAGCCCTGCCGGCAATTCCAAGGGTTTTGCGACCAATTGCGTCTGGCGGCAATCGTAGAAGCGGCAACGTCCCTGGCCGGAGGTGACGACAAAGCCGTCGGCCACCGCACCCACGCCGGCACAGTCCGGCAACGGCCCGTCCAGGCGCAGTGCACCGCTGTCCATGTCCCAGATAAAGAAGCGATTGCCACGCGGTGCGGTCAACGCCACCAGGCGCAATTCACTGTGCACGGCAACGCTGGCGGTGTAGTGCCCCATGGCCTGCAACTGCTCGTCGGCCACCGGGAACGCCACGAACGGCTGCCCCGGCCGCTTGATCGCGAGCAGCTCGGAACGCTCCTGGGATGGCCCCATGAACTGCTGGCCGGTGAGGATGGTGCCGTCGCTGGCGATCCCCATGTGGCGCACGCTGTTCATTTGCTGGCCGAGGGTTTCCTTGCTGATCAGCGTGCCGTCGCGCTGCATCAGCACCAGGCTGGGCTCCATGGCGTTGAGGTTCATTTCCACACGGCTTTCGGCTTCGGTGCGGATGCCACCGTTGGCCACCACCAGGGTTTCACCGTCTGGCATCCATGACACCTGGTGCGGGCCGATGCCGTGGGTGGATATCTCGCCGCTGTGCACCAGGCGCTCGCCTTCGAATTTGTACACTCCGAGCAAGCCACGGCCGGGGTCGGACGTGTCGTTCTCGGTGGCATACAGCCAGTCGCCGCTCTTGTGGATCACCGCGTGGCCATAGAAGTGACGATTGGCATGGGAGGTGATGGTCTGCAGCAGCGTGCCATCGCGCAAATCGATCAGGTAACTCTCGGTGCCCGGGCGACGGGCGACGAACAGTGCAATCGGCAGTGTCGGGTGGTTGATGATGTCGTGGCAGCGCTGGCCGACCTGGGTGGCAAACACCTGCTTGCCGTCCAGGCGAAATCCTACGGCGTAGTGCTTGCCGTCGCCATCATCCCGCGCTGACAAGAGCAGCGGGCCCTTGTCCTTGCTTTTGAACAGCGTCCAGCCCCCTAGCGTGAGAGCACTGAGCAGCACGCTGCCAACGGCCAAAGCCTGTCGCCTGAGCATCATCAGTCACCGTCGTTGGCGTTGAAGCCCAGTTGGATACCCAGCGCCTTGGCCAGGTCCCCCTCGTGCAGGCGGTGCACGACGTTGAGGCTGTCATAGAGGTCGTTGAGCTGCTGGCGCCCGGCGTCATCGCCCAACAGCTCGTTGAGGCTGCGCTGGTTGCTGGCGAACAGTTTCAGAGACGCGGCGTAGGCGGCGTCGATCTTGTCGGCCAATGGCTTCTGGTCGGACGGCAGCAGGCCACGCAGGCCTTTGTTGTCGACCCCGACCCAGACGGTCTGGGCCGCCGCGAGGCTGGCTTCGAGGCTTTGCAGGGACGACTGGCTGCGCCACGCATCGGCCTGGAACGGCTGCGGGATGCCCTTGGTCTGGCGGCCCATCGGCGTGCCGAGTTTCTTCTTCAGGGTGTCGAGTGCGGTCACTTGGACGCGCAGCAGATCGGCGATGGCTTCGTGGGAATCAGCGTAACGCTGGTTCGGAAACTTGCTCATCTGCGCGAGCATGCCGTCGGTGCTGTTCCAGCTCGCCAGGATCTCCTCGGCGAGGGCTTTCTGGCGCTCGCCGATGGCCACCAGCAGCGGGCAGTAACGGGCCTTTTGCGCTTCGTCGGCGAGGTCGGTCTTGGCGTCATAGAGGATGTATTCGTAGGCCGACAGGCCTTGCACCACCACGCTGGACTTGGCCAGGGCGGCGCCGTCGATCTGCGGCTGGGCGGTCACGAGTTGTTCAACCTGACGGCCGACAAGGTTCTTTTTGTCTGGCCAGAACTGCACCTGCCACGAACGGTTGCCCTCGGCCAGCGGGCCGATCAGCAGCGGTTGCAACTCGGCCCAGGCTTTTTGCGCGTGGAGGAAATCGGCGCGGGCGGTGTCCAGGCTCTGTTTGCCCTGGCAGTAGGCGAGGGCGCTGACGGCCAACTGGCGGTCGGCTTCGACCCAACGGCTGTAGGTCGGCAGGATCACTTGCTTGGCGATGGCCGCCGAGGTCACGGCTTGCGGGTCTTGCGGCGAGCAGGCGCCCAGGGCGAGGGCGGCCAGGCTGGTGAACAACAACTTGGGACGGAACATGTCGAGCTCCCTTCTGTAATTGGGGCGAAGCTTATAAAGAATTCAGGAACGCCAGCAACGCAGCGCGCTGCTCGGCATTAAAGGACAACACATGCTGCTGCGCCGCTTGTGCTTCACCGCCGTGCCACAGCACGGCTTCCAGCAGGTTGCGGGCGCGGCCGTCATGCAAGAACTGGGTGTGGCCACTCACGGTCTGCGTGAGGCCGATGCCCCACAACGGCGCGGTGCGCCAGTCGCGGCCACCGGCTTTGAATTCGCTGCGGTTGTCGGCAAGGCCTTCGCCCATGTCGTGCAGTAGCAGGTCGCTGTAGGGGCGGATCACCTGGTTGGCCAGTTCAGGTTCGGCGGCATTGGCGGCCGTGGTGAACGCAGGTTTGTGGCAACCCTGGCAACCGGCGCTGTAGAACAGGTTCTTGCCGGCGAGTACCTGCGGCGTGTCGACGTCGCGACGCACCGGCACGGCGAGGTTGCGGGTGTAGAACAGCACCAGGCGCAGGATATTGTCGCTGACTTCCGGTTCGCCATCCGGGCCATCGCCGTTGGGCGCCTGTTTGCAGGCCACTTGGGCATCGGTGCAGTCATCAAAGGGTCTCAGGGACGTGGTGAGGCCCATATCACCAGAAAACGCGTGAACATTTTGTTGATTGAGGTTCGGTTGCCCGGCTTTCCAGCCAAAACGCCCGAGCACGGTTTTTTGTTGCGCGTCATCCCAGACCTGATTGGCACGGCCGACGATGGCGTCTGCGTCAGCGGTGTCCGCGCTGGTGTTGCGCAGTATGTCGGCGTCGCTGATGGCTTCGAGCAGGCCCAGGCCGATCATCGGCGGGGCGATACGCGCGGAAAAACGTGTGTCCGGGTGCATCGGGCCGTAGCCGAGCTGGGTGATCTGCAGGTTTGGCTTGCGCAACTCGACCACCGTGCCGTCGTTGAACGTCACGTTGACCGGCGTGTAGTCGACCCGCACCTTGCCTTCCGGCACGACGCCGGGCACTGCCATGTCCTGCAATTGGCCGCCGTAGACGGGCTCGGGCACCACGCCGGCTTGCTCGATCAGCTTGGCGTAGGCTGGCGCATCGGGGATCGACAGGCGCACCAGCATCGACACCGCGTTGGCCGCGTCGGGCAACGGCGGATGGCCGCGACCGTCCTTGATATGGCAGTTCTGGCAGGCATTGGTGTTGAACAGCGGGCCCAGGCCATCACGCGCGGTGGTGGTGGACGGCGCGATTACCCAGGGGCTGCGAAAGAAGCTATTGCCGACGCTGAAATCCAGGCGACGTGTAGGCGACAGGTTGGCCGAGGGTAGGGAAAACGCGTTCTGGTCGCGCTTGTTCACGGTCGCAGCGCCGCCCGCCCGTGATTCACCCGGCTCGGCCTTGGTAAACCTGGGCGCGTCGTCGCAGGCGGTCAGGCTCAAGGCCAACCAAGCAGCGGACACGGGAAAAAGCCAACGGGACATCGAATTTCCTGAACGGCGGGCAAAAATAAGGTCGCAAAGTCTAACAGGGCAGGGCCGAATGAATAAGAGCAATTATCGTTTGGTGGGTGGTGCTGCATTCCCGCTAGAATGACCGCACATTTTTTTCTGGAGGTGGCCAATGCAGGCTCTCGACGCTTTGCTCAACCGTGTTTCCGTGCCGCGATTGTTGGAACCTGCGCCGACCCAGGAGCAGCGCGAGGTGTTGTTCGCCGCCGCCATGCGCGCGCCGGACCACGGCCAGTTGCGCCCTTGGCGGTTCCTCACCGTCGAAGGCGCCGCTCGCGAGCAGATGGGCACGTTGCTGGCCGAAGCGGCACGCCTGCAAGACGCCGACGCCCCGCAAGCGCTGATCGACAAGGCCCAGAACGGCCCGCTGCGTGCGCCGTTGGTGGTGGTGGTGATTGCGCGTTTGCAGGAACACTTCAAGGTGCCCAAGTCCGAACAATTGCTGGCGGCGGCCTGCGCGGCCCATGGCATTTTGCTGGCGGCGTACGCCCAGGGGATTGGCGCGGTGTGGCGCACCGGCGAATTGTCCTACTCGGCGCATGTGGCCAAAGGCTTGGGGCTGACGGCGGATGAGCAAGTGATTGGCTTCCTCTATCTGGGTACGCCGCAGAACCCGCCGCGTACGGCGGCGAAGGAAGATGTGGCGGCGTTTGTCCAAGCCTGGCCGGGTCATTAAGACCAACGTGATCTAAATGTGGGAGCGGGCTTGTGTGGGAGCGGGCTTGCTCGCGAAGGCGGTGGATCAGTCAGAGATGAATTGACTGACACGCCGCCTTCGCGAGCAAGCCCGCTCCCACAAAAGCCCCGCACCCACAGGGGGGGCCATTGTTCTTGGGGTTGGGGACTAAACCCTGAACTGATCCATCAATTTCATCTGCTGGCTGGCCAATGCATTCAGTTGGCTGCTGATCGCCGCCGACTCGGTGGCCTGGCCGGTGAGTGTCTCGGTCACCGTACGGATCGCCGAGACGTTGCGGTTGACCTCTTCGGCCACCGCACTCTGTTGCTCGGCGGCGCTGGCGATTTGCAGGTTCATGTCGCTGATCACCGTCACCGCATCGCTGATCTTGCCCAGCGCCTGCACCGCCTGATGGATCTGCCCGGCATTGCTCTGGGCCTGGCTCTGGCTCGAATGCATGGTCGCCACCACGCCACGGGTGCCGCTCTGGATGCGTTCGATGACCACGCGGATTTCCTCCACCGAATCCTGGGTGCGCTTGGCCAGGTTGCGCACTTCGTCGGCCACCACCGCGAACCCCCGGCCGCTTTCGCCGGCGCGTGCCGCCTCGATGGCGGCGTTGAGTGCCAACAGGTTGGTCTGCTCGGCAATGCTGCGGATCACTTCCAGCACGGAGCCAATCTGCTCGCTGTTCACCGCTAGCGCCTCGACTTCGCCCACGGCCTTGCTGACTTCTTCGGCCAGGGTGGTGATGTCGCGGGTGCTTTGCTCGATGATCGACATGCCCTCACGCGCCGACTGATCGGCGCCCCGTGCCGCGCTGGCGGCATTGGAGGCGCTGTTGGCGACGTCATGGGCGGTGGCGCTCATTTCATTCGAGGCGGTGGCTACCTGGTCGATTTCGCGGAACTGCACCTGCATGCCTTCGCTGGTCTGGCGCGCGATGGCCGAGGATTGGTCGGCCGTACCGCGTGCCTCGGTGATGCTTTGCTTGATCTGCGCGATGGTCGGTTGCAGCTTGTCGAGGAAGCGGTTGAACCAGTTCGCCAACTCGCCCAATTCGTCTTTTTTGCTATAGGTCAGGCGTTGGGTGAGGTCGCCGTCGCCGCTGGCGATGTCCTTGAGCATGGCGGCCACGCTGTTGATCGGGCGGGTCACGCCGGTGGCGGTCAGCCAGATCAGCAGCAAGCCCAGCAGGCCAGCGGCGGCGGCCACCAGCAGGGCCTTGAGCGTACCGGCTGCCTGGGCGTTGTCGAGTACCCCTTGCAACTTGACGCTATCGGCGAGCATCACCGCTTTTGGCAGCTTGATCACCACGCCCCAGGCTTTGGCGTCGGCAATCGGCTTGACCGGGTACACGGCGCGGATGGTGTCAGCCTGTTCACGGATCATGGGTTTATCACTGGCCAGCAACTGCACGATTTCCTTGCCCTCGGCGCCGAGGGTGTCGACCAGGTTCTTGCCGACCTTGGCCGGCTCGCCGCTGTAGGCGGCAATCAGGCCGGTGCTGGAGAGAATCTCCAGGTGCGCTGCGCCGTTGAACAGGTCCTTCTGCGCAGCGTCGGCGGTTGCTTGCAGGGCGGTGAGGGCGATGTCGACACCGATGACGCCGATGAGTTTGCCCTCCACGATCAGCGGCGAGGCGATGGTGGTCATGAGTACCTTTTTGCCGGCCACCGTATCCTCATACGGGTCCAGCAAGCAGGTATTGCGGGTATCCCGTGGGCAGGTGTACCAGATGTTGTAGGGCGTACCGTTGAGGGTGAGGGTGGTCTTGTTCAGGTCCTCTTCGACCATGATGGTGTTCAAGCCTTCACCGCCGGCACGGCTCCAATAGCTGGAGAAGCGCCCTTTTTCGTTGGAGACGCGCGCCTTGTCATCGACGAATTCGCTGTCTTTGCCGTCGAGGCCGTTGGGCTCGAATGACAGCCAGAAACCCAGCACTTTGCTGTTGCGATCGAAGGTGGTTTTCAGGCTCTGGTTGATTTCTTCGCGCAGTGCGCCGGCTTCCAGGCCACGCTTGCTGGCCATGATGCGCAAATCCTTGATTTGGTCGGCCAGCGCGGTCAGCGCCATCAGGCTGTCGCCGAAGGTTTTTTGCAACTGCACCGCTTGCTCGGCGGCCCTGGCTTGCAGCAGTTGTTCCACGCTGGCGGTGAGCATGCGCGAGCTTGAATCGCTGACCAACAGATCATTCTGGTTGGTGTTGTAGATATTGATGCTGACGACCAGCGCTATCACCCCCAACAGGCAAAGGCCGGACAGCAGCACGATTTTCAGGCGGATGGAGAGGGTGTTGAACATAGGCTCACTCGCGAGTGGAGTTGTTGGAAGGCACGCAGTGCAGGCCAAGTCCCTTCAGCGCTATGTCTGAAACATCGGCGTAACAAATTTATTCATGAGCAGCAGGCGATGAGCGGTAGGAAAACACCTACAGCCTGCGTTACACGGGCTGTGCGAGTCGTTCGGGGCGAGACCAGATCCACAGGTTGCCCAGGCTCATTCCGGCAATCGCCAGGTAGATCGGCCAGCCGTGATCGAGCATCACCAGCATCAGGCCGGCGCAGAGCAGCATGCTCACGGTGGCGCTGACCTTGGCGCGCCGGGCGATGATCTTGCCGTTGCGCCAATTGAACAGGATCGGCCCGAACAGGCGGTGGTTCTCCAGCCAGGCGCTGAGGCGTGGCGAGCTTTTGGTGGCGGCCCAGGCGGCCAGCAGGATGAATTCAGTGGTGGGCAAACCCGGCACGACAATCGCGATCAACCCAATGCCCAGGCTGACGTAGGCCAGCAGGCCGAAGAGGAGCCGGGCGATTTTCGAGGTGGATTGGGTTTTGCCGGTCATGGGGGTATCACAGGGATTCAATATGAAATGAGACCAGAATGTGGGGGCGGGCTTGTGTGGGGGCGGGCTTGCTCGCGAAGGCGGTGTGCCAGTCGACATCTTTATCAACTGACAGACTGTATTCGCGAGCAAGCCCGCTCCCACACAAGCCCGCTCCCACACAAGTCCGCTCTCACATTTTTGATTGCATCCCAACCAAGGGTCAGGCCAGTTCAGGGGCGCTAGCGTACGCCTGTTCCAGCAATACGGTGAAGCGTACAAACGCATCCACAGCACCTTTTTCCACCGCGGCTTCTTCTTCAGCACTGAACTGCAGCGCGTCGAGGGTGCGGGTGAAGCGCTTCCAGCCTTCGGCGCGACCACCGGCGGGCTCGCCCAGGTGACGGGCACCGAAGGTTTCGCTCAGGCCCAGGCCTACCGCGCGCTTGATCAGGAACGCGGCGCCCAGCTTGGAGCCTTCGGACACGAACAGCCAGCCCAGGGCTTCGGCCTTGCTCGGGTTGCTCACCGCACCGGCCACGGGTGCGGGCACTTCGGTGTCGAGGTCGGCCAGGTCCAGCTTGGCGGCGTCGGCACGGCAGCGCTCGGCCAGGTCTGGGATGAGCTTGATCAGTTCGGCATCGGTGTACAGGGCCACCAGTTCCGACTGGAACAGGTACTGCGCGACCACGAAACGGGCGAAGTTGGCCTGGGTTTCGAACGGAGCGTGGGCTTTGACGAGGGCATCAAGCTGGGCGTGTGGCGCGTGGGTGATCTGGTTCAGGCGCTGGGAGCGCAGGTGTGGGCGTTCTGCGGTAGCTGTAGCGGTCATGGAAAAGTCCTTGAGAAGGGGAGCGCCTTGTTGCTCTTAAAGAGAGCCGTTATCAAATAGACGAACAGGAAGACGCGGCACAGTAAAAAAACCTCACCCCGTCGATGAAATTTCGACGAGGTGAGGCGGGTGCTATCAGATGTCCCAGATCAGGTTGATCGCAAAGTTGCGGCCAGGCTGGGTCAGGCGGTCGATGTTGGCGGGCGCGGTCACGCCGGCTTCGCCGATGCTGTCGAAGCTGCGCACGTCATCCCAGTTCCAGTATTTCTTGTCGGTCACGTTGTACAGGCCACCATTGATGGTCACGTCGTTTGTGACTTTGTAGAAACCGGTCAGGTCGACGATGCCAAAGCCTGGGGTCTTGAACGGGGCCTTGGTGGTGTCGCCATCGGGTGAGAAGAAGGTCGCGCTGTCGACACGGTTCTGTTTCTTGACCAGGGTCCAGCTGACCAGCGCACCGTAGTTCTGCTGCTCGTAGCCCAGGCCGAACACGCCCTTGAGCGGGTTGACGCTATTGATCGGCTCGCCGGTGTCCTCGTTGCGGCCGTAGGCATAGGCCACCGAACCCAGGGAGTACAGGCCTTGCGGCGCGCCGAAGGCGTCGAGGTTCAGGCGTCCCTTGGCTTCCACGCCCTTGATGGTGGCGCGCTTGATGTTGCTGGCCTTGAAGGCGGTGCCGGTGGGGGACAGCAGCGCGGCGTCTTCGTTGATGAAGTCGCGGTACTTGTTATAGAACACCGCCACGTCGAAGTTGCCCGATTCGAAATTGCCACGCAGGCCGGTTTCGAAGCTCTTGCTGCTTTCCGGCTTGAGGTCCGAGTTCGGTTCGACCACGTAGCCTTGCTGGATATTCTCGAAGCGCCCGTACAGGGCCTTGGCCGATGGGGTGCGGAAACCTTCGGCGTACTGGCCGAACCAGGTGTAGTTATCGGTCAGGGCGTAGGTCAGGCCGAATTTGGGCGATACGCGGTGCCAGGTCTTGTCGCTGTCGTCGTGGGCGTAGATGCGGTTCGGGTCGGTGGCGTTGAGGAAATCCTCGGTCAGCTTGGGCTTGAGCTGGGTGTAGTCATAACGCACGCTCGGCAGGAAGGTCCAGTCGCCCCAGCTGATCTGGTCCTGGGCGAACAGCGCGTAGGTGTTGATGGTCGGGTCCGGGAAGTCGCTGGCCGGTGTGACTTTGTCCGAGGCGAAGCTGCTGGGACCACCGACGGCCGCGCAGTAGGTGCTGACGGTCAGGCAGGTGGCGCTGCCGGTACGCGAGCCGGTGACTTTGGCCTGTTTGAGGGTGGTGCCGTAGGTCACCACGTGGTCGGTGTCACCGATGGCGAAGGCTTTGTCCAACTGGGCGTCGAAGATCCATTGTTTTTCCTGGTAGAGCGTCTCGCGCTCACGCAGCAGGTTGCGCGCACCCGATACGTAGTGTTCGGCGGTGCTCTGGTCGGTCTTGGCGACCTGGTAGTTGAGGCTGGTCTTGATGTGATCGGCAAACGGCGCGTCGAGGGCGAAGGTGTTTTCCAGGCCGAAGCGTTCACGGCTGATGGTGTCGTTGCCCGAGCGTGCGCGGTACAGGTTGCTGTTGAAGCCGGTGTTGAACGGGCCGCCTACCGCACTTTTCTGGTTTGTATCGCGGTCGTCCTTGTACTTCTCGTAGGTCAGCACCAGGCGGTTTTCGTCGCCGTAGTTCCAGCCCAGCTTGGCCAGGACGTTGGTGGTGCGCGCGTCTTCCGGGTTGGCGCCGGTGCGGGCCAGGCCGGTGGCATTGTTGCCGTCGTAGGATTCGGTCTCGTGGCCGTTGCGCTGGCTCAGGTGCAGCAACCCGTCGAAGTCCTGCACGCGGCCGGCGACGGTGCCGGAGGTCAGCCAGCTCTCGTCGGCGGAACTGTAGCCGGTCTTGAGGCGGGCGCCGACGTCCTGGCCGGGCTTGATGATGTCGTCCGGGTCGAGGGTGAAGTAGCTCACTGCGCCGCCGATGGCGCTGCTGCCGTACAGGGCTGACGCCGGGCCGCGCAGGATCTCGACGCGCTTGACGATTTCCGGGTCGACGTAGTTGCGACGGGTTTGCGCGTAGGGGCCATTGGAGAAGTGATCGGGCACTTCAACGCCGTCGACCTGGGTGAGGATGCGGTCGCCGTCGATGCCACGGATGTTGAAGCCGGCATTACCGGAGCGGGTACCTGCGCCGCCGACGGAGACGCCGGGCTCGTAGCGCACCAGGTCGCGGCTGTTGCCGACGTTGAGGCGGTCCAGCTCCTGGCGATCATGCACGCTGACGGTGCTGGGGACGCTGTTCACATCCTGTTCGTGGCGGGTGGCGCTGATGGTCACCTGTTGCAGGTTGAGGGTACTGCCGGCGGCGCGCTTTTCCAGGACGATATTGTTGTTGCCCAGTTTGCGGTAGCTCAGGTTGGTCCCCACCAACAGCTGGTCCAGGGCCTTTTCCGCTGATAGCGGGCCGCGTACGCCGGGGGACGAGACACCCTGGCCCAGTTCCGCCGGCAGGCCGACTTGCCAGCCGGTGACGCCGGTGAAGGCATTCAGCGCCGAGACCAGCGGTTGCTGGGCGATGCTGAAGTTGTAGTTGCCGTGGCTGCGTGGCGCCGGTTCGGCGGCGCTGGCGCTCATCACCGGCGCGCCGGCCAGCAGAACGGCGGCGGTCAGCAAGGACAAGACGGGCGAAGAAGACCGGCGATTGAAACGAGAGGACATCGAGAGCGCTCCGGAGTACGAATCTTATAGTTGCGAACCGAACCAAATAGGAATCAGTTGCATTTGCTAAGACGAGACGTACCGTCGCAGGCTATCGAGTAAAAATAATTCTCATTTAGTTCAGGATCACCAGCGCGGGGTATTCCGAGAGCTTGGCCGAGGTGATGTGTGCCAGGGAGCGCACCACGTCCAAGGGCTGGTCGAGGCGGTAGTTGCCAGTCACGGCGACGCTGGCGAGCTGGTCGTTGTTATTGACGATCCAGCCGGGGTAGTAGCGGCGCAGCTCGGCGAGCACTTCGCCCATGGGGCAGTTTTCAAAGATCAGCCGGCCCTCGACCCACGCCAGGTCCTTGTCTGCATCCAGCTTGGCCGGTGGGCCGAAGCCCTTGGGGCCGATGCGAATGCTTTGCCCGGCGCTCAGGCGCACACGGGCGTCGTCGACGGTGTTGCTCAGGTCCACATCGCCGCGTTGTACTTGCACCTGGGCCTCGCCGTTGAGGTAGCGCACGGCGAAGGCCGTGTCGCGCACGCTGGCGCGCACCGGGCCGGCGTCGATCTCCAGGGGCAGGCCACGGTTGGGCGCGATCTCGAAAAACGCTTCGCCCTGATACAGGCGGGCAACGCGCTGGTGGTCCTTGATGCTGCTGGAAAACGCCGAGTTGGTGTTCAGCAGCACTTTCGCGCCGTCGTCGAGTTGCAGGCGCTGGCGCTCGCCGACCACGGTCAGGTGGTCGGCTTGCAGGCGCACCGGCAGGTTGCTGAAGCTGAACAGGCCGATCAGCAGCACGGCGGCGGTGGCCAGGGGTTTCCAATGCGGTTTGAGCCGGCGCCAGGCACTCGGCTTGCGCGGCGCGGCGAGGGCGACGGCAGCGCTGTGCACCGGCGCGCCCCCCCAGGCGGCCTGGGCCTTGGCGAAAGCGTGGACGTGGGCCGGATCGCTGGCCAGCCAGGCCTGGAACTCGGCCTGCTGCCCAGGCTGCGGGCACTGCAAGGTGATCAGCCAGTCGAGGGCCTGGTCCATAGCCGTGTCTTGCAACACCTCATGAGCCAGCTCATGGGGGCGCAGTTTATTCGGGTCCGTCACGGTGTTCCTCGGGTCTTCGCCACGTTTTATTGATCTTTCCTACAGCTGAATCGGGTGAAGCTTAAGGCCGATCCAGCCTTTCGGCCACACCTACACAGATGGCCATGATCAACTTCAGTTCCTTTTGCACGGTGCTCAAGGACACGTCCAACTGATCGGCAATCTCCTGGTAGCTGCAACCGTGCAGGCGGCTGAGGATGAAGATCTGCTGCTGGCGGGCGCTCAACTGGCCGAGGCTGACGCTCAGGTGTTCCAGCAGTTGCTCGGCCTGGGTCGCGTCTTCGGGCGTACTGATGGGGGCGGCGACGCTTTGCAGGACATCCAGCGGGACATCTTCCTGCAACGTACGGGCCTGGATCCTGCGTGAGCGCAGATGATCCAGCGCCAGATTGCGTGCGGTTTGATAGACGAAGGGTTCGAGGTGGTCGATCGGCCGCTCGCTGAGGGCGCGGGTGACACGCAGGTAGGTTTCCTGCAAGAGGTCCTCGGCGGTGCTGTGGTTATTTACCATCCGCTGCAAGGTGCGTAGCAGAATCACCCGTTGGGTGATAAAGACTTGGTTGAAGCGAGATTGGCTCACAGGGGTACCAGACCGATTTGCAGTTAATGATAATGCTTATCATCAACTCAAATAGCAAGGAGCACTTTTGGGAGGGTTGGCGCAGGACAAATGTGGGAGCGGGCTTGCTCGCGAATACAGTCTGTCAGTTGATAAAGATGTCGACTGACCCACCGCCTTCGCGAGCAAGCCCGCTCCCACACAAGCCAACTCCCGTGGGGATTTCTACTGGGCCGTTATTCGGCGTTGCACAGCGCCAGGCAGTTATCCAGCATGCGGTTGGAGAACCCCCACTCGTTGTCATACCAGGCCAGCACTTTCAGCAATTTGCCAGTGGACTTGGTGTGATTGGCATCGAAAATCGACGACAACGGGTTGTGGTTGAAGTCGCTCGAAACCAGCGGCAGGGTGTTGTAACCGAGGATTTTCGAGTGCTGGCTGGCTTCCTTGAGCAGCGCGTTGACTTCTTCGGCCGTGGCTTCCTTCTTCAACTGCACGGTGAGGTCGACCAGCGACACGTTGATCACCGGCACACGCACGGCCATGCCGGTCAGCTTGCCTGCCAGTTCCGGCAGCACCAGGCCGACCGCTTCGGCGGCGCCGGTCTTGCTCGGGATCATGTTCTGGGTGGCCGACCGCGCGCGGTACGGGTCGGTGTGGTAGACGTCGGTCAGGTTCTGGTCGTTGGTGTAGGCATGAATGGTGGTCATCAGGCCGCTTTCGATGCCCAGTTCGCGGTGCAATACCTGGGCAACCGGCGCCAGGCAGTTGGTGGTGCACGAGGCGTTGGAGATGATTTGGTGGGATTGGCGCAGAATGTCGTGGTTCACCCCGTAGACGACGGTGGCGTCCGCGCCCTTGGCCGGTGCGGAAATGATCACCTTGCGTGCGCCGGCGGTAATATGGGCGGCAGCCTTGGCGCGGTCGGTGAACAGGCCGGTGCATTCGAACACCACGTCGATATTCAGCGCGGCCCACGGCAGTTCGGCCGGGTTGCGAATGGCACTGACAGCGATCCGGTCACCATTGACGGTCAGGCTTTCCTGATCGTGGGCGACCTCTGCTTCGAAAGTGCCATGTACGGTGTCGAATTTGAGCAGGTGGGCGTTGATCGAACTGTCGCCCAGATCGTTGATGGCGACGATCTGCAAATCCTGGCGGTAGCCTTGGGTATACAGTGCGCGCAGGACATTACGGCCGATACGGCCAAAACCATTGATTGCGATACGAAGAGTCATTGGAAAGTGCCTGTCGTCGATTTGTTGTAAGAATTACAAGATTATTCGCATAAAAATAGAAAACAAGCCTTTTTAGTGGCAATATTTTGTTCAATCTACAACGAGTGACCTGAATCAACTGGTCCGATGATTCAAACGACACCCTGCCATCCCATGGTTAGCGGGCGTTTGATCAGCATAGACACTCAGGTCGCCACATCCGTTAGCCTGGAGTTCTACACATGCATCCCCGCGTTCTTGAGGTCACCGAACGGCTTATCGCCCGTAGCCGCGCCACCCGCGAGGCTTACCTTGCGCTCATTCGCGGCGCAGCCAGCGACGGTCCGATGCGCGGCAAGCTGCAATGCGCCAACTTCGCCCACGGCGTGGCCGGTTGCGGCACTGAAGATAAAAATAGTCTGCGCATGATGAATGCCGCCAACGTGGCAATTGTTTCGTCATATAACGACATGCTCTCGGCGCACCAGCCGTACGAACATTTCCCTGAACAGATCAAGAAGGCCCTGCGCGAAGTGGGCTCGGTCGGCCAGTTCGCCGGCGGCACCCCCGCCATGTGCGACGGCGTGACCCAGGGCGAGCCCGGCATGGAGCTGAGCCTGCTCAGCCGCGAAGTGATTGCCATGTCCACGGCGGTAGCGCTGTCCCACAACATGTTCGACGCCGCGCTGATGCTGGGCATCTGCGACAAGATCGTCCCCGGCCTGATGATGGGCGCGCTGCGCTACGGTCACCTGCCGATGATTTTCGTGCCCGGCGGGCCGATGCCGTCCGGTATCTCCAACAAGCATAAAGCCGACGTGCGCCAGCGCTACGCCGAAGGCAAGGCGACCCGCGAAGAACTGCTGGAATCGGAGATGAAGTCCTATCACAGCCCCGGCACCTGCACCTTCTACGGCACCGCCAACACCAACCAATTGCTGATGGAAGTGATGGGCCTGCACCTGCCCGGCGCCTCGTTCGTCAACCCGTACACGCCGCTGCGTGACGCCCTGACCCGCGAAGCCGCGCACCAGGTCACGCGCCTGACCAAGGCCAACGGCAGCTTCATGCCGATTGGCGAGATCGTCGACGAGAAGTCCATCGTCAACTCCATCATTGCCCTCAACGCCACTGGCGGCTCGACCAACCACACCCTGCACATGCCGGCGATCGCCATGTCGGCGGGCATCATCCTGACCTGGGACGACATGGCCGACCTCTCCGAGGTGGTGCCGACCCTGTCCCACGTGTATCCAAACGGTAAGGCCGACATCAACCACTTCCAGGCGGCTGGCGGCATGTCGTTCCTGATCCGCGAACTGCTCGAAGCCGGCCTGCTCCACGAAGACGTCAACACCGTGGCGGGCAAGGGCCTGAGCCGCTACACCCAGGAACCGTTCCTGGTCGACGGCGAGCTGATCTGGCGCGACGGCCCGATCGAGAGCCTCGACGAAAGCATCCTGCGCCCCGTGGCCCGCGCGTTCTCGCCGGAAGGTGGCTTGCGCGTGATGGAAGGCAACCTCGGCCGTGGCGTGATGAAAGTCTCGGCCGTGGCCCTTGAGCACCAGATCGTCGAAGCGCCGGCGGTGGTGTTCCAGGATCAGCAAGACCTCGCCGATGCCTTCAAGGCCGGCCAGTTGGAAAAAGACTTCGTCGCGGTGATGCGCTTCCAGGGCCCGCGCTCCAACGGCATGCCCGAACTGCACAAGATGACCCCGTTCCTCGGCGTGTTGCAGGACCGTGGTTTCAAGGTTGCGTTGGTGACAGACGGGCGCATGTCCGGCGCCTCGGGTAAGATTCCCGCCGCGATCCACGTCAACCCCGAAGCCCAGAGCGGCGGGCCACTGGCGCGGGTGCGTGATGGCGATATTATTCGCGTGGATGGCGTCAAAGGCACCTTGGAGCTCAAGGTGGACGCCGAAGAATTTGCAGCGCGCGCGCCGGCCACGGGCCTTCTGGGCAATAACGTGGGGGCCGGTCGCGAGCTGTTTGCATTTATGCGCTTGGCCGCAAGCTCCGCAGAGCAGGGCGCCAGCGCCTTTACCTCTGCCCTGGAGACGCTTAAGTGAAGCTTGCGCTGGTCGGTGATATTGGTGGAACCAACGCGCGTTTTGCGTTGTGGCGCGATCAGGAGCTGCATTCGATCCGCGTGCATGCAACGGCGGACTATGCCAGCCCTGAGGATGCGATCAAGGTTTACCTCAAGGAAGAAGGCCTGCACATCGGCGACATTGGCGCGGTGTGCCTGTCGGTGGCCGGTCCCGTGAGTGGCGATGAATTCAAGTTCACCAACAACCATTGGCGCTTGAGCAGGGCGGCTTTCTGCCAGGCCTTGCAGGTAGACGAACTGCTGCTGGTCAATGACTTCTCGGCCATGGCCCTCGGCATGACCCGCCTCAAACCCGGCGAATTCCGCGTGGTCTGCGAAGGCACGCCGGAACCGTTGCGCCCGGCGGTGGTGATCGGCCCGGGCACCGGCCTGGGCGTCGGCACGCTGCTGGACCTGGGGGGCGGGCGTTTTGCGGCGCTGCCGGGGGAGGGCGGCCATGTCGACCTGCCATTGAGCAGCCCGCGAGAGACCCAGCTGTGGCAGCACATCTACTCTGAAATCGGCCATGTCAGCGCCGAAACCGCCTTGAGCGGCGGTGGCTTGCCGCGTCTGTACCGGGCGATTTGTGCCGTCGACGGGCATACCCCGGTGCTGGAAACCCCCGAAGCCATCACGGCCGCAGGCCTGGCCGGCGACCCGGTGGCGATGGAAGTGTTGGACCAGTTCAGCATCTGGCTGGGCCGCGTGGCCGGCAACAACGTGCTGACCACGGGCGGGCGCGGTGGTGTGTATATCGTGGGCGGGGTGATACCGAGGTTTGCCGACTTCTTTATCGCCAGCGGTTTCGCCAAGAGCTTTCGCGACAAAGGCTGCATGAGTGACTATTTCAAAGGTATTCCGGTGTGGTTGGTGACGGCGCCTTATTCCGGGTTGACTGGCGCGGGCGTGGCGCTTGAACAGGCTTTTGCGTAGGCAGCGATGGCCTCTTCGCGAGCAGGCCCGCTCCCACATTCTGATGTGTGAACACCTTCAAGTGTGGGAGCGGGCTTGCCCGCGAAGGGGGCCTCAAGGGCAACAAATGACTTAAGCTTGGCCATAACAACAAGGAGGCCCCCGTGAGCGTAATCAGTAAATCCATTCTCCTCGTCGACGACGACCAGGAAATCCGCGAATTGCTGCAAACCTACCTCAGTCGCGCCGGCTTCCAGGTGCGTGGCGTGCCGGATGGCGCGGGGTTCCGCCAGGCGATGAACGAGGCGCCGTGCGACCTGGTCATCCTGGATGTGATGCTGCCGGACGAAGACGGTTTCAGCCTTTGCCGCTGGATCCGCCAGCACCCGCGCCAGGCGCAGGTGCCGATCATCATGCTCACCGCCAGCTCAGACGAAACCGACCGTGTGATCGGCCTGGAACTGGGCGCCGACGATTACATCGGCAAGCCGTTCAGCCCCCGCGAGTTGCAAGCGCGGATCAAGGCGCTGTTGCGCCGTGCGCAGTTCGGCCAGGAACAACGCGGCAGCAGCGATGTGCTGGCGTTCGATGAGTGGCGCCTGGACATGATCAGCCACCGGCTGTTCCACGTAGACGGCGAAGAAGTGATCCTCTCCGGCGCCGACTTTGCGCTGCTCAAATTGTTTCTCGATCACCCGCAACAGATCCTCGACCGCGACACCATCGGCAACGCCACCCGTGGCCGCGACCTGATGCCGTTGGACCGTATCGTCGATATGGCCGTCAGCCGCCTGCGCCAACGCCTGCGCGATACCGAAAAACCGCCGAGGCTGATCCGTACCGTGCGTGGCAGCGGTTATCAACTGGCAGCCAGCGTGGTTGCCGGCAATGCCCACTGAACATCTGAGCGAACGCCGCCGCCGCTTCCCGGTACCGCGCTCGCTGCTGGGGCGCATGCTGCTGCTGACCTTGCTGGTGGTGTTGTTTGCCCAGGCGCTGTCGAGCGTGATCTGGGTTTCGCAACTGCGCGCCACCCAGCTTGAAGGCCTGGTCACCAGTGCCCGCAGCCTGGCGCACTCGATGACGGCCAGCGTGAGTTATTTCCGTTCGTTGCCGGTGGCCTATCGCCCGTTGGTCCTCGACCAATTGCGCAGCATGGGCGGCACACGGTTCGTGGTGACGCTCAACGATCGGCCGCTGGACATGCAGGTCTTGCCGCAAACTCCGCGCAAACAGGCGGTACTGGAGGCGGTGGATGAAGTGCTGCGCCAGACCCTGGGCGCCGACGTGCACATCTCGGTGGAATTCGTCAGCGCCGAAGACCTGCGCATCTTCAACGCCGGTTTGAAACTCGACGAGTTGCCACGCTCATGGGCGCATTACGCGCTGACCCTGGAGCCGGTGAACCCGCCGGTGCTGGTCACCCAGATCCAGCTCGCCCCTGGCGAGTGGCTGTACATCGCCTCGCTGCTGCCCGAGCCCTACACCAGCCTTGAAGAACAGGGCCTGCCGTCCCAGCAAGTGTGGTTTATCGTACTCACCAGCGGCTTCTTGCTGCTGTTTATCGGCCTGCTGGTGCACTGGCAAAGCCGGCCGCTCAAACGCCTGGCGCGGGCGGCGCGGGACATGTCCCTGGGCGCTGACGTCGAACCCGTGGCCGAAGGCGGCGGCAGTGAAGTGGTCGAAGTGGGCCGCGCCTTCAACGCCATGCGCGAGCGCATCAGCCGTTACCTGACCGAGCGCAGCCAGTTGTTCAGCGCTATTTCCCACGACTTGCGCACACCGATCACACGCCTGCGCCTGCGTGTGGAGTTGCTTGAGGACGAAAACCTGCAAGCCAAGTTCGGCCGCGACCTGGATGAATTGGAGTTGCTGGTCAAAGGTGCGCTGCAATGCGTGAAAGACACCGACATCCACGAAAACATCGAGCCGGTGGACCTCAACCACGTGCTCGACTGCCTGGTCGAGCCGTACCTGGCGCCGAACGGCAACGGCCGCGTGACCCAGCACGGTCGTGCGCTGAGCACCTATCCGGGCAAGCCGCTGGCGCTCAAGCGCTGCATCGGCAACCTGATCGACAATGCGTTGAAGTACGGGCAGAACGCGCATTTGCACATCGAAGACGATGGCGCGCAGTTCATCCTGCATGTGGATGATGAAGGGCCGGGCGTGCCGGAGCAGCGCTTGGAGCAGGTGTTTGAGCCGCACTTCCGCTTGGCTGGGCAGCAGCAGGGGTACGGGCTGGGGTTGGGGATTGCGCGCAATATCGCCCACAGTCATGGCGGCGAGGTGAGTCTGCAGAATCTGCGCGAGGGGGGGCTGCGCGTGACCCTCCAGCTACCCCGTGGCCTGGATTAAAAAACGCCGCAGCTCAAAATGTGGGAGCGGGCTTGCTCGCGAATGCGGTGTGTCAGTCAAAAATATACTCACTGATCCACTGCATTCGCGAGCAAGCCCGCTCCCCCATTTTTGATCTCTATTGAATCAGATGCTTTGGCGCAGTCTGGCCAGGTCTCTCAAAGGCGGCGCGCCGAATAACCGGCTGTATTCGCGGCTGAACTGCGACGGGCTTTCATACCCCACCCGATACCCCGCCGCCGAGGCTTCCAGCCCTTCGGCAATCATCAGTCGGCGCGCCTCCTGTAACCGCAGCTGCTTCTGATATTGCAGCGGGCTCATGGCGGTAATCGCCTTGAACCGATGGTGCAAGGTCGAGACGCTGAGGTTCACTTCCTTGGCCAAGTCATCGATGCGCAGCGGCTGTTCATAGTTGCTGTTCAACCAGGTGATCGCCTGGCTGACCCGATGGCTCTGACTGTTGGCCACGGCGATTTCATACAGCCGATAGCCCTGCGGCCCACGCAACAAACGGTAGAGGATTTCCCGGTTGATCAGCGGCGCGAGCATGGCGATGTCTTTGGGCGTATCCAGCAGGCGCGCCAGGCGCAGCACCGCGTCGAGCAACGGGTTGTCGATGCGGTCGACGTACATGCCGCGGGCGGTCGGACGCGACGGCACGCCCATCGGCCCGGCTTCGGCGATCAGCGCGGTGAGTTGCGCCGGGTCGATATTGATGCGCACCGACAGGTTCGGGTCTTCGGGCGTGGCATCGATGATCCGCCCGGCGACCGGCATGGCGACCGAGAACACCAGGTAATTGAGCGGGTCATAGGCAAAGATTTCATCGGCCAGGCGCACTTCCTTACTGCCACTGGCGAGGATGCACAACGCGGGCTCCACCAGCACCGGCATAAAGTCGCGTGGGGTGTTGTGGCGGTTCAGGTAGAGCGAAGTGATCGCGGTGCCGTAGGAACCGTCCTCCCAGGTGTGCCGGTGGACGATGCTGGCCAGTTCGGCACGCTGTTTTTCCATCTCGGCATCGAGGGGCGTGGACTGATGTTCAGCTGACGACATGGGGCGTCCTCTACAGGCTTTTTTGATGGGCTCAGCTTAGCGGCGACTTTTCAAAAAGTGTTACGTCGATTCTGCACAATCCTTGCCTGATCCTGCGATACGTCACGAATCAGGCAAGCAGCGGGGCTGTCATCTGCCTGAAACACTGAGTCTGCGGTGCTCATCTCTCCAGCGCCCCGGACCTGCGCGCTACGCTTCTCGCAGGATTGTGCAATAAGCCGGCAGGAATCGACTAACCGCGCCGAGCGCCGCGCCGTTATCTTTGATCCTGTGGCAACACGCCCTCACCGTGCTTGCCGAGCATCACTTCTCAACGGGAGAGTCGAACATGTCCACCCCCATTCCCGCGAGCCATATGGCCTTTATCCGCGCCCGCAGCGGGTGCAGCACCGAACTCGGTGCACGCTTGAGCAGTTTGATCGAACCGGGCCGCCAGGCTCAGGGTTGCCTGCAATTCTCGTTGCAGCAGTCCCAGGTTGACGCCGATGTGTGGCTGGTCTCGGGCTTCTGGAGCAGCGAGCAGGCGATGAGCCTCTACTTCAACTCACCGGCCTTGATGATCTTCACTGAGCTGTTGAACGACATGGTGATCCGCAGTATGGATTTCCAAACATTCACCGATGCATCCGCCGCCAACGCCTATGGCGAGTACCTGCAACTCGCCGGCTAAATCAGGTTTAGAATGGCCGACTTTCCATTGGCCAGGACCTGCAACATGGCACGTAAAGAATTTGCCCACCACGAAGCCGTTTCCGCCGTAGTGCCGGGAGAGGGTGGCTACAGCGCCGCCGTCGCCGTGAAGGCACTGGACGGCATGGGCGCACCGCGCTTTCACAAGATCCTTGATGGACAGAAGTTCAAGACGGCGTCCGATGCTGACGATGCGGCGGCACTGCAGCTTGAGCGGTTGATTGCTGTGGATGAAGAAGGTCAGCTGTCCTGGGCGCCTGCCACAGTCTAAATAACACTGCTGATCCAAAGGTGGGAGAGGGTTTGTGTGGGAGCGGGCTTGCTCGCGAATGCAGTCTGTCAGTTGATAAAGATGTCGACTGATACACCGCCTTCGCGAGCAAGCCCGCTCCCACACAAGCCCTCTCCCACAGTTTTGATCGCATTTCAGTCAGGGTTTGGTGGCGCCTGGGCGGTACATCTTGAACAGGGCTTCCGGGCCCAGCTGGAAGTAATCTGCCGGCCCACCGCCACGCAAGATCGGCTCGGCGGCGGCCGTGTCGTAGACGCCATCCTTGAGCAACCACTTGGCAATATGCACCGCCACCACCTCACCGAGCACCAGCCAGCTCGGCACCCGTTCCTTGTCGGCCCGTTGCAGCTGAATAATCTGCGTCACCTTGCATTCAAACGACACCGGGCTCTCGCCGACCCGTGGCACGGCAACGATTTTCGAAGCCACCGGCGTCAGCCCGGACAACTCGAATTCATTCACCTCAGGCGATACCGCTGCGCAACTCTGGTTCATCTGCTCGGCCAGCGGGCGGGTCGCCAGGTTCCACACGAACTCGCCGGTCTGCTCGATATTGTTCAGGCTGTCTTTGCGGCCGACGCTGGAAAACCCAATGATCGGCGGAATGTAGTTGAACGCATTGAAGAAGCTGTAAGGCGCCAGGTTCAAGCGGCCTTCGCGGTCCTGGGAGGAAATCCAGCCGATGGGCCGTGGGCCGACGATGGCATTGAACGGGTCATGGGGCAGGCCGTGGCCGTTGGCGGGTTCGTAGAAGTGGATGTCGTCGGGCATGGCCGGGGTTCCTGCGATTGAGTGCGGTGAGGTGGCCATACTGCAAGGCATGGCGGTGAATTTCCATCGGCGATATGGAATTTTCATACAGCGCCCACCTATTTTTCACAGCTACACGTTCAGTCTGCGCGGCAGGTCGACGCCCCCTCATAAGTCGGCCAGTTCAAAGACTGAGCATTGGAGCTTTTTACCCCTCATGAACAAACTTCCTCAGATCACCCTGGCGTTCTGGGTCATGAAAATCTGCGCAACCACCCTGGGCGAAACCGCCGGGGATTTGCTCTCGATGACCCTGAATGTCGGCTACGCCCTCAGTTCGATGATCTTGATCAGCGTGTTCCTTGTCACCCTGGTGACGCAACTCTGGTCGAAAACCTACAACCCGGTGCTGTACTGGATCGTGATTCTGTCCACCAGCACGGCCGGCACCACCATGTCGGACTTTATGGACCGTACCTTGGGCCTGGGCTACGCAACGGGGTCGATGATCCTGATTGTGATCCTGATGATCATCTTCGCGATGTGGCACCTGAGCGGCGATTCGCTGAACGTGAACAAGGTGCAGACGTTCCGTGGCGAGTTGTTCTACTGGATGGCGATTCTGTTTTCCAACACCCTGGGCACCGCACTGGGCGACTTCCTGGCGGACGATTCGGGGCTGGGTTTTGCCGGCGGTGCGTTGTTGATCGGCTCGACCATTGCGGCCGTGGTGGCGCTCAAGTACTTCACGCGGATCTCGTCGGTGTTGTTGTTCTGGGTGGCGTTTGTGTTGACCCGCCCGTTTGGCGCGACACTGGGCGACTTCCTCACCAAACCCCATGAAAAGGGCGGGCTGGATTTCGGCACGATTGGCTCGTCGGCGGTGCTGGCGGCGGTGTTGGTGGTGATGATTGTCGGGGCGTCGTATGCGCAGCGGCGGTATGGACGTGACCGCATTAGCCCGGCGATACAAAACTAAAATGTGGGAGCGGGCTTGCTCGCGAATGCGGTGGATCAGTCAAAATATCTGTGTCTGATACACCGCATTCGCGAGCAAGCCCGCTCCCACACAAGCCCGCTCCCACATTTAGAACTGCATTCAGCTGTTAGTCAGTGGTAATCCGCGAATGCTTGCGCGTGTCCTTCATGGTCACGTAGACCACCAGCGACACCGCGATGCACGCAGTCACATACCAGTAGTAACCGGTTTCCATGCCGATGCTCTTGAACCACAGCGCAATGTATTCAGCCGTACCGCCGAAGATCGACACCGTCAGCGCATACGGCAGGCCCACGCCCAGTGCACGGATTTCGGTAGGGAACAGTTCGGCCTTCACCACCGCGTTGATCGAGGTGTAGCCGCTGACGATGATCAGCGCGGCCATGATCAGGAAGAACGCGCCCCACCAGGTCTGGATGGTGTGCAGGGTCGTGAGGATCGGTACGGTACACAGGGTGCCGAGGATACCGAAGGCGATCAGGATCGGCCGCCGGCCAACCTTGTCCGACAGGGCGCCGACCAGGGGTTGGATGCACATGAACAGAAACAGCGTCGCCGCCGAAATGGTGGTGGAGTCGGAAATGCTCATGCCGACGGTGTTCACCAGGTATTTCTGCATGTAGGTGGTGTAGGTGTAGAACGCCAGCGTGCCGCCCATGGTCAGGCCGACCACGGTCAATACTTCCTTGGGGTGACGCAGCAAGGTGCGCATCGCGCTTTCCTTGGCTTTTTCCTTCTTGGTGAACGACTCGGTTTCTTCCATGCCGCGACGCAGGTACAGCGCAACGACCGCGCACAGTGCGCCGATGGCGAACGGGATGCGCCAGCCCCAGGCGTACAGTTGCTCGGTGGTGAGCACTTGTTGCAGCACGATCAATACCGCCAGGGCAATGAGCTGGCCGGAAATCAGGGTCACGTACTGGAAGCTGGAGAAGAAGCCGCGACGTTCCTTGGTCGCCATTTCACTCAGGTAGGTCGCGGAGGTGCCGTACTCGCCACCCACGGACAGGCCTTGCAGCAAGCGCGCGAGGACCAACAGGATGGGTGCGCCGATGCCGATGGTGTCATAGCCCGGCGTCAGGGCGATCAGCAGCGAACCGAAGCACATCAACAGTACCGAGGCCATCAACGCGGCCTTGCGGCCTTTGTAGTCGGCGTACATGCCCATCAACCAGCCGCCGATCGGCCGCATGATGAAGCCCACGGCAAAGATCGCGGCGGTGTTCATCAGTTGCGCGGTGGAGGAACCGGCGGGAAAAAAGGCTTTGGCGAAGTACAGCGAGAATGCCGCGTAGACGTACCAGTCGTACCACTCGACCATGTTGCCGACCGAGCCGCTGAAGATCGATTTGATCCGGCTGGAGGTGGTGCGTTCTTTTGCCGGCGCGGCCGCCGACCCCAGAGGCAGGGCGTTGGAGTTATCCATTGAAGGATCCTTCATCTAGTTGTTTTTATGGAGCGTGCCTGGGCACAGCCTGGTTGGGGCTATAGCAGGAGCTGTGCCAGGTGGATGAAGGCCCGGTCTAGAAGGGTTTGGCGGATTTTTTGAGCGGAAAGTCGCTGATGTTTTGTGAGGGGTGAGCGGAAATCCGCTTATGGCGACTGGCCTTTTCGCGGGCAAGCCCGCTCCCACAGTTGACCGAGTTCCAAATTTGGAATGCAGTCAGTGTGGGAGCGGGCTTGCCCGCGAAGACGGCCCGAAGGTCGCTAGAGAAACATCTCCCGCACCAACCCATGGCGCTGCATCTTTTCATTGAAGGTGCGCCGCGGCAGTTGCAGCTCCGCCAGCACCGCCTTGATGTCACCTTTGTGCCGCGTCAACGCCGCCTTCAAGCAATGGGCTTCAAACGCTTCCTGCTGCTCCGCCAACGATTGCCCGGCCTCGATGCCTTCCGGCTCCGGCTCGCCCAACCCCAGCACTTGGCGTTCGGCGACGTTGGCCAGCTCGCGCACATTGCCCGGCCAGTCGTGGCTGAGCAGGCGCCCCAACTGCGCGCCGCTCAAGGGCTCGATACTGCGGCCGAGGCGCTCGGCGGCACTGTGTGCAAAGTGGTCGAACAACAGCGGAATATCTTCACGCCGCTCACGCAACGGTGGCAGGCGCAGTTGCGCGACGTTCAACCGATAGGCCAGGTCTTCACGGAAACGCCCGGCGCGCGCTTCTTCCAGCAGATCGGGTTTGGTCGCGGCAATAATGCGCAAATCCACGTGGATGCTCTGGTTGGAGCCCAAGCGCTCCAGCTTCTGCTCCTGCAACACCCGCAGCAGCTTGACCTGCTGGGCCAGGGGCATGCTTTCGATTTCATCCAGGAACAGGGTGCCGCCGTGGGCGTATTCCAGTTTGCCGATGCGTTTGCCCTGAGCGCCGGTAAACGCGCCGCTTTCATGGCCGAACAGCTCGGCCTCAAACAGTTGCTCGGGGATCGCCGCGCAGTTGAGCGCCACAAACGGCTTTTTCGCGCGCGGGCCGAAATCATGCAGGCAGCGCGCAACCAGCTCCTTGCCGCTGCCGGTCTCGCCGCGGATCAGTACATTGACCGGCAAGCCTGCCAGGTCCAACACCTGGCGCCGCAGGTTCTGCAACCCCCGGGACACGCCGAGCAGGCTCGATTCAAGCTGGGCCTTGTGGTCAGCCTGTTGATGCAGGCGCCGGTTTTCCAGGATCAGCCCGCGCTTGTCCAACGCCCGGCGCAGGCTGTTGAGCAGGGCGTCGGGGCTGAAGGGTTTTTCCAGAAAGTCGTAGGCACCGTCGCGCATGGCTTCCACCGCCATCGGCACATCGCCGTGGCCGGTGAGCAGGATCACCGGCAGGTCGGCATCGCGGCGTTGCACTTCGGCGAGCAACTCCAGGCCGCTGAGGCCGGGCATGCGCACATCGCTGAGGATCACGCCGGGGAAGTCCCTGGGCAACTGCGCCAGGCATGCCTCGGCGCGGCTGAACAGCTGCACCTCAAAGCCCGACAGGCTCAACCACTGCTCCACGGCCGTGCGGATGCTGGCTTCGTCATCGACCACAATCACCGCGTTCAACATAGGTCGGGCGTCTCCAGCGCGATTGGCAAGGTCAGGGTAAACACCGCGCCGTCGCCACGGTTGCCGGCGATCAGGCGCCCGCCCAATTCGTGCACGATGGCGTAGGACACCGCCAGCCCCAGGCCCAGCCCATCACCCACCGGCTTGGTGGTGAAGAAGGGGTCGAACACGCTGTTCAGGTGCTCTTCGGCGATCCCGCCGCCGCTGTCGCTGACGGTCAGTTGCCACAGCTGCTGGTCGGCGTGCAGGCGGATTTCCAGGCGTTTGCGCGGCTTGTCGGCCATGGCGTCGAGGGCATTGCGCAGCAGGTTGATCAGCACCTGTTCCAGGCGGATCGCGTCGCCGCGGACCCAGGCCGGGCGGGTCAGGTCGAGTACCACGCCGATGCCTTCATCACGCAGGCGTGCGTCGAGCAGGTGCAGGGATTGGTCGACCACCATCGCCAGGTCCAGGCGTTCGCGCAGGCCGCTGGGGCTCTTGCGGGCGAAGGTCTTGAGGTGGCCGGTGAGCGCGGCCATGCGTGTGAGCATTTCGTCCAGCGGGGTCAGGGCCTTGTAGGCATCGTCCACGCGGCCGTGGTCGAGCAACAGGCGCAGGGTGGCCAACTGCATGCGCTGGGCGGTCAGCGGCTGGTTGATCTCATGGGCGAGGGCGGCGGACATCTGCCCCAGCGCCGCCAGCTTGGCCGATTGCACCAGGCCATCCTGGGCGGTGCGCAGCGCCTGGGTACGTTCTTCCACCAGGCGCTCCAGCTCTTCGCGGCTGCGCTGGCGCAACCGGGCCAGGCGCCAGCGCTGCGTGAGGAACAACACCAGGAAGACCAGGGCCAGCCAGGAACCGGCGGCGGCCAGGCCGGCGTTGCGCTGGTCTTCAAAGGCGAATTGCGGTTTGCGCAGCAGGTGCAGGGTCCAGCCTTCGGCTTTGAGCGGCAGGGATTCCCAGATGTAATTGGCGTTGCCATCGGGGCCGTTGACGCGCATCAGGTGGCTGTTGTCGTCAAAGCGCTGCAAGGGCTGGGTGTCCAGCGGTTCCAAGTGTTTCTTGTCGTATTGGCGGGTGGCCTTGAGTTCGGCCAGGTCGGTGTCCGACAGCGGTCGCAGGTTGCGGTAACGCCAGCCTGGCTGATTGGCGATAAACACGATGCCGCGCGCGTCACTGACCAACAACAGGTCGTTGCCCTGGGCCCATTCGCGCTCGAGTTCGGGGAATTCCAGCTTGACCACCATGGCGCCGAGGAACTGCTCGTGTTCATCCACCACCGCGCTGGAAAGAAAATAGCCCGGCACGCCTGTGGTCACCCCCACCGCGTAGAAGCGTCCCGTGCCCTGGCTTTTGGTCTGGCTGAAATACGGCCGGAACGCGTAGTTGTGCCCGACATAACTGCTCGGCAGGTTCCAGTTGCTGGCAGCCACCGCGAGGCCGTTGCGGTCCATCAATTCCAGGGTCGATGACTGTGCGGCGCCGTTGATGCGTTCCAGTTTGCGGTTGAGCACATCCTGGGTTGCGGGGTCCAGCGGGCCTTTCAACGCGCTGATCATTTCCGAGTCCAGCGCCAGTACGGCGGGCAGGGCGCGGTAGCGTTCGATCAGGGTGTGCAGGGAATTGGCGTACAGGGCGAGTTGCTGATTCGCACGAGCCGCATCGTCCACCAGGGCTTGGCGTTCGGCGTGGCGGGTGGCCAAGGCGGCGGCCAACAGCGCACCGGCGATGATCAACAGGGAATAGAAGGTCAGGCGCAGGGGGCGAGGGATCACGATCATACGGTGATGAACAGGCGCAGTGAGGGGAGTGCACCATACCATGCGTGCCTTGAATCTTGTGACGAATGGGTTTGTGTGGGAGCGGGCTGGCCCACGAATGCGCTGTGTCAGTCGCCGCAGATGTTGGCTGATCCACCGCCTTCGCGGGCAAGCCCGCTCCCACATTTGAAGCGTGCCAGCCATAAAAAAGGCGACTGGGCCGTGTAGCCGCAGTCGCCATTTTTTATGGCAGGGAAGTGCTTATTGCACTTCTACCGCCAGGCTTTCACTGATCTTTTTCTGCCAGATGGCAGGACCGGTGATGTGCACGGATTCGCCCTTGCTGTCGACTGCAACGGTGACCGGCATGTCTTTGACGTCGAACTCGTAGATCGCTTCCATACCCAGTTCGGCGAACGCAACCACGCGCGACTTCTTGATGGCTTGCGCCACCAGGTAGGCAGCACCGCCGACGGCCATCAGGTACACGGCCTTGTGGTCCTTGATCGCTTCGATCGCAGTCGGGCCGCGCTCGGATTTGCCGATCATGCCCAACAGGCCGGTTTGCTCGAGGATCTGGCGGGTGAACTTGTCCATCCGCGTCGCGGTGGTCGGGCCAGCCGGGCCAACCACTTCTTCGCGCACCGGATCAACCGGGCCGACGTAGTAGATGAAACGACCCTTGAGGTCCACCGGCAGGGTTTCGCCCTTGTTCAGCATCTCGACCATGCGCTTGTGCGCGGCGTCGCGGCCGGTGAGCATCTTGCCGTTGAGCAACACGGTTTCGCCCGGCTGCCAGCTCTGCACTTCTTCCGGGGTCAGGGTGTCGAGGTTGACGCGACGGGCCGATGGGCCGGCTTCCCAGACGATTTCCGGGTAGGCGTCCAGCGGTGGCGCTTCCAGCGACGCCGGGCCCGAACCGTCGAGCACGAAGTGTGCGTGACGGGTGGCGGCGCAGTTGGGGATCATGCACACCGGCAGGGAGGCGGCGTGGGTCGGGTAGTCCATGATCTTCACGTCGAGCACGGTGGTCAGGCCACCCAGGCCCTGGGCGCCGATGCCCAGTTGGTTGACCTTCTCGAACAGCTCCAGGCGCATCTCTTCGATACGGTTCTGCGGGCCGCGTTTTTTCAGTTCGTGGATGTCGATGGATTCCATCAACACTTCCTTGGCCATCACCGCGGCTTTCTCGGCGGTGCCGCCGATGCCGATACCGAGCATGCCCGGTGGGCACCAGCCGGCGCCCATGGTCGGAACGGTCTTGAGCACCCAGTCGACGATCGAGTCGGACGGGTTGAGCATGGCCATTTTCGACTTGTTCTCGGAACCGCCACCCTTGGCCGCCACGTCCACTTCCACGGTGTTACCCGGGACGATGGAGTAGTGGATGACCGCAGGGGTGTTGTCCTTGGTGTTTTTACGCGCGCCTGCCGGGTCGGCGAGGATCGATGCGCGCAGGACGTTTTCCGGCAGGTTGTAGGCGCGACGCACGCCTTCGTTGATCATGTCGTCCAGGCCCATGGTGGCGCCATCCCAACGTACGTCCATGCCTACGCGCACGAACACGGTAACGATACCGGTGTCCTGGCAGATCGGGCGATGGCCGGTGGCGCACATGCGCGAGTTGATCAGGATCTGGGCGATGGAGTCACGGGCCGCTGGCGATTCTTCGCGCAGGTAGGCTTCGTGCATGGCCTGGATGAAATCAACGGGGTGGTAGTAGGAAATGAATTGCAGGGCGTCGGCAACGCTCTGAATCAGGTCGTCTTGCTTGATCACGGTCATGAGTCGCGCTCCTCTATAAGGGAACATTCAATAAAGGTGGCTTCAGTGGGGTGCATCGGTCGGCTGAAGCCACCTTTCCAAGGCACGCCAATGGTGCAGGCGCGACGCTAAAAAGGCGCGGCAGTATAACCCGGCACGGTGGCCGATACACCCGACTATGGTCAAACTGTCGCAGGCATGATTCCCTGTGCCCATCCCCTGTGATTGAGACCTTTATATGCCTGAACTGCACGTCGGCGAACGCCACTGGTCGGTCGCCACCGGCAGCAATCTGTTGGATGCGTTGAATCAGGCGGGTGTGGCGGTGCCCTACAGTTGCCGCGCCGGCAGTTGCCATGCGTGTCTGGTGCGGTGTACCGGCGAGGTTTCCGATCGGCAGCCGGATGCCTTGAGCCCGGCCCAACGCCAGGAGGGTTGGCGGTTGGCCTGTCAGTGCCAAGTCAGCGCGGATCTGCGTGTCGAAACCTTTGATCCGGTGCGTGACGGTTTGGCGGCGCAGGTCGTGGGCGTCGATTGGTTGAGCTCGACGGTGCTGCGCCTGCGTCTGCAACCGGAGCGTGGCCTGCGCTATCGCGCCGGCCAGCATCTGGTGGTGTGGGCGGGGCAGGTGGCGCGGCCTTACTCGCTGGCGAGTTTGCCGCAGGAGGACCCGTTCCTGGAGTTTCACCTCGACTGCCGCCAGCCTGGGGAATTCACCGATATTGCCCGTCAGTTGCAACTCGGCGACGGTTTGCGTCTGGGCGAGTTGCGTGGCGGCGCGTTGCAATATGATCCGGACTGGCAAGCCCGACCGTTGTGGCTGCTGGCGTCGGGCACGGGCCTGGGCCCATTGTGGGGGGTATTGCGTGAGGCGCTGCGCCAGGATCACCAGGGCGCCATCCGCGTGATTCACCAGGCCCATGATGTCGCCGGGCATTACCTGGCCGAACCCCTGGCAGCGCTGGCCGCGCAGCATCCGAACTTGACGGTGGAGCTGTGGACGGCGGCGCAGGCGACCCAGGCATTGGCGCAACTGCGGCTTGTTTCGCGGCAAACCTTGGCCTTACTCTGCGGACACCCCGCCCATGTTGACGCGTTCTCCAAGCGCCTGTTCCTGGCGGGCCTGCCGCGCAATCAACTGCTGGCCGACGTGTTCCTGCCCCGTGGTTGAGCGCTGAACTCCACAGCCGCGAGAATCGCCATGACCGACGCCATCCTGCAGCACCGCGAACGTGGGCTGCTGACCTTGCAGCTCAATCGCCCCGACAAGAAAAACGCTCTGACCCGTGGGATGTACACACAGTTGGCCAAGGCGCTGGAGTTGGCCGATGCAGATTCAGCCATTCATGCGGTGCTGATCCAGGGCAGCAGCGAGTGTTTTACCGCCGGCAATGACATCGGTGACTTCCTCGAGCAACCGCCAGCCGACCTCGACAGCCCGCCGTTTCACTTCATGCAAAGCCTGCTCAACTGCCGCAAACCGGTGATCGCCGCAGTGGCGGGCGCGGCGGTGGGGATCGGCACCACGCTATTGCTGCATTGCGACCTGGTCTATGTCAGCCGGGATGCGCGGTTGCGCATGCCGTTCGTCAACCTGGGGCTGTGTCCGGAGTTTGGCTCGAGCCTGATCCTGCCGCGACTGCTGGGGCATGCGAAGGCGGCAGAGCTGTTGCTGTTGGGTGAGGGGTTCAGCGGTGAGCAGGCGGCGGCTTGGGGGATTGCGACCGAGGCGCTGGGCAGTGGCGAAGCGGCGTTGGCCAAGGCGCGGGAAGTGGCTGCGCGTTTCGAGACGCTGGCGCCGGGGGCGGTGCAGGTGACCAAGCAGTTGATGAAAAGCGTGGATCGCGAGCAGTTGCGGCGGGTGATTGAGGAGGAGGGCGCGTTGTTTACCCAGCGGTTGAGGTCGCCGGAGGCGGTTGCGGCGTTGTCGGCTTTTATCACTGGGCGATGAAGCTTGGCTGATTGGTCTGGCCTCATCGCGGGCAAGCCCGCTCCCACAGGGGATCGCGCTCAAACTGTGGGAGCGGGCTTGCCCGCGATGAGGTCCTGTGCAGCCACACAAAAACCCAGGCATAAAAAAGCCCCGAACCAGTCGGGGCTTTTTCATTCAGCAGTCACTCAGACCATTGGGTCGCCAACGTGCAGGATCTTCATGCCGTTGGTGCCGCCAGTGGTGTGGTAGCTGTCGCCCTTGGTCAGGATGACCCAGTCGCCTTTTTCCACGACGCCGCGCTTGACCAGCTCGTCGATGGCCGCCTGGCTGACTTCGTGCGGCGGCAGCGATGCCGGGTCGAACGGCACGGTGTACACACCACGGAACATCGCCGCGCGGGCCTGGGCTTCGCGGTGTGGGGTGAACGCGTAGATCGGCACCGAAGAACGGATGCGCGACATGATCAACGGCGTGTAGCCACTTTCGGTCAAGGCGATGATCGCCTTCACGCCCGGGAAGTGGTTGGCGGTGTACATGGCCGCCAGGGCGATGCTCTGGTCGCAGCTTTCGAACTCTTTGCCGATGCGGTGGCTGGAGGTCTTGCTGGTCGGGTGCTTTTCAGCGCCGACGCAGATACGCGCCATCGCTTGCACGGCTTCCAGTGGGTACGGGCCGGCGGCACTTTCAGCCGAGAGCATCACGGCGTCGGTGTAGTCGAGCACGGCGTTGGCCACGTCGGACACTTCGGCGCGGGTCGGCATCGGGTTCTGGATCATCGACTCCATCATCTGGGTCGCCACGATCACCGCTTTGTTGTGGCGGCGTGCGTGCAGGATGATCTTCTTCTGGATACCGATCAGCTCGGCGTCACCGATTTCCACACCGAGGTCGCCACGGGCAACCATCACGGCGTCGGAAGCCTTGATCAGGCCATCGAGGGTTTCGTCATCGGCCACGGCTTCGGCGCGTTCGATCTTCGCCACCAGCCAGGCGGTGCCGCCGGCTTCGTCGCGCAGTTTACGGGCGTATTCCATGTCGGCTGCGTCGCGCGGGAAGGACACGGCGAGGTAGTCCACTTCCATTTCAGCGGCGAGCTTGATGTCGGCCTTGTCTTTTTCAGTCAGGGCAGGAGCGGTCAGGCCACCACCGCGACGGTTGATGCCTTTGTGGTCCGACAGCGGGCCGCCGATAATCACGGTGCAGTGCAGTTCGGTCGGGGTAGCGGTGTCGACGCGCATGACCACGCGGCCGTCATCCAGCAGCAGTTCGTCGCCGACGCCGCAATCCTTGACCAGGTCCGGGTAATCGATACCCACGACTTGCTGGTTGCCTTCGGTCAGCGGGTGGCTGGTGGAGAAGGTGAACTGGTCACCGATCTTCAGCTCGATGCGCTTGTTGGCGAATTTGGCGATACGGATTTTCGGGCCTTGCAGGTCACCTAGCAACGCCACGAAACGGCCATGCTTGGCCGCGAGGTCACGCACCAGCTTGGCACGAGCCTTGTGCTCGTCCGGGGTGCCGTGGGAGAAGTTCAGACGGGCGACGTCCAAACCAGCCAGAATCAGCTGTTCGAGGACTTCCGGCGAGTTGCTGGCCGGGCCAAGGGTGGCGACGATTTTGGTACGACGGACGGACATGCACAGACTCCTGAGTTCAAGCGCTGAGGAAGGCTACTATGCTCTTTCGTTGTAGTCATTGTTCGTTTGCACTACTTATCGACGATTAACTTGTTTTCGCGGCGGCTGATTACGAACAACCTTGAAGATTTTCGACTAGGGGTCGATACATTGCACAAGACAGGAGAACCCTCATGCGAATTTTGCTCGTTGCCGCCCTGGCCGTCAGTGTTGTCGGCTGCACCCGCTGGTCGATGGACCACCATTTGAACAACGCTTATCGCGCCTACAAGGTCGGCGATTGCGAGCGCGTCACTCTGGAATTGTCCCAGGTCGACCGCGAGAGCCGTACCCGGCGTTATGTGCAGCCGGAGGTCTCGATGTTGCGTGGGCAGTGCCTGGAACGCCAGAAATTGTTTGTCGACGCCGTGCAGACCTATCAGTTCATCATCAATCAGTATCCGTCGAGTGAGTACGCCTACCGTGCCCGCGCGCGGCTCGATACCTTGCAACAGCTAGGACACTACCCTGGAGCAAGCACCGCCCAGGCGCGCCCGGCCTCGCTGTGATGACATTCGTCATTTAATAACTGGCCCGTTGCCAGTCTTGGGCTATCCTTCGGATGTTCGTTTGTACAAGTTTCTATTCGAACGAATGAGGGACCCGGATTCGGCAGTTGTCTGGTGACACAAGGTTGTATGTTGTCACTCCGATATCCAGGGAGAGCGAGAGATACGCGCTCGTTCCGAATCACTGGCACGGCCAGATTAATGGCCATTGGATGGCGATCTCACCATGTTTACCGACCGACGGATCGAGCGGCATCAGCTACCTTGTTTTCTGCAAGTATTCAACCGCCTCACTGACAAGCCCATCGGCTTTTTGGGTAACGTCTCGGCAGACGGGCTTATGTTGATCAGCCTGCTGCCCATGATGGTCGACGCGGACTTCGAGTTGCGCTTGAAGATTCCCGTGCCTGGCGACACCTTTGAGGCCATTGACCTGACGGCGACCTGCTTGTGGAGTCATGAAGACATCAACCCACAGCATTACGATTCCGGGTTCAGGGTGCTCCAGGCGCCCGAGGAATATGGGCAACTGATCAGCGTATTGATGCATTACTTCAGTTTCGATCCTTTGCAGGCTTCAGCCTAGCTATCGCGTGCTGTCGGCCCGGTTGGGGACTGCCCCTTGCCGAGGCCGTGCGCTCTATTCTCAGAGTACGCCCGCTTTCTTCCAGCCCAGGTAGCGTGTCACCAGGGCTGGGCCAAGCTCCGATGGTGGAGTGTCCAATACCGACAGGCCATGGGCGCTCAAGCGGTCATGCAGTTCATCCCGGGTATTGAGGTAGTCGACGGTGCCGCTGTAGGCCAGGGCTTCGGGCAAGGTTTGCACGGGGATCTGGCGCAGTTGGTCGAGTACTTCCTCGCGCAGGCTGGCTACCAGCACCCGGTGTTGGCGGCCGATGCGCTTGGCCGCGGTCAACAAAGCCTCATCGTCCTCATCCCGAAGGTTGGTGACCACAATCACCAGGGCGCGGCGTTTTTGTCGGGCCAGCAGTTGGCTGGCCGCGGCCTCGTAGTCGGCTGTGCGTCGTGTCGTGTCCAGGTCGTAGACTGCGTTGAGCAGCAGGTTCAACTGGCTGCTGCCCTTGACTGGTGCCAGGTAGCGCGACTGTTCACCGGCAAAGGTGCATAAGCCCACCGCATCGCCCTGGCGCAAGGCTACATAGCTGAGCAGCAGGCAGGCATTCAGCGCATGGTCGAAGTGCGACAGCTCGTCGTCCTGGCTGCGCATGCGTCGGCCGCAATCAAGCAAGAACACGATTTGTTGGTCGCGCTCATCCTGATATTCCCGGGCGATCGGTGTACGTTGCCGTGCAGTCGCCTTCCAGTCGATCTGGCGCAGGCTGTCGCCCTCGCGAAATTCGCGCAGTTGATGAAACTCCAGCCCCAATCCGCGTCGCTGATGCTGCCGAACGCCCAACTGGCTCAGCCAGTTGTCCACTCCCAGGAGCTGTGCACCATAGAGTCGGGCGAAATCCGGGTAGACACGTGTGGCGTCGTTGACGTCGATCAAGCGCCGCACCGCCCACAGCCCGAGGTGGCTCGGCAGGTGCACCTCGCAACGAGTGAAAGTGAAATGCCCGCGCCGCAAGGGGCGCAGGCGATACCCCAGCTCACTGCGTTCACCCGGTCGCAGCGCGATGGACTGCGGCATGTTCTCTACGCTCAGGCCGTCAGGAGCATGGTCGAATACCTGCACGGTCAGGGGCTGTGGCGAGTCGTGTTCCAGCGTCAGGCGCACCTCGCCCCAGCGGCCCAACGCCAGGCTGCCGGGCATCTGCCGTTGCACGCGTGGGGAGGGGCGATGGCGCAGGCGCGCGGCATCCAGCAACGCCAGCAGCAAAAGCGCCAGCAGCAGGCCCCAGGCTATCGAGTACAGGGTGTCGGGCACCTTGAACTGCAACGCGGTCGCCGCGCCGAGCAGGGTGTTCAGGCCAAGCAGCACTGCGAGCCAGGTCAACAGCAGGCGGGTCGGTTTCATGGGCGGTTCATTGCCGAGGTGCCGGGATCTGGTCGAGCATTTGCTTTAGCACCTGGTCCACGTCCAATCCGTCGATGTCCAGTTCGGGGGCGATACGCACCCGATGGCGCAATACCGCCAAGGCGCAGCCCTTGATGTCATCCGGGGTGACAAACTCACCGCCGCGCAACAGGGCCCTGGCCCGGGCGCCGCGTACCAGGGCGATGGACGCCCGTGGGCCGGCGCCAATGGTCAATCCTGGCCAACTGCGGGTGGCGCGTGCCAGGCGCACGGCATAGTCGAGTACCTGCTCGTCGAGGGGCAGTTCGCTGGCGATCTGTTGCAATTGCAGCACATCTTCAGCCTGCAACACGGTACGCAGGGGCTGTACATCAAGCATGTCGGCGCGGGATGAGCGCGTCACTTCGCGCACCATGTCCAGCTCTTGTTGTGCATCGGGGTAGTCCATGCGGACTTTCAGCATGAAGCGGTCCAGCTCGGCTTCGGGCAGGGGGTAGGTGCCTTCCTGTTCGATCGGGTTCTGGGTCGCCAGCACCATGAAGGGTTGGCCGATGGGCAGCGCTTCGCCTTCAAGGGTGACCTGACGTTCTTGCATGGCTTCGAGCAGCGCCGCCTGGGTCTTGGCCGGGGCGCGGTTGATCTCGTCAGCCAGCAGCAGATGGGTAAACAACGGCCCCTTTCGCAACTTGAACTGCTCAGTGTGCAGGTCGTACACGGCATGGCCGGTGACGTCACTGGGCATCAGGTCCGGGGTGAACTGGATACGCGCGAATTCTCCACCGAAACACCGCGCAAGGGCGCGCACCAGCAAGGTCTTGCCCAGGCCGGGAACGCCTTCGAGCAAGACATGGCCTCCGGCGATCAGCGATGTGAGGACATCATCGATCACCTGATCCTGGCCAATGACCGCTTTACGTAGTTCGACACGCAGGGCCTGTGCCTGCCGACTGGCCTTTTGCAGGCTTTCGGTCGTCAGGGCAGTTGCCGGGGAATATTCGCTCATAGGGCGTTCCTGAGAGTTTGCAGGCTGGCCACCTGACGGCTGAAATCGGCGCTGGTGAGCCGTTTTGCCGGGAGGGGGCCGAGGGCCTGGCTGATGACGTGAGAAGGTTGGCGCGTCAGGTGTTCGAGCACCTGCTGCTGTTCTGCGGAGTCGAGGTGTTCAAAACCTGGGTGACGCCGCCTTGCGGCGCGCAGGATGTCGCGCTGCAACGCACGCAGCAAAGCACCCTGGCCGCCGCGGCGGAGCAGGAAGTCGGCGCTCGCGTTCAGGTGTTCTTGCAGTTGCCGGCGTGCCTTGGGGGCCGGCGCTTGTATCGGACCTTGGCGCATGCCGACGTGCCAGAGTGCCAGGGCGAGCAGCGCAGCGAGTGCCACCAACGCCTGGGGGAAGTAGCGCAGCAACAGGGTGAACAGGTTGTCCACGTCACTGTTGAACAGCAGGGTCACCGCGGTGCCTTGGTTGAGATACCACAGCAGCCAGGCGTTGTCGTGCTTGCCGATGTTCGGGTTTTTCCACAGGTCGCTGTCGGTGATCACCGTCACACGGCCATGCCCGAGATTGAGTTGCATCAGGTGGCTGGACTGGGCGCTATTGGCAGAAAACTGTGCCAGATGCTTGGGGTCGGTGAGGTTGAAGTCGGTATCGAAACTGAAATAGGCCGGTGCGGTTTCGTTGTCGACATAGAGCTTGGTCAGGTCTGGGGATTTCTGTTTTCGCGCAGGTACGGGCTCGTCAGGTTCGTCGCTCAATGCCTGGTGAATCTGCAGGTGATCCAGCAGCAAGTCGCCGCTGTTGCCGGTTTCTTCATCCCAGAGCGCTTCAGCCACCAATAGCAGATGGCCGCCGGACCTGGCCCAGTCCAACAGCTGCTCGGCCTGGCGTGGTGTCATGTTGCTGCGCTCGCCCAGCAACAGCAGGCTGTTGTTTTTGGCTGGCAGGGTCTTCAGCCCCTCAAGGCTATTGGCGTGTTCGACGCCCAGGCCTTGCTGGCGTAAAAAGTGTTCCGCTGCCAGGTAGGGGTTGGCTGCGGCCTCGGGTGAGGGGCCGCGGTCTATGACTTCATCGTAGGGGATCGCTTTGTTTCCGACATAGACAAGGCCTGCCCCCAGCAGGCACGTCAGCAGCGCTACGATGACCCACAGTAAAGTCCGTTTCATCGGGCTGCCCCCGCGTTGAACAAGGTGCGCCAATCACTGCACAGTTGCTGTTGAGCCTGGGCCGGGGGCAAGCGGTGGCCGTACGCGAGGTTTTGCCAGTGCCGGGTCAGCTCATCGCTGAATGCCAGCAAGTGCGGCTGTTGCAGCCGATGGATGCGTTCCAGGACCTGGCCTTCCGTATCGGCGCTTTTCAGTGGCAGGTTGAAGTCATGCAGCAACCGGCTAAGCAAGCCTCGATAGAGCAGGCCGAGTGCTTCCCGTGGCTGTGTGGGCCAAAGTTGCTCGGCCGTGCTGGCGATGTCGTCGGGCAAGGTCTCGACGCCCAGTTCCAGGCCGAACAGTTGCGTGGGTATCGGTTTGGCGGGTTTTGGTTGGCGTGAGCGGCGCCGGCTGACAAAGGCGTGCAGCCAATCGCGATAGCGCCAGATGAGCAGGGCAATACCGGCGGCCAACAGGCTCCACAGCAGCACTTCCATGCCCAAGGCGACGTGTTTGAGGGTATTGCCGTTGAGGTTGTCCAGCCATGCCCGCAACCAGGCCGGCAGCTTGCCGTCTCCGTGTGCCTTGCTCTTAGTGGCGGGTTTCTCATCGCCGAAACGATAGCGCGTGACGGTTTCCGGATTTTTGAACGGTGGCTTCTCCAGCAATGTCTTGATCGACTGGCTGGCGGCCTGGGTTGTCACTTGTTTGGGCGGGGAGGCGTCCTCGGCCATGGCGGGGCCGCTGAATGGGCTCAGGGCCAGCACCGTCACCAGCACCAACAACGGCACTACGCTGCTCAGGCGTTCGCGCAGGCGGCGGAATACCAGCTCCAGGTCCCAGGCCTCCAGCACGGTACGGCGGTTGAGGTACAGGCTGAAGCCGCACGCGACATACATCGGCTCCCAGAACACCAGGATCAGGGCATAGAAGGCATTGCCCAGGTGTTCCAGCCAGAGCCCCTCGGAACCCGTGGCCAGTGCCATTCGTTGCCAGTCCCAATCCAGTTCGAGCTGCTGGGGGATGAGTAGATAGAACAGGGCCATGCAGCCGAACCACAGGCCTATTTCCAGATGCACCCCAATAATGGTCAGCCAGCGTCCGGCCCAGGCGCTGCGTTGCTGCAAGACGCCCAGGCGTTTTTGGCGGTCGGGACCATCCAGGCCTTCGAGTTGACTGACCGGCATCAAAAAGCTGCGACTCGGGCTGAGTCGCCGCCAGGTCAGGCTGGCCAATAGCTGGCCTTTGAGCAGTCGCGGCCATTGGCTGACGGCCTGCCTGGCGCTGGGTGTCTCTGCGAACAGGGCTTTCGACAAGATATACAGCGGCAGACGATCAAAGGCCGGCTTCAGCCACCAGAACACCAACAGAGCCGTGGAGGGATACTTCCAGAACAGTGCGGTCAGCAACGCGAAAACCGGCAAGGTCACCATCGCCCAACTGCCCATCAGCAGCCAGCGATGTTCCTGGGCCAGCCGTACTCCAAGGTCCATGGCTTCCCATGGCGTGCGGGGGCGGATCACTACGCTGGCATTACTCAGGCGCATGGCGAGTCCGTCCGGCAAAGATCAGGTAAGCGGCCACCAGCAACCAGAGCAGGGTGCCCACCAGGTATTTGAGCCAGGGCGCAACGCTGGTGGTGGAAGACCAATAGGCTTCGATGAACGCGGCGATCAGCAGGAACACCATCACGCCGCACAGCATCTGCACGCTTTGATGCGCCGCCAGCCGCAGGGATTCGCCTCGCGTCAGTTGACCCGGGGCGATCAATGCCCAGCCCAGTTGCAGTCCCGCCGCGCCGGCCAGGGCGATGGCGCTGAGTTCGAAGGCGCCATGGCCGATCACAAAGGACCAGAACGTCTGGCCAAAGCCTATTTCGGTGAGGTGGCCGGAGATCGCACCGATGATCAGGCCGTTGAAGATCAGGAAGAACACACTGCCCAGCCCCAGCAACAAACCGGCGGCGAAGGTCTGGAACGCGATACCGATGTTATGCATCACGTAGTAGCCAAACATCATCCAGTCTTCGCTGGAAGCACGTTCGGCCGCACGCCCGAGGCGGCTGGCCTCGGGGTTGTACATGCTGTGCATCTCGGCTACCTGCTGGGGGCTGACGATGCTGTAGATCAGGTCGGGAAACAGGTACACCAGCAGTGCTACACCGGCCAGGCTGCCGAAGAACAGCAGGCTGGCAACCAATACAAAGCGCCACTGCGCGCGAACCAGGCGTGGGAAGTCGGCCAGGATAAAACTCAGGACCTTTGCGCCCAATTGGCTGCGATGGCGGTAGAGCTGTTGATGGCCACGCAAGGCCAGTTGTTGCAGGGGGTCCACCAGATAACTGCTGTAGCCGCGCTCCTGAGCCAGGGCGAGGTGTTGGCACAGGCGCCGATACTGGTGGGGGAAGTCGGTCACGTCAGCGGCCTTGGCCTTGCCTTGTTCCAGCTGGGTCAGTTGTTCGGCGAAGGCATGCCATTGCGGCTGGTAACGGCTTTCGAACAGGCTCTGTTTCATATTGGCCCCAACAGGCCGCGAGCCACGCCGTTGAGTTGTTCGGCGGCACGTGCCGGTGACACTTGCAGGGGCGTGGCGAGAATGGAGGCCAGTTCGTGGACCCGCTCGGCCGACAACTCACCCTGGCGTTCGGCAAAGCCAAGGATGGCGCGTTGCTCGCTGAGGTCCAAGGCAAAGGGCAGGCGCAAGGCCGCAGCTGCGGGGACATTGGGACGGGGCAGGGGATGCTCGCGGTAGATCACCAGCGTACCGGCGGCGAGGTCGCCGAGTCGTTTGAAATGGGGGTGCTGCAGGCAACTGATGGCCCCGAGAAAGTAGCCGAAAGGCAGCATGTCGACAAAGCGCAGCAGGTTGCGGATCAACGAGGCGGACCAGCCGATGGGCGTGCCGTCATCCTGTACCACGCGCAAGCCCATCACCTGCTTGCCTGGGGAGCAGCCCTGGTTGAGCACTTCGAACAGCACCATGTACCACCAGCTGACCAGGAACAGCAGCAGCGAACCGATGCCGATGCCGATATTGCCGAGCAGCGCCAGGGGCACGACGAGGATTCCCATGACCAGCCCACGCAGGCCCAGGTCGAACCCGAAGGCCAATGCACGGGGTACCAGGCCGGCTGGGCGCAACGGCAGGTCGATGCCCTCCGGGGTCTCGATCTGGTAACGGGTGTCCAATGGGGCTGATGGCATCGCGATCCTTGGCAGTGCAGTGTGGCTGAGAGAGACGGATGCTAGCAGTGTCGGCGCTGGAAGCAACCATTCAAGGTTTTACTGGATGTTTGTACAGTGTCGATGGCGCTGGCTTCGAATGCCTTGCAGCGCCTAGACTTTGCCGATCTTCAGCACAGGAACAGCCCGTGACCTCCATTTTCTGGTACGACTATGAAACCACCGGCATCAATCCGCGCAGCGATCGCCCCCTTCAGGTTGCCGGTATCCGCACCGATCTTGAACTGAACGAGATCGGGCCGCCGGTCAACCTATACTGCCAACCCAGCGACGACATCCTGCCGCATCCTGCTGCATGTGCGATTACCGGCATCACCCCCGGCATCCTGGCGCAAAAAGGCTTGGCCGAGGCCGATTTCATGACACGGGTGCACGCCGAACTGGCTGCCCCCGGTACTTGCGGGGCCGGTTACAACACCTTGCGGTTCGACGATGAAATGACGCGCTACAGCCTGTATCGCAACTTCTTCGACCCTTATGCCCGCGAGTGGCAAGGCGGCAACAGTCGCTGGGACTTGATCGACGTGGTGCGCACCGCCTACGCCCTGCGTCCGGAAGGTATCGAATGGCCACAGCAGGACGGCCGTGTCACGCTCAAGCTTGAACGCCTGACCGCCGCCAACGGGATTGATCATGGCCAGGCCCACGATGCCTTGTCCGACGTGCGTGCAACCATTGCGCTGGCCCGGTTGGTACGGGAGAAACAGCCCAAGCTGTATGACTGGCTGTTCCAGTTGCGCAGCAAACAGCGGGTGATGGACCAGGTGCGTCTATTGCAGCCGATGGTGCATATCTCCGGACGTTTTTCGGCCGAGCGTCATTACCTGGGCGTTGTGTTGCCATTGGCTTGGCACCCACGCAATCGCAATGCGTTGATTGTCTGTGACCTGGGTCTCGACCCTCAAGGCTTGCTGGACCTTGATGCCGAAACCTTGCGTCAGCGCCTCTACACGCGGCGTGACGAACTCGCTGACGGGGAACTGCCTGTGCCCCTCAAATTGCTGCACATCAATCGCTGCCCGGTGGTGGCTCCGTTGAATGTGTTGCGGGCGCAAGATCGTGAACGCTTGCACTTGGATATGGACAGTTACCAGGCGCGCGCGCTGCGGCTAACTGACGCACAGGAAGTTTGGCGCGACAAGTTGGCGAGCATTTATGCCGAGGAGGAATTTGCGCCGACAACAGACCCGGAGCAGCAGCTTTATGATGGTTTTATCGGCGATCGCGATCGGCGCTTATGTGAACAAGTACGCAACGCTGAACCTGCGCAACTAGCACATCAGCAGTGGCCGTTCGACGATCATCGCCTGCCCGAATTATTATTTCGCTACCGTGCGCGCAACTTTCCCGAGACCTTGAATAACGAGGAGCAACAACGCTGGAAATTATTTTGCCAGCAGCGTTTGTCGGACGCTGAGCTGGGCGCGCCGATTACCCTTGAGGGATTTAATCAGGCACGCCTGGAGTTGGCGGCAAGTGCCACGCCGTATCAGTTGCAGGTGTTGGCGCAGTGGCAGGAATATGCCGACGCTTTAGCGGCCCGGTTCAATTTGTAATCGGGGACCTAGAGTATTTTCAGGCAATAAAAAACGCCAGCGAGCTGGCGTTTTCAAAGTGTCGCGTATCAGGCCGCAGCCCGATGGGGCTTAGCCCAGCAGGGTAGCCCAACCTTCAACCACGTCACCGCCCCACTTGGCTTTCCACTCTTTCAGAGTCTTGTGGTTGCCACCTTTGGTTTCAATCACTTCGCCGTTGTGTGGGTTCTTGTATTGCTTGACCTTGCGAGCACGCTTGGTGCCGGTAGTTTTCACGGCGCCACGTGGAGCCTTAACTTTCGACTCTGGGTCCAGCAGCGCGATGATGTCACGCAGGGACTTGGAGTATTCACCCATCAGGGTGCGCAGTTTGCCTTCGAATTCCAGCTCAGTTTGCAGCTTGTCGTCTTGGGACAGGTTCTTCAAGCGGGCTTGCAGCTCTTTGATAGCTTCTTCGGTGGCACGGTATTCGTTGATCAGGGACATGTGGACTACCTTATGTAGAGCGCTGATTGACAGGAAGTGGGTCAATAATAGTCAGGCCAAATCCTCAAGTAAACATTTAAGGGTGTATTTATGTGAATTGCGTTGAATGTTTGTGGCAATGCAATGCGTTGGAGTTAATTAATAGGGCATACGCGGCAAAGATAATCTACGTAAGAAAAGCATAATTGCCCGATTTTGCGCGTGAACGTTCATATAGCGCTGGTAAAACCTTACGCTATTAAGGGGCGTATCGCTGCCAGGCCACCAGAATAAGCCTCGACGGATACTGCAGTTTTTCTGCGTAGTGGCTAGAATGGCGGCCTTTGCGAAGTTCTGGAGTTTTCCCCTAATGCGCACTTTTCGGCTGGTGATTGCTTGCCCGGACCGGGTTGGTATCGTTGCCAAAGTCAGTAACTTTCTGGCCTCCCACAACGGCTGGATCACCGAGGCGAGCCATCACTCGGACAATCTCAGCGGTTGGTTCTTCATGCGTCACGAGATTCGTGCCGACTCGCTGCCCTTTGGCCTTGATGCCTTCCGCGAGGCGTTTGCGCCGATTGCCGAAGAGTTTTCGATGACCTGGCACATCACCGACACCGAGCAGAAAAAACGCGTGGTGCTGATGGCCAGCCGCGAATCCCACTGCCTGGCAGACTTGCTGCACCGCTGGCACAGCGATGAGCTGGACTGCGAGATCGCCTGCGTGATTTCCAACCACGACGACCTGCGCAGCATGGTTGAGTGGCATGGAATCCCGTACTACCACGTGCCGGTCAACCCGCAGGACAAGGAACCGGCGTTCGCCGAGGTGTCCCGCCTGGTCAAGCAGCACGAAGCCGACGTCGTGGTGCTGGCGCGCTACATGCAGATCCTGCCGCCGGAGCTGTGCAGTGCCTACGCTGGCAAGGTGATCAATATCCACCACAGCTTCCTGCCGTCGTTTGTCGGCGCCAAGCCGTATCACCAGGCATCGCTGCGTGGTGTGAAGTTGATTGGTGCGACCTGCCACTACGTGACCGAAGAGCTGGACGCCGGCCCGATCATCGAGCAGGACGTGGTCCGCGTGAGCCACAGCGACAGCATCGAAGACATGGTGCGTTTCGGCCGTGACGTCGAGAAGATGGTGTTGGCCCGTGGCCTGCGTTACCACTTGGAAGACCGCGTGCTGGTTCACGGTAACAAGACTGTGGTGTTCTGATCACCGAGTGGTGATTGAAGAATGAAGGGCCTGGGCGTTAAATCGTCCCAGGCCCTTTTTTTTGCCTGCCCTCAAGGAGTGGACCATGAGCGATCCGTTGGACAAAGCCACATCCAAAGCCCCGGCGACGCTGGGGGAGGGTTGTTTGAGCCGCTATGACCCGGATGACCTCGACAGTGAGGACGGCACCGATTTTCCCGGTGCCGCCGAACTGTGGGCGCGTGAGCAGGGCAAGCCTGCACACGGGTCAGATGCGGAAGCTGCCGACCAACTGCTTGAGCCGCCCGGCCTGTTGCTCAAGGTCGGCACAGGCACGCAAGGTTGACTGCAGGTTTTCCACACCTTCCTGGTTGAGGGTGTTGATCTCGGTGATGTCCATGTTGATCGACTCCACCACCGAGGTCTGTTCCTCGGTAGCGGTGGCGACCGACTGGTTCATGCCGTCGATTTCGCCGATACGTTGGGTCACGCTGTTCAGGCGTTCGCCGGCGAGGTTGGCAATCTCCACGCTGTCCTGGCTGTGACGCTGGCTTTCGCTCATGGTGCTGACCGAGTCCCGCGCACCGACTTGCAGCTCTTCGATCATGGTTTGCACCTGTTGCGCCGATTCCTGGGTGCGATGGGCCAGGTTGCGCACTTCATCGGCGACCACGGCAAAGCCACGGCCAGCTTCCCCGGCGCGGGCGGCTTCGATGGCGGCGTTGAGCGCCAGCAGGTTGGTTTGCTGGGAGATGCTGGTGATGACTTCGAGGATTTGCCCGATGTTCACCGTTTTGCTGTTAAGTGCTTCGATATTGGTGCTCGAAGCGCTGATCATCGCCGATAGCTGCGTCATCGCCTTGATGTTGCGCTCCACCACTTGCTGACCATCTTCCGCCAGGCTGCGCGCATCGCTGGCCTGGCTGGAGGCCTGCGCGGCGTTACGGGCGATTTCCTGGGCGGCGGCCCCCAGTTGATTGATGGCGGCAGCCACGCTGTTGGTGCGGTTGGCCTGTTCGTCGGAATTGACCATTGATGAGTTGGACGCGCTGACCACACGCAGGGCCACTTCATTGACCTGCCCGGTGGCCGAGGACACTTCGCGGATCGACGTATGAATACGCTCGACGAAGCGGTTGAACGCGTTGCCCAGGGTGCCGAATTCGTCGTGGTTCTGGATGGTCAGGCGGCGCGTCAGGTCGCCTTCGCCATCGGCGATGTCCTGCATGGCGCGGGTCATCAGGTGCAACGGTTGCAGCAGTACACGGATCAGCATGCCAAGCAGGGCGATGATGATCACCACGGCAATGAGGGTGGCGATCACCGCCGAGGTGCGAAATTCGCTGAGCATGGCGAAGGCTTTGTCTTTATCCACCGAAATGCCGAGATACCAGTTCACCGACGGCAAGCCTTTGATCGGTGTGAAGGTGACGATGTTGTCCTTGCCGTTGGCCTCGACCTCGCTGAAGTCGCTGCCGATTTTCGGGGTGTTTTTGGGGTAGACGTCGGCCAGGGTCTTCATCACCAGGTTTTTGTCCGGGTGCACCAGGACCTTGCCGTCGGCACTGACCAGGAAGGCGTAGCCCATGCCGCCCAGGTCCAGCGCGCCAATGTTGTCCACCAGGGTTTGCAGGCTCAGGTCACCGCCCACGACGCCGATGCTTTGGCCGGACTTGATGCTGGGGGTGGCGATGGAAATGATCAATTTGCCAGTAGCGGCGTCGATGTAGGGTTCGGTCAGGGTCGAACCGTTACTGCTCTGGGCGCCCTTGTACCAGGGGCGAACGCGGGGGTCGAAGCCGTCCGGCATTTTGGTGTCGGGGCGGATGGTGAAGGCGCCCGTGCTGTCGCCTACGTAGGTTGCCATGAACGAGGAGGTCAGGGTTTTCTGATCCAGCAGGCTGCCGACCACACTCGGCTCGGGGTTGATGGCGATGTTCTGTGCGGCGTTTTCCACCAGGGCAATGCGCCCGGTGAGCCAGGTTTGAATGTTGCCTGCGGTGACGTCGCCCATTTCATTCAGGTAGCTGTTGAGGTCGTTGCGAATGGCGTTGCGTTGCAGGTAGTCGTTGTAGAGGGTAAACAGCGCGAATGCGGCGACGACTATAAGGGAGGCTGCAAGCAGGATTTTATGGCTGAAGCGTAGATTTTTATTCATGGCTTGTAGGGTCCGCTAAGGTCTTAATATCCGATGCGCGTCCTTGTGGGAGGCGCAGAATGGCAGCGTCAAAAAAGGTGTGATATTGCTTGTGATAGCTCCGCTGGCTCCTGTGGGAATTATCTGACCTATTTTTAGACTTTGTGGGTCTCACATCTGTCTGTATCGACCTCGCGCTATTAAAGCTTAATCATGGGAGACAAAATGTCTGACTCCACGCAACTCCTGATCGGCGCAGACCTTGAAGGCCAGCCCATCGCCCAGGCCATGCGCCTGGGCAATCGCCACGGGCTTATCGCCGGCGCCACCGGCACGGGCAAGACCGTCACCTTGCAGCGTCTGGCCGAGGCGTTCAGCGATGCCGGTGTGGCGGTGTTTGCCGCTGACATCAAGGGCGATCTGTGTGGCCTGGGTGCCGCCGCCAACCCCCAGGGCAAAGTGGCCGAGCGCATTGCCGGCATGCCTTTCCTTAACTACACGGCCAAGGCTTATCCGGTCACGTTATGGGATATACACGGGCAGTCCGGTCATCCGTTGCGTACCACCATCAGCGAAATGGGCCCGTTGTTGCTTGGCGCCCTGTTGGAGCTGACGGACAGCCAACAATCGGCGCTCTACGCGACATTCAAGATGGCCGACCGCGAAGGTCTGTTGCTGCTGGACTTGAAGGACCTCAAGGCGCTGCTCAACCACTTGCGTTATCACCCGGAGTTGCTGGGCGACGATGCCGCGCTGATGACCACCGGCTCCAGCCAGGCGCTGTTACGGCGCCTGGCGGTGTTGGAGCAGCAGGGCGCCGAAGCCTTGTTTGGCGAACCGGCCCTGCAACTTGAAGATATTCTGCAACCCGCCAGCGACGGACGGGGGCGCATCCACCTGCTGGACGCCAGCCGCCTGGTACACGAGGCGCCGAAGGTCTACGCGACATTCCTGTTGTGGCTGCTGGCGGAGTTGTTCGAACAACTGCCAGAGCGTGGCGATGCAGACAAACCGCTGCTGGCGCTGTTTTTCGATGAGGCGCATTTGTTGTTCGCCGACACGCCCAGGGCCCTGCAAGAGCGCTTGGAGCAGGTGGTGCGGTTGATTCGTTCGAAAGGGGTAGGGGTGTATTTCGTCACCCAGTCCCCGGGTGACCTGCCGGACACGGTGCTCGCGCAGCTCGGCCTGCGTATCCAGCACGGCCTGCGCGCGTTCACCACCAAAGAGCAGAAGTCTCTGCGGGCGGTGGCAGATGGTTTTCGACCGAACCCCGCGTTCGATGCTCTGGCGGTGTTGACCGAGTTGGGCACGGGTGAGGCGTTGGTGGGCACCTTGCAGGAAAAAGGCACGCCGGAAGTCGTCCAGCGCGTGTTGGTTGCGCCGCCGCAATCGCGGATCGGGCCGTTGAGCGAGGTTGAACGCGTGGCATTGATCGCCAGTTCGCCGTTGCAGGGGCGCTATGACAAGCCGATCGATCGCGAATCAGCCTACGAAGTGCTGATGGCGCGCAAGGAGCTGGGGCCGACCGAGGAGGCCAAGCCGGCCGAAGAAGAGCCGAGTTTTACCGACAAGGCCGGAGCGTTTCTGGGAACGGCAGCGGGCAAGGCGTTGAAATCCGCCATGCAGCAGGCTGCCAATCAGATGGGGCGGCAGCTGGTGCGGGGGTTGCTGGGGTCGTTGCTTGGCGGCAGCAAGCGCAAGTAACGGCTCAGGCCTTGGGCTTGGCGTGGGCGGCGAGCCGCTCAAGCGCTGCGCGCAGGCCTGGATCGCTGATCCCGTCGGCCGTTGCCTGAATGGTTTCGGCCGCGTTTTCCGACAAATCCATGGTGTGCCCCACCGCGCCCTGCTGGACAGTGGGCGGTTGCACCTTGAACTGGATGCGCGTCAGGCTGGCGAACTCATCAAATGCCATCAATTGGCGTTGCAGGCGCTTCTGTTGATAGCGCAGGCGGGTGGCCCAATGGCCATCTGTGACAATGAGTAGCAGGTTGCCCTCGCGCCACGACGCCACATGACAATGTTCACGTGCGGCCGGTTGCAGTTGGCTTTCGACCAGGCGCTGCAGATGGCCCAGGCGTTGTGCATGGCCAAAGATGGCTTTCAACGGTTTGGCTTCGCGAAGCAACGCGCCGGGAGCGCGGGCTGTAAGGGGGCGAAATGCCATTATTGGACACCTAAAGTAACAGAGCGGCCATCTTAGCAGAAAGCGCCTGTACGCCCCCAAGCCATGCGCTGAAGGGGTAAAGCCCGTGAAATCAATAGTTAACTTCTGTGCTCCATGGGTTGAAAGTCCGGTAAAAGCCCTTATTTTAAACAAGCCCTCTCACCGCCCCATGCCTGCATCGGGGAACAACGCCACTTTCCTCACCCACGATTCCGGGTAGAATGCGCGTTCGCATGCGGCCGTGAGGGCTGCTCGGGCCACTCACGGTGCGCCCTCCATCCCTATGTGTGGAAGAACCTGCCGATATGTTTGCGCCTTTGTTAAAGAAACTTTTTGGAAGCAAGAATGAGCGCGAAGTCAAACGCATGCTCAAGACGGTGCAGCTGGTCAATGCCTTCGAAGAGCAGATGGTTGCCCTTTCGGACGAGCAATTGCGCGCCAAGACCGAAGAGTTCAAGGCCCGCATAGCCAAAGGTGAAACCCTCGACAAGCTGCTTCCCGAAGCCTTTGCGGTCGCCCGTGAAGCCGGCAAGCGTGTCATGGGCATGCGCCACTTCGACGTCCAGTTGATCGGCGGCATGACCTTGCATGAAGGCATGATTGCCGAAATGCGTACCGGTGAAGGCAAGACCCTGGTGGCAACCCTGGGTGTTTACCTCAACGCACTGTCCGGCAAGGGCGTGCACGTTGTGACGGTGAACGACTACCTGGCTCGCCGGGACGCCAACTGGATGCGCCCGCTGTATGAATTCCTCGGCCTGACCGTCGGCGTTGTCACGCCGTTCCAGCCGCCGGAAGAGAAACGCGCCGCCTACGCCGCCGACATCACCTACGGCACCAACAACGAATTCGGTTTCGACTACCTGCGCGACAACATGGCGTTCAGCATGGAAGAAAAATTCCAGCGCGAACTCAACTTTGCCGTGATCGACGAAGTCGACTCCATCCTCATCGACGAAGCCCGTACCCCGCTGATCATCTCTGGCCAGGCCGAAGACAGCTCGCGCCTGTACACCGAGATCAACAAGTTGATCCCGCGCCTGGAGCAGCACATCGAGGAAGTCGAAGGCGTGGTGACCAAAGAAGGTCATTTCACCATCGACGAGAAGACCCGCCAGGTCGAACTCAACGAAGCCGGTCACCAGTTCGTCGAAGAAATGCTGACCCAGATCGGCGAGCTGGCCGAGGGTGAAAGCCTGTACTCGGCGCACAACCTGGGCTTGTTGACCCACGTGTATGCCGGGCTGCGTGCCCACAAGCTGTTCCATCGCAACGTTGAATACATCGTGCAGGACGGCCAGGTCGTGCTGGTCGACGAGCACACCGGCCGTACCATGCCGGGCCGCCGTCTGTCCGAAGGCCTGCACCAGGCCATCGAAGCGAAGGAACACCTCAACATCCAGGCTGAAAGCCAGACGTTGGCGTCCACCACCTTCCAGAACTACTTCCGTCTGTACAACAAACTGTCCGGCATGACCGGTACGGCCGACACCGAAGCGTTCGAATTCCACCAGATCTACGGTCTGTCGGTGGTGGTTATCCCGCCGAACAAGCCACTGGCGCGTAAGGACTACAACGACCTGGTGTTCCTGACCGCCGAAGAGAAGTACGCGGCGATCATCAACGACATCAAGGACGGCATGGCCAAGGGCCGTCCAATCCTGGTGGGTACCGCCACCATCGAGACTTCCGAGCATGTGTCCAACCTGCTCAACAAGGAAGGCATCGAGCACAAGGTCCTCAACGCCAAGTTCCACGAAAAAGAAGCCGAGATCATCGCCCAGGCCGGTCGCCCAGGCGCACTGACCATCGCCACCAACATGGCGGGTCGTGGTACCGACATCCTGTTGGGCGGCAACTGGGAAGTGGAAGTCGCGGCTCTGGACAACCCGAGCCCCGAGCAGATCGCCCAGATCAAGGCCGACTGGCAGAAGCGCCACCAGGCCGTGCTGGAATCCGGTGGCTTGCAGGTGATCGCTTCCGAGCGTCACGAATCGCGCCGTATCGACAACCAGCTGCGTGGCCGTGCCGGTCGCCAGGGTGACGCCGGCTCCAGCCGCTTCTACCTGTCCCTGGAAGACAGCCTGATGCGCATCTTCGCCTCGGACCGCGTGAAGAACTTCATGAAGGCCCTGGGCATGCAGTCCGGTGAAGCGATCGAGCACCGTATGGTGACCAACGCCATCGAGAAGGCGCAGCGCAAGGTTGAAGGGCGCAACTTCGATATTCGTAAGCAACTGCTCGAGTTCGATGACGTCAACAACGAACAGCGTAAAGTGATCTATCACATGCGTAACACGTTGCTGGCCGCCGACAACATTGGCGAGACCATCGCCGATTTCCGTCAGGACGTGCTCAACGCCACTGTCAGCGCGCACATTCCGCCACAGTCGCTGCCTGAGCAGTGGGATGTGGCCGGTCTGGAAGCAGCGTTGAAGAGCGATTTCGGCGTGGATCTGCCAGTTCAGCAATGGCTGGACGAAGACGACCACCTGTACGAAGAAACCCTGCGCGAAAAACTGATGGCCGAATTGCTGGCCGCGTACAACGAGAAAGAAGAGCAGGCGAGTGCCGAAGCACTGCGCACCTTCGAGAAGCAAATCGTACTGCGCGTGCTGGACGACCTGTGGAAAGACCACCTGTCGACCATGGACCACTTGCGTCACGGCATCCACCTGCGCGGCTACGCCCAGAAGAACCCGAAGCAGGAGTACAAGCGCGAGTCGTTCACGCTGTTCTCCGAACTGTTGGATTCGATCAAGCGCGATTCGATTCGCGTGCTGTCCCACGTTCAGGTGCGTCGCGAAGACCCGATCGAGGAAGAAGCTCGCCTGCGCCAGGAAGCCGAGGCACTGGCTGCGCGCATGCAGTTCCAGCACGACGAAGCGCCGGGCCTGGACGCCCCAGAGGTGTTGGGCGAAGAGGTCGATGTGGCCTTGGCTCAAACCCCGGTTCGCAACGACCAGAAACTGGGCCGCAACGAGCTGTGCTACTGCGGTTCGGGCAAGAAGTTCAAACACTGCCACGGCCAGATCGAATAAGATTTCGCCCTGACGCTGCAACACCTTGCGCCGCGACCGGCCTGTGCCGTCGCGGCGTTTTGCCATTAATTTCACCGTCGCTTACGACGGCACAGACATCACCTATTTTTTAAGGAGCGCATTCATGGCTGTTGGTCTTGGTCCTTTGCCCACTTTGCACCCGGTTGCCGGTTTTGAACTCGGTATCGCTTCGGCCGGCATCAAACGCCCAGGGCGCAAGGATGTGGTGGTGATGCGCTGTGCCGAAGGCTCGACCGTCGCCGGTGTGTTCACCCTCAACGCGTTCTGCGCTGCGCCGGTGATCCTGGCCAAGCAGCGTGTTGCCGGGACTATCCGTTACCTGCTGACCAACACTGGCAACGCCAACGCCGGTACCGGCGAGCCTGGCCTGGTAGCGGCTGCGCGTACCTGCGCCAAGCTGGCCCAACTGACTGGCGTGGACGCCAGCCAAGTGCTGCCGTACTCCACCGGCGTGATCGGCGAGCCGCTGCCCGTCGAGAAGATCGAAGGCGCACTGCAAGCCGCGCTGGACGACCTGTCTGTGGATAACTGGGCCGCCGCCGCCACCGGCATCATGACCACCGACACCCTGCCAAAAGGCGCCAGCCGCCAGTTCGTGCATGATGGCGTGACCGTCACCGTGACCGGCATCAGCAAGGGCGCGGGCATGATCCGTCCGAACATGGCCACCATGCTCGGCTACATTGCCACCGACGCCAAAGTCTCCCGCGACGTGTTGCATAGCCTGATCCTCGACGGCGCCAACAAGTCGTTCAACCGCATCACCATCGATGGCGACACCTCGACCAACGACTGCTGCATGCTGATCGCCACCGGCCAGGCCAACCTGCCGGAGATCACCGAGGCCAGCGGCCCGCTGTTCGCGGCGTTGAAGCAGGCGGTGTTCGAAGTGTGCATGGACGTGGCCCAGGCCATCGTGCGTGACGGCGAAGGCGCAACCAAGTTCGTCACCGTAGAAGTCAACGGCGGCGGCAATCACCAGGAATGCCTGGACGTGGGCTACACCGTGGCGCACTCGCCGCTGATCAAGACCGCACTGTTTGCTTCCGACCCGAACTGGGGCCGTATCCTTGCGGCCGTCGGTCGTGCCGGCGTGCCAGACCTGGACGTGAGCAAGATCGACGTGTTCCTCGGTGACGTCTGCATCGCCAGCCGTGGCGCGCGTGCCGAAACCTACACCGAAGCCCAGGGCTCGGCCGTGATGCAGCAGGAAGAAATCACCATCCGCATCGAGCTGGGTCGCGGCGATTGCAGCGAAACCATCTGGACCACTGACCTGTCCCACGAGTACGTGAAGATCAACGCGGAATACCGCACCTGATCGCAGAGAGGATGAACGCGGTGAAACGAGTGCATGTAGCAGCAGCGGTGATCCGCGGTGTCGATGGCAGGATTTTGCTGGCGCGCCGCGCAGACACTCAGCATCAGGGCGGCCTCTGGGAGTTTCCCGGTGGCAAGGTGGAGGCCGATGAGTCGGTCGCCACCGCGCTGTCCCGCGAATTGCAGGAAGAACTGGGTATCCAGGTCACCACGGCGCGGCCACTGATCCAGGTGCAGCATGACTACCCGGACAAGCAGGTGTTGCTGGATGTCTGGGAAGTCTCGGCCTTTACCGGCGAGCCCCATGGTGTGGAAGGGCAACCGCTGGAATGGGTGGCGCCCCGGGACCTGCCGAACTATGAGTTCCCGGCGGCCAATGCGCCGATTGTGGCTGCGGCGCGTTTGCCTGCCGAGTACCTGATCACTCCTGGTGAGCTGGAAACACCGACGCTGTTGCGTGGCCTTCAGAAAGCCATTGCCGGCGGCATCAAGCTGGTTCAGCTGCGTGCGCCCAACGGCTACGACCCCAAGTATCGTGACCTGGCGGTGGATGCGGTTGGCCTGTGTGCCGGCAAGGCGCAATTGATGCTCAAGGGCCCGTTCGAATGGTTGGGGGATTTTCCTTCAGCCGGCTGGCACATGACCTCGGCGCAATTGCGTAAATACGCCAGCAAAGGTCGACCGCTGCCTAAAGATCGTTGGTTGGCGGCGTCGTGCCACAACGCTGAAGAGCTGACGCTGGCGGAATTGATGGATGTGGATTTTGTCACGCTGTCGCCGGTGCAACCGACCCAGACTCATCCTGACGCGCAGCCGTTGGGTTGGGAGCAGGCCGCGCAGTTGATCAGCGGCTTCAGCAAGCCGGTGTTTCTGCTGGGTGGGGTTGGGCCGGCCGAGCGGGAAAAGGCTTGGGGCGCTGGGGCTCAGGGTGTGGCCGGGATCCGGGCATTCTGGCCTGAGGTTTGATGCGGTTCTGACTGGCCTCTTCGCGAGCAAGCCCGCTCCCACACTTGACCGAGTTCCGACATGAGAATGCGGTCGAATGTGGGAGCGGGCTTGCTCGCGAAGGCGTCAGATCCGGCACTGATTAATCAATGGGGTTTAGCGGCTGCCTGCCACAAAACCTCAGCAACACCCTGGCGTTTGGCAATAATCCGCGCCGCCACGAACAACAAATCCGACAACCGATTGATATACGCCAACCCCACGCCATCCAGTGGCTCAATCCCATTCAACTGCTGACACCGCCGCTCGGCACTACGCGCCAGGCTGCGGCACACGTGTGCCTGGGCGATCAACGCCGAGCCACCGGGCAGGATGAAGTTTTCCAGCGGCCCGACCTCCTCGTTCCAACGATCAATCGCCGCTTCCAATCGGTCCACTTCCGCCGCATTCAGCGCCTTGTACACCGGCATGGCCAGTTCACCGCCAAGGTCAAACAAGCGATGCTGGCACGGCGTAAGCACTTCGATCACATCTTTGAGTTGTGGGTGTTTGCCGCTCTGTTCTTCTAGATTGGCCAGCAATAGCCCCAGTTGACTATTGAGCGTATCCACCTCGCCAATCGCCTCCACGCGCGGGTGGTCCTTGGGCACGCGGCGGCCGTCACCGAGGCCGGTTTCGCCCTTGTCGCCGGTGCGGGTGTAGATCTTCGACAGGCGAAAGCCCATGGTCATTGCTCCAGTTGGGTGAGTTCGTAAGGCGGCAGTTGGCTGCCCGCCAGGGGTAGGCGCAAGGTGAAGCAAGTGCCTTGGCCGAGGGTCGATTGCACTTCCATCTGGCCCTTGTGGTTGTTGGTGATGATGAAGTACGACACCGATAGCCCAAGCCCGGTGCCCTGGCCGATTTCCTTGGTGGTGAAGAACGGCTCGAACGTGCGTTTGCGCACGTTTTCGCTCATGCCGATGCCGTTGTCTTCCACCTGGATCTCCGCCCACGGTGGGTTGAGGCGCGTGCGCAGGATGATGCGTCCGGGCTCGCGGTCGTCTTCACGCAGGTGAATGGCCTGGGCGGCGTTCTTGAGCAGGTTGAGCAACACTTGCTCAAGCTCGTTGGCGGTGCCGGGCACGGGGCCCAGTTGCGGGTCGAACTGGCGGACGATGGCCTGGCCCTTGAAGTCGAAGCCGATGGTCAGGTCGAAATCATTGCCAGCGATTTCCACGGCTTGATCGATCAGCGCGGGCAGGTCGCAGGGCGCCATCTGCCGGTTGCTGCGGCGACTGAAACTGAGCATGTGGGTCACGATTTTCGCTGCGCGCGCGCCGGCCTGCTGGATGCCGTCGAGTAGTTGCGGCACTTCACGGCTTTGCAGGTAGCGGTTCACCGTGTCCAACTCGACGCCGACCTGTTCGGCGTGTTCGAGGTTCTTGGGCAGGTCCGGTGACAAGCGGCGGCGGATGTTCTGCACGTTATGCAGGATCGCCCCCAGTGGGTTGTTGATCTCATGGGCCATGCCGGCGGCCAGCCCGCCGACCGAAAGCATTTTCTCCGACTGCACCATCATTTCTTCCAGGGACAGGCGCTGGGTGATGTCGTCGATGCGGATCACCACCCCGCGCCCGGCGCCGCCCATCAGCGGGTAGAAGGTCAGGGCGTAGTGTTTGGGCTCGTCGTCCTTGATCCAGGTAACGCGCTCGATGCGTTCCACGGTGTGCTGTTCCACTGTGGCCTTGATCTGCGGCAGGTATGGCTTGAGCGGCTGGAACGCAAGGAAGATCGGTTGGTTCAGCGCTTCATCCAGGCGTGTGCCGGAGAGCGCGCTGGCCTCCTGGTTCCACTGGGTGACGTAGAGCTGTTCGTCGAGGGCGATCAGGGCCGACGGCATGGAGTCGATGATGCTATTGAGGTAGTTCTGGAAACCCGTGAGCTTTTTCTCGATCTTGCTGCGCACCTGTACTTCGAGTTCCAGCTTGCGGTTGGTGTGGCGGGTTTCTTCGGCCAGGCCCTGGGCTTGGGCGTAGGCTTCCTGGGAGTCGTCCCGCGCGCGCTTGAGCTGCTGCTCGCGGGCTTCGATGCGCGACAGCATGGTGTTGAAGGCTTCGGCCAGGCTGCCGATTTCATCGTGGTTGCCGCGCCCGGCACGCAAGGCGTAGTTCTCTTCGCGGGTAACCTGGCGCGACAGTTCTTCCAACTCATGGATCGGCCGGGTGATCAGGCGTTTGATCTGCCGGGCGATGACCAACCACAACAGCACACTGAAAATCAGGATGCCCAGGCTCGCGGTCAAGGTGCCGGTATAGAACGCTACCGGCAGCTCGCTGCTGGCGACCAGCAGCAAATGCCCGGATGGCTGGCCCGGACGGGGCAGGGTGATGACCTGGTTGCTGCGAAACTCGGTGGCGCGCCAGGCCTCGATATGCCGGTAGTTGTCCGGCAGGTGCAGGCGGTCGCCATGTTGCAATTGCGCCAGGCGGTTGCCTTCGCTGTCATACAGGGCGGCGGCGCGCAGCGGTGAGTAGCTGGTCAGCTCGTTGAGCAGGGCGTCGGCTTTGGCCGGGGATTCCAGGGCTTCGGCGGCCAGGGCCGGGTTGGAGACCAACCGACCGATGGCTTGGAGTGCCTGGGGGGCCATGCTCTCCTGGGAGATCCAGTAGGCGGCGCTGATAAACGTGAGGTTGGCCACCAGCAATACAGTGGTCAGCAGCACCAGCAGGGCGGCGAGCAGTTTCTGCCCGACCGGTAGATTTTCAAGACGCTGGCGCAGCGACATCAGGGTTTTCCCAGGTAATAGACAGGCGGGCAGGGTAGCGCGTGGTTCAGTCGCGGGGCAATCCGCGTGCATGCAACTGCTCGACCAGGCGCATTTGCACTTGTTGCAGGTGCGGCAGATTCAATTGGTGACGGGCCGCCGCCTGGCAAGCATAGCCCAACAGGTAGCTGATTTCGGTGCGCCGGGCGTTGGCCACGTCTTGGTACATCGAGGAGTAATTGGCTGCAGTCGCCTGGATCACCCGTACCACTTCGCTGTGCAGGTCTTGTGCGGCGACGGGCTGGCCGCAGCATTCGAGCAACTCGCTCAATTCCGCGCAGAGGGTCGCGACCTCACAGGCGTGGGCCTGCAAGCCGCCGTTGCGGCATTGGTAAAGCACCGTCAGCGGATTTATCGCACAGTTGAGTGCGAGCTTGCGCCACAGGCGTGTGAGGATGTCGGTGCTCCATTCGTGAGGGATTCCTGCGGCCTGTAGGTCTTCCAGCCACAGCGGCGGGGTGGGGTGCCTGGCGTCACCCAGCCAGGTGTAGCCGTGGCCGGCGAACACCACACGCCAGTCGCCGTCGCGAAACGCGCCTTCGGTGCTGGAGGCATAGATGCAGCGGGCCTGGGGTAACTGGGTGGCAACGGCGTCCTGGCTGCCGAGGCCGTTCTGCAGCAGGATCAGTTCGGCGTCTGGCGCTAGCCGATGTTGCAGCTGTGCGACGGCGCTTTGCGCATCGTAGGCTTTGCACGCCACCAGCAGGCGACGGATTGGCTCTGGGCTGTCGGGCGTTTCGGCGATCACCGGGTAGGTGTATGCCACATCATGCTCCACCAGGGTCAGGCCAGGTGTCGCCTGATAGCTGGCCAGGCGTGCCGCATCGCGCAGGATCAACCGCACGGGCACGCCCGCACGGGCCAGCCGCGTGGCCCAGAGGGTGCCAAGGCTGCCGGCGCCGAGAATATGCCAGGTGGTCGACATCAGATTTTGCTCCGTAGGGTCGCCCGCAGTGAACGAGGCGAAAGAACCGCTATAATGCTCCGGCATTTTAGCTCGGGCGCGCTCCATCTCTACTGAGCCCGCCCCTTATATTGGAGAAATGACATGCCTTCGTTCGACGTGGTATCCGAACTGGACAAACACGAAGTCACCAACGCCGTCGAGAACGCCGTCAAGGAACTGGACCGTCGCTATGACTTGAAAGGCAAGGGCAGCTTCGAATTCAAGGAAAAGGAACTGACCGTCAACCTGACCGCTGAAGCCGATTTCCAGCTGGAAGCGATGATCGAGATCCTCAAGCTGTCGCTGGTCAAGCGCAAGATCGATGCGCAGTGCCTTGAAATCAAGGACGCCTACGCCTCCGGCAAGCTGATGAAACAGGAAGCCGTGCTCAAGGAAGGCATCGACAAGGAGCTGGCGAAGAAGATCGTCGCTCATATCAAGGATGCCAAGCTCAAGGTCCAGGCTGCCATCCAGGGCGAGCAGGTGCGTGTCACCGGCAAGAAGCGTGACGACCTGCAAGAGGCCATCGCGGCCCTGCGCGCCAAGACCTTCGACATGCCGCTGCAGTTCAATAACTTCCGCGACTGATGGCACATCGCGGAACCTGGGGGCGTTTTTGACGTCCCACGCCCCAGAATCCGTGCCTACACTTGAGCCCTACGGGGCTCATTTGCGTTTTTAGGCAGTCAATAAAGCCGCACATCCGCCACATAGGAGAAGCTACATGGATTTGAACGCTGAAATGGATCACTTGATCAAGACCTCGCAGTCGTGGGTCCCGATGATCATGGAATACGGCAGCCGGGTGCTGCTGGCCGTCCTCACCCTGGCCATCGGCTGGTGGCTGATCAACATGTTGACCCACCGTGTGGGGCGCCTGCTGGCTCTGCGCAATGCGGACCTGGCCCTGCAACACTTCATCACCAACCTGGCCAACATCGCGCTGAAAGTCATGCTGATGGTCAACGTGGCGTCGATGATCGGCGTGGCAACCACCTCGTTCGTCGCCGCGATTGGTGCCGCGACTCTGGCCATCGGCCTGGCATTGCAGGGCAGCCTGGCGAACTTCGCCGGCGGCGTGCTGATTCTGCTGTTCCGCCCGTTCCGCATTGGTGACTGGATTGAAGCCCAGGGTACTTCGGGTACGGTCGACAGCATCCAGATCTTCCACACCGTGCTGCGCACCGGCGACAACAAGACGGTGATCATCCCGAACGGCAGCCTGTCCAACGGCATCATCACCAACACCAACCGTCAGCCGACCCGCAAGGTGGTATTTGATGTGGGTGTGGATTATGACGCCGACCTGCAGAAGGCCCGTGAGGTACTGCTGGATCTGGCGAAAGACCCGCGCGTGCTGGCAGACCCGGCCGCGGTGGCGGTGGTTTCGACCTTGGGCGACAGCTCTATCACTGTGTCCCTGCGTTGCTGGACCAAGACAGCGGACTATTGGGATGTGATGTTCATGTTCAATGAACTTGCCCGTGACCGTTTGAAAGCGGCGGGGATTGATATTCCGTTTCCACAGCGGGTTATTCGTGTGATGCAGGAAACTGCAGCTAAATAATGCCAGGTCAATTGCGCCGAACTTGGCTGAAAGGTCAGGTTCGAAGCTGCGAGTTTAATCTCGTTAGTTAGCTTGCTAGTTATTTATCCGCTGAAACAATACTGCAATAAAAAAGCCGCTCCCTTGTTTGCAGGGGAGCGGCTTTTTATTTAAGGCCGAAGCCTTACGTCATCGTTGTAATCAAGCAATCAATTACAGGATGTTCAGCGGGTATTGCGCGATCAGACGCAGTTCGTCGAGCGAACCCGAGTAAACCTGATCAGACGAACGATAGGTCGCTTGACGTACGCGCAGGCTCAGGTCTTTGGCTGGACCGCTCTGGATCACGTATTTGGCTTCGATGTCGCGTTCCCACTCTTTACCGTTGCTGGTGCTGGCGATGTTGGCGCCGGTACCTTTCACGTAACGGGTCATGAAGCTCAGGCCAGGGATACCGAAGGTAGCCATGTTGAGGTCATAACGAGCCTGGTAGGACTTCTCGCCTTCGGCGTTGAAGTCGGAACGGGCGATGGAGTTGGCCAGAAAGATCGTGCCGCCGCCGTCTACGCCGTAGGCGTATTGGCCGTCGCCGGTGACTTTCTGGGCTGCCAGGGTGAAGGTGTGAGCGCCGAGGGTGTAAGCACCCTGCAAGCTGAACGCACGGTTGTCGAGCTTGCTGCCGTCCTTGTCGGAACGTACCAGGCCAGCACCTTCGCTCTTGGTGTCGTAGATGTTGAAGTCTACGGCTACGGATTGGTCATCGCTCAGGGCGTGGGTCCAGTTCACGTTGGCGTAGATCTTCTTCCAGTAATCTTCCACTTTCGAGTAGTAGAGGCTGGTAGTGAACTCTGGGGTCCAGGAGTAAACGCCGCCGACGAAGTTGGCATCACGCAGGCCACGCTTGGAGCCAGGCTCGGAGCTGCTGATACTGTCCTTGTAGGTCTGGTCCTGGGCAACGATCGAGGTGAAGTGACCGGCTTCCAGTTTCAGATCTTTGATGTCGGTGCTGGTGATGGAAACGCCTTGCGGCAGTTCCGGCAGCAAGCGGCTGTCATCGGAGGCGAATACTGGAGCGGTGGTGTATTGATCGCCGACCTTCAGGACCGTGTTGGAGATACGGAACTTAACGGCAGCGCCGCCTTTGGAATAGTCGTCTTCCGAACGGCCGTCGGAGCCTTGAGGGAACAGGCCGGTACCGGCGCGACCCTTGCCGCTGTCGAGTTTGACGCCCAGCAGGCCGATCACGTCTACACCGACACCGATGGTGCCTTGGGTGTAACCCGAGCTGAACAGGCCGTGGAAACCAAGACCGGTTTCTTCGATACGGCTTTGAGTCGCATCGTGGTTACGGCGGTCACGGCTGAAGTACAGGGCGCGGGTCAGAATGCTGGCCGTGCTGTCTTCGATAAAGCCCTTGGAGTCGTCCTGGGCGGACGCCATTGCGAACTGCGAGGTGCCTGCTGAAACAGCCAGGGCGATCATGCTCCACTTCATCACGCGCATCGTGATTTGCTCCTTTGGTTTTTAGGAAGAGTACTGCCGTCCCACCTGTATTTTTGTCTGGGCGGCTCTTTCTTTTTGTGTCGGCGCAAAGTTATATCACGCTGACAATACTTGGCGATACTTGCCTATCTTTCCTTTCAGCTTCTTTACGAGGCTGTCGCAAATTGCTAGATCCATGTCGCAAATTCACAGTCCTGAATGTAGCGGGACTGACAACTTCAATGCTGTTTCCAAGCTTTTTAAAAGTTTGGATTCTTCCTGGTTATACATTGAAACGCTGCTGTTCTTATCGCGTAACACCTGCTTCCAGGCGGGTGTCGTTGTCGACGATGTGAGGTTGAATGCAACAAGCGTGCACAAACCGGTAACCGAATGTCATTTTTTCGTGAAAGCCGTTATCTCAATGTAAAAACCGCATAAGCACGGGGTTTTTACGCCGTTTGGTTTGGGCTTGACGCCGGGCCATTACACCTGAACGGGGCCGCGCAAAACTTGCTCCAGAGCAAAACGTTACTGGTTCACCCCGCGAGTGGGTAATCGGCGGATCGCTTTGAGGCACAAGTGGGTCATTTTGGTGCGTCCCGCTGAGGCCCGTCTTAGCGTAGTTGAAATATCCGCCTGCATCGAAAAGGTGCAGTTGTTTTTCTCGGGTTGCATCGCGTCTTCTGCATGGCGGGCCATTCGAAGGTATGCTGGGCGCCTGAAACTGACCTGCCAATACGGAGTGCCCGCGGTGTTCGCCTTAGACCAACGCCTGCAACAAGATACGCTGACCCTCGGGGATTTCCCCTTGTGCCGCCTGCTGCTGTCCAATGATTCGAATTACCCGTGGTTCATTCTTGTGCCGCGTATCAACGGTATCAGCGAAGTGTTTCAACTGGGTGTCGCCGATCAGCAGACGCTGTGGCAAGAGACCACAGCCCTGGCGCAACTTCTCAATGAAGGCCTGGCGGCGGACAAGATGAATATCGGCGCCCTTGGTAACGTGGTCAGTCAGTTGCACGTGCATGTGATCGTGCGCAAGCGCGATGACGCTGCCTGGCCTGCGCCGGTGTGGGGCAAACACCCCGCCGTGCCATATACCACGGAGCAGGTTGCGGCCATTCGCACCAGGTTGCGCACGCTGTTGCCTGCCGACTTCATCTTTATCCAGGGCTGAACCATGGATCTGCAAGACCGCGTCAACGACCTGGAAAGCCGCCTGGCCTTTCAGGACGATACTATCGAAACCCTCAATGACATCCTTGTCACCCAGCAACGGGCGGTCGAGCGTTTGCAATTGCAGATGACGGCACTGCTCAAGCGCCAGGAAGAAATGGGCGGCCAGTTCGAGACCTCCGAAGAAGAAGCGCCGCCGCCTCATTACTAAACAGGCGCGCAATAAAAAACCGCGATCCAGTCTGCACTGGATCGCGGTTTTTTTTTGCTGCGAAGGCGTGGATCAGCGACGCGGCAGGGCCGCAATCACGTCTTCGGCTTGCAGGCCTTTGTCGCGGTTCATCACGGAGAACTCCACGCGCTGGCCTTCCACCAGGACACGATGGCCTTCGCCGCGAATGGCCCGGAAGTGGACGAAGATGTCGTCGCCCGAATCACGAGAAATAAAGCCGAAGCCCTTGGACGTGTTGAACCACTTGACCGTCCCGGTATCGCGGTTGGTCATGTCGTAGTTTTGCGAAGCGGCTGCAGGCGACGAACGGTAGAAACTGATTGCCAGGTGCAGAACGATGGCAACCACGGCAATTACCAGGCTGAGCAGGATGGCCGGGTGGCCACCGACTTCAGGCATGGGTGCCAGCAGGGTGAGGGTTTGTACGACAACGGTCAGTACCAGCAGTGCGCTGACCAGGTTTTGCAGTTGATGACGTGTGCCTTTGTTCCAGTAAGGGATCACCGGTGCCAGCGTCAGGTTAAGAAGGCCGAACAAGGCCAGGTACAGAGCGTCATATTGTTGCAGGTAGGGCAGGCTTTCAGGCTGCAGGCTCGGGATAAAGGACAGCAGCAAAGCTGCAACGCCCGTTAGCAGGTGGACGATTTTCAACATTTTGATTAACTCACGTTAAGACGGATCACAAGGAAGAGCTGACTGGCACGGTTCGCTTCTGAACAATGGGAGGCGTTGAGCACGTGCGCGGGTATCAGCCTATGTAACGTGCCGCAAACATTAACGGCAGCCACACGCCGCCTATTTAACAGCAAAGGCTGTGCCTACTCAAATCAAGCATTTGCGGGTGTTGCGGGAGACGCGGCGTTTATGCGGCAAACGCTTGTCCTAGACAGGTTTGGGTGTTTTGAGGGGTATTTCAAGAGTCTGCCTGAGCGCTGTAGCGCTTGCCCCACGCGGCCTGGCGAGCGGCAGAGGGGCGATTTGCCGCAGGTCACCGGGGTGTGTCGGGCTGCACAACACCGGGTCTCTTGCTAGAGTGGTCCTGCACCTGATCAATGAACGCTCGTCAATTGAAGGGGAAAAACATGGCAATCGATATTGGTATCAGTGAAGCAGACCGTAAATCCATCGTCGATGGGCTTTCGCGTCTGCTGTCCGATACCTACGTACTGTATCTGAAGACCCACAACTTCCACTGGAACGTCACGGGCCCCATGTTTCGTACGCTGCACTTGATGTTTGAGGAGCAGTACAACGAACTGGCGCTGGCGGTGGATTCCATTGCCGAACGTATCCGTGCCCTGGGTTTCCCGGCGCCGGGTGCCTATTCGATCTATGCTCGCCTGTCTTCCATCAAGGAGGAGGAAGGCGTGCCCAGCGCTGAAGAGATGATCAAGCAGCTGGTGGCGGGCCAGGAGGCGGTCACTCGTACCGCGCGTGGCATTTTTCCATTGCTCGACAAGGTCAGCGATGAGCCGACTGCCGACCTGCTGACCCAGCGCATGCAGGTCCACGAGAAGACCGCGTGGATGTTGCGTTCCCTGCTCGAAAACCAGTAGATACCTGCTTCGAGCGGCGCCACCCTGGCGCCGCTCGCTTGTTTCCCTGCGCTTCCTGGCGTTGTCCTACGACTATCAACTCCGCGTCTTCTGGCCGCTCCGCTCTTCCTGCTGTTTTATAGGCCCACTGTCCAACGGGAGTACCCCGTGGGCTGTTGTTTGGCAATGGAGTGTCAGGTGTATGTCACGCGGAGTGGGTAGTGGAGTGATGGAGGCCTGTGGTTTCCATAAGATAAAGGTCGATCCCTTTGCAAAGGGGTTCGACATGGGGCTGTCCAAGCCCTTGTCCCGATCGGTCAGGCTCAATGGGTTTTCCACGTGCCTGCGGCTTGAGCAGATCTATTGGAATATCCTCACGGAAATTGCCAGGATCAATGCCTGTTCGGTCAGTGCGTTGCTGTCGTATGTCGATCGGGAAGTGCATTTGCGTTACGGGGGGGTGAAGAACTTCAGTGGTCTGGTCCGTGTGGTGTGTGTGGTTCACGCATTGAAGGGCCAGGTTGTGCCGCCGAACCCCGAGTAGCACGGCGGCCCCGAGGACGACCCGCTGCCCTGGCGGGCCGTGCTTAGGGCAGAAAGCCGGCTGCGCTGCCTTGATTTACCATATATAATCCCGCGCTTTGCTGCGCAGGCCGGGGCTGTTCTCCAAGGGCCAGGCGTGGCGCAGTAATGATCTGATCGCCGAGACATCGCCATGCCCATGTACGACTATCAATGTGCTTCCTGTGGTCATCAGTTGGAAGCCATTCAGAAGATCAGCGCAGCACCGTTGGTCGATTGCCCAGCCTGCCAGGCGCCGGAACTCAAGAAGATGTTGTCCATGCCGGGCTTTCGCCTGAGTGGCAGCGGCTGGTACGAGACCGATTTCAAGACCGGCTCGAAGAAGAATCTGGCGGGCGGCGACAAAGCAGACTGAGTTGAACTCTACGCGCAGGCTCCTGCATTATCCGTCCCCTGCTTTAATGTACGGTGACGAGGCAGGCCTCCACCGAATTTCGAATTACGAGAAGTGAAACCACTACCATGATGCGCAGCCACTATTGCGGCCAACTGAACGAGACCCTGGATGGTCAGGAAATCACCCTTTGCGGATGGGTTCACCGTCGCCGCGACCACGGCGGGGTGATCTTCCTCGATATCCGTGATCGTGATGGTCTGGCCCAGGTGGTGTTCGACCCGGACCGCGCCGAAAGCTTCGCCGCCGCCGACCGCGTGCGCAGCGAATACGTCGTGAAGATCACCGGCAAGGTTCGCCTGCGTCCGGCCGGTGCCGTGAACGCGAACATGGCCTCCGGTGCGATTGAAGTGCTGGGCTATGAACTGGAAGTGCTGAACGAGTCGGAAACCCCGCCGTTCCCACTCAACGAATACTCCGACGTGGGCGAAGAAACCCGCCTGCGCTACCGCTTCCTGGACCTGCGTCGTCCGGAAATGGCCGAGAAGCTGCGCCTGCGTTCGCGCATGACCACCAGCATCCGCCGTTTCCTCGACGAGAACGGCTTCCTGGACGTGGAAACGCCGATCCTGACCCGGGCCACCCCGGAAGGCGCGCGCGATTACCTGGTGCCGAGCCGTACCCATGCCGGTTCGTTCTTCGCCCTGCCGCAATCGCCACAGCTGTTCAAGCAACTGCTGATGGTCGCTGGCTTCGACCGTTACTACCAGATCGCCAAGTGCTTCCGCGACGAAGACCTGCGCGCCGATCGCCAGCCCGAATTCACCCAGATCGACATCGAGACCAGCTTCCTCGATGAAAACGAGATCATGGGCCTGACCGAAAAAATGATCCGCAACCTGTTCAAGGAAGTGCTGGATCTGGAGTTCGGCGATTTCCCGCACATGACCTTCGAAGAAGCCATGCGCCGCTACGGTTCCGACAAGCCAGACCTGCGCAACCCGCTGGAACTGGTAGACGTGGCCGACCAACTGAAGGAAGTCGACTTCAAGGTGTTCAGCGGCCCGGCCAATGACCCTAAATGCCGTATCGCCGCCCTGCGCGTACCTGGCGGCGCAAGCATGCCGCGCAAGCAGATCGACGACTACACCAAGTTTGTCGGCATCTACGGTGCCAAGGGCCTGGCTTACATCAAGGTCAACGAGCGTGCTAACGGTGTTGACGGTCTGCAATCGCCGATCGTGAAGAACATCCCGTTGGACAACCTGAACGCGATCCTCGATCGCGTTGGTGCGGTCGATGGCGACATCGTGTTCTTCGGCGCCGACAAGGCCAAGATCGTCAGCGAAGCCTTGGGCGCGCTGCGGATCAAGCTGGGTCACGACCTGAACCTGCTGACTTGCGAGTGGGCCCCGATGTGGGTCGTTGACTTCCCGATGTTCGAAGAGAACGACGACGGCAGCTTCAGCGCCTTGCACCACCCGTTCACCGCGCCGAAGTGCTCGCCGGCCGAGCTGGAAGCCAACCCGGCTGGCGCACTGTCCCGCGCCTACGACATGGTTCTGAACGGTACTGAGCTGGGTGGCGGTTCGATCCGTATCCACCGCAAGGAGATGCAGCAAGCGGTGTTCCGCCTGTTGGGCATCAACGAAGCGGAACAGGAAGAGAAGTTCGGCTTCCTGCTCGACGCCCTGAAATACGGTGCGCCGCCCCACGGTGGCCTGGCGTTCGGCCTGGACCGTCTGGTGATGCTGATGACCGGCGCCCAGTCGATCCGTGAAGTGATCGCCTTCCCGAAAACCCAGAGCGCTGCGGACGTCATGACCCAGGCTCCGGGTGTGGTGGATGCCAAGGCACTGCGCGAACTGCACATCCGCCTGCGTGAGACACCGAAGGCTGAGTAAGGCTGCGGCGTGAAAGCGCGTTGAGTTCTACGCAGTCTAAAAAAGGCGCATCTTCGGATGCGCCTTTGCGTTACAAGGGTTGCATCCTGCCTGGGGCAGGGTTGACAAGGTTTCTACAGAATTTCGGAGTTGTGTTATGGCTGGCCATTCCAAGTGGGCGAACATCAAGCACCGCAAAGAGCGTCAGGATGCCAAGAAAGGCAAGATTTTCACCAAGTGGATTCGCGAGCTGACTGTCGCTGCACGCCAGGGCGGTGGTGACCCGGGCTCCAACCCGCGCCTGCGCCTCGCGCTGGACAAGGCCCTCGGCGCCAACATGAGCCGCGACATTATCGACCGCGCCGTGGCCCGTGGTGCCGGCGCTGCCGATACCGACGACATGGTCGAGCTGACCTACGAAGGCTACGGCCCGGGCGGCGTGGCGGTGATGGTCGAGTGCATGACCGACAACCGCAACCGCACTGCGGCGGCCGTGCGCCATGCGTTCAGCAAGTGCGGCGGCAACCTGGGCACCGATGGTTCAGTGGCTTACCTGTTCGAGCGTAAAGGGCAGATCACGTTCGCGCCGGGTACGGATGAAGACGCGCTGATGGAAGCGGCGATGGAAGCGGATGCCGACGACGTGGTCACCAACGACGATGGTTCTATCGACGTGTTCACCTCGTTTGCCAGTTTCTACGCCGTGCGTAACGCCCTGGAAACCGCCGGTTTCAAAGGTACCGACGCGGAAATCGTGATGCTGCCGACCACCAGCGCCGAACTGGACCTGGATGGCGCACAGAAAGTGCTGAAGCTGCTGGATATGCTCGAAGACCTGGATGATGTGCAGAACGTCTATTCCAACGCCGACATCCCGGAGGATGTGGCTGCACAGCTAGTCTGAGGTATGACGTCGATCAAAATGTGGGAGCGGGCTTGCCCGCGAATGCGGTGTACCAGTCGCTGAAAATGTTGACTGATCCACCGTCTTCGCGGGCAAGCCCGCTCCCACATTGGATCTCCTTTGTATCAAAATTGTTTTACCCAAACCGCAGGCGTTATGACTTTAATCCTAGGTATCGACCCCGGTTCGCGCATCACCGGTTTTGGCGTGGTGCAACAGACCCCTCGTGGCTGCATCTATGTCGCCTCGGGCTGTATCCGCACCGGGGCGGGCGAGCTGGCCGAGCGCCTGCAGATTGTTTATCGCGGCGTGCGTGAAGTGATCCAGACCTATGGTCCGGTGACCATGGGCATCGAAAAGGTGTTCATGGCCAAAAACGCCGATTCGGCGCTGAAGCTCGGCCAGGCCCGTGGCGCTGCCATCGTCGCAGGTGCCGAGGAGGGCATGGAGATCGCCGAATACACCGCGACCCAGGTCAAGCAGGCCGTGGTCGGCACCGGCGCGGCGAACAAGGAACAAGTGCAGATGATGGTCATGCACATGCTCAAGCTCACCGCGAAGCCACAAATCGACGCCTCCGACGCACTGGCCATCGCCATTTGCCACGCGCACACCCGTTCCAGCCTGTTGCCTCACGGCCTGGGTACTGCACGCAGTCGTGGCGGGCGGCTGCGTCTCTGATAGCATCAGCGCAATCGTTTTTCCCGGTCAGGCCTTTTATCTGACCTCAAGCTTTAAGGATTTGAACCGTGATTGGACGCTTGCGCGGCACCCTGGCTGAAAAACAGCCGCCGCACCTGATTCTGGATGTAAACGGGTTGGGGTATGAGCTGGAAGTGCCCATGACCACCCTGTATCGCCTGCCGTCGGTCGGCGAGCCGATTACGCTGCACACCCACCTGGTGGTGCGCGAAGATGCGCAATTGCTCTATGGTTTCATTGGCAAGCGCGACCGTGATTTCTTCCGCGAGCTGATTCGCCTCAATGGTGTCGGGCCGAAACTGGCGCTGGCGTTGATGTCGAGCCTGGAAGTGGATGAGCTGGTGCGCGCCGTCTCGGCCCAGGACACGTCGGCGCTGACCAAGGTGCCGGGGGTTGGCAAGAAGACCGCCGAGCGCTTGCTGGTCGAACTCAAGGACCGCTTCAAGGCCTGGGAAGTCGTGCCAAGCATGTTCGCCCTGGTGCCGAACCAGCCGGATATGCCGGCGGCCCAGGTCGCCAGCGCCGAGAGCGATGCTGTCAACGCGCTGATTTCCCTGGGCTACAAGCCCCAGGAAGCCAGCAAGGCCGTGTCGGCCATCAAGGACAAGAACCTGAGTGCCGAAGACATGATCCGCCGCGCCCTGAAGGGAATGATTTAAGTGATTGAAGCTGATCGTCTGATTGCGGCCACCGGTCCGCGTGACCGTGAAGAAGTCCAGGACCGCGCCATCCGCCCGTTGAGCCTGGCCGACTACATCGGCCAGCCCACCGTGCGCGAGCAGATGGAGCTGTTCATCCAGGCTGCGCGCGGGCGCAGTGAGTCCTTGGACCACACGCTGATCTTTGGCCCGCCGGGCCTGGGTAAAACCACGCTGGCCAACATCATTGCCCAGGAAATGGGCGTGTCGATCAAGTCCACGTCCGGCCCCGTGCTGGAGCGTCCGGGTGATCTGGCGGCGTTGTTGACCAATCTTGAGCCCCACGACGTGCTGTTTATCGACGAGATTCATCGTCTGTCACCCATCGTCGAGGAAGTGCTGTACCCGGCGATGGAGGATTTCCAGCTCGACATCATGATCGGCGAAGGCCCGGCGGCCCGCTCGATCAAGCTCGACCTGCCACCCTTCACCCTGGTCGGCGCCACCACTCGCGCGGGCATGCTGACCAACCCGTTGCGAGACCGTTTCGGCATTGTTCAACGTCTAGAGTTCTATAGCACTGCAGACCTGGCGACCATCGTCAGCCGTTCGGCGGGCATTCTCGGCTTGCCCCTGGACCCGGAAGGTGCGTTTGAAATCGCCCGTCGTGCCCGCGGTACGCCACGAATCGCCAACCGTCTGCTGCGTCGCGTGCGTGACTTCGCCGAAGTGCGGGCCAAGGGGCATATCACCAAGGCCGTCGCCGACCTGGCCTTGAACCTGCTGGATGTGGACGAGCACGGCTTCGATCACCAGGACCGACGTCTACTCTTGACCATGATCGAGAAGTTCGATGGCGGCCCAGTGGGCGTCGACAGCCTCGCGGCTGCCATCAGTGAAGAACGCCATACCATCGAGGATGTGCTGGAGCCTTACCTGATCCAGCAGGGCTATATCATGCGCACGCCGCGGGGGCGCGTGGTGACACGCCACGCCTATCTGCACTTCGGGCTAAACATTCCGTCACGATTGGGTGAGATGCCCGTGGTAGACGAATTCCTTGATGCAGTGGACGATTAAAAAGGTCACGCCAGTCGATTTATCTGAGGTTTGTGCTGTCCTAGTGGCTGGTGTCGTCATTCAGTCGTTAGAAATGTTTCATAGAATGAAAAAACAGTTGCCCAGCCAATTGGCAACCTGAGGAGTAAGCACTAGAGTATGCGCGCGCAAAACGGGGATCAGTCGTTCGCACATCGCTGTCGCGTTTATTACGAGGACACCGATGCGGGCGGCATCGTGTATTACGTCAACTATCTCAAGTTCATGGAGCGGGCTCGCACCGAGCGGCTGCGGGAGCTGGGCTTTGCCCAATCCCAGCTGGCAGGGGAGGACCTGTTGTTTGTCGTGCATTCCAGCGAGGCGCGCTATCACGCGCCGGCGCGGCTCGACGACGAACTGCTGGTCAGCGCTGAAGTAATCGAATTGAACCGTGTCAGCCTGCGCTTCAAACAGCAGGTCAGGCGGGCAACGGATGCAACGCTGCTCTGTGAGGGGCAGTTCCTGGTGGCCTGTGTGCGCACCAATAGTTTGAAACCCCGGGCCATTCCCGAAGCTCTACGTGCGGCCTTTGCCGACGTAAGCGGCGCGGGTAAACAATCAAAGCAGGAGATTTAGCGTGGAACCTACCGTCGTCGACCATTCCTCCATGTGGAGCCTGGTCAGCAATGCCAGTGTCGTGGTTCAACTGGTGATGCTGACCCTGGTAGCCGCATCGGTTACCTCTTGGGTCATGATTTTTCAGCGCAGCAACCTGCTGCGTGCCGGTCGACGTGCCCTGGAGAGCTTTGAAGAGCGCTTCTGGTCGGGTATCGACCTGTCCAAGCTGTACCGCCAGGCGGGCAGCAACCCGGACCCGGATTCGGGCGTCGAGCAGATCTTCCGCGCCGGCTTCAAGGAATTCTCCCGTCTGCGCCAGCAGCCAGGCGTCGACCCGGAAGCGGTGATGGAAGGCGTGGCCCGTGCCATGCGCGTCGCCATCTCCCGCGAAGAAGAGAAACTGGAGCAGAGCCTGCCGTTCCTCGCCACCGTGGGTTCCGTGAGCCCGTACATCGGTCTGTTCGGTACCGTGTGGGGCATCATGAACTCCTTCCGTGGCCTGGCCCAGGCTCAGCAAGCGACCCTGGCCACCGTGGCCCCGGGTATCGCCGAAGCCTTGATCGCTACTGCGATCGGCCTGTTCGCTGCGATCCCGGCAGTCATCGCCTACAACCGTTTTGCCGCTCGCGGCGAAAACCTGATTGGCCGTTACTACACCTTCGCCGATGAATTCCAGGCGATCCTGCACCGTAAAGTGCACACCAGCGAAGAATAAGCAGGTACCTCCCGATGGCTTTAATCACTCGAGCTCGAACCAAGCGCAAGCCGGTCGCCGAGATGAACGTAGTGCCTTACATCGACGTGATGCTGGTGCTGCTGGTGATCTTCATGGTGACCGCGCCGATGCTCAACCAGGGTGTGAAGGTTGACCTGCCCAAGGTTTCCAGCGAAGCCTTGCCCCAGGACAACAACACGCAGGTGCTGACCATTTCGATCAAGTCCGATAAGACCTATTACTGGAACCTTGGCAGCGAAGTCGACACTCAGAAGCAACAGGACAAGGCCATGACCTTGCCGGCGATGACCGATGCGGTGACCAAGATCATTCGCGCCGGCAACGAAGGCGGCAAGCACACCCAGGTGTTCATCCGGGGTGACAAGGCAGTCGACTACGGTTCCGTCATGGGTGCCATGGGCGGGCTGCAGAAGGCCGGCGTCGGTAACGTTGGCTTGATTACCGAGGCGCCCTGATGCAGCAACAGCGAGAGCCGTCCGCCTCGGAAAGCTACTTCTGGCCTAGCGTCTGGGCAATTGCCCTGCACGTCCTGGTGTTTGGCATGCTGTTCGTCAGCTTTGCCATGACCCCGGACCTGCCGCCAGCCAAGCCGATCGTGCAGGCGACCCTGTATCAGCTGAAATCGAAAAGCCAGGCCACCACCCAGACCAATCAGAAGATTGCAGGTGAGGCCCAGAAGTCGGCTGCGCGCCAGACTGAAGTCGAACAGATGGAACAGAAGAAGGTCGAGCAGGAAGCGGTGAAGGCTGCTGCGGAACAAAAGAAAGAAGAGGCGGCTCAAAAGGCCGAGGAATCGAAAAAGGCTGACGAAGCGAAGAAGGCCGACGAGGCGAAAAAGGCTGATGAAGCCAAAAAAGCCGAGAAGGCTGCCGAAGCTAAAAAAGCCGAAGAGAAACAATTGGCTGATATAGCCAAGAAGAAATCTGAAGAAGAAGCCAAGAAAGCTGCCGAAGAAGAGGCCAAGAAAAAGGCCGCTGAAGAAGCCAAGAAGAAAATAGTCGAAGACGCGAAGAAGAAAGCCGCCGAAGACGCCAAGAAAAAAGCTGAAGCAGACGAGGCGAAGAAAAAAGTCGCCGACGACGCGAAGAAGAAAGCTGCCGCCGATGCCACCAAGAAAAAGGCCCAGGAAGCAGCACGTAAATCCGCCGAAGAGAAAAAGGCCCAGGCCCTGGCAGATTTGCTTTCCGACACGCCGCAGCGTCAGCAAGCCTTGGCCGATGAACGTGGTGACGAAGTCGCGGGCAGTTTCGACGACCTGATTCGGGCACGGGCAGCGGAAGGTTGGACACGTCCACCTTCGGCACGCAAAGGCATGACAGTAGTGCTGCAGATCGGCATGTTGCCGGACGGTACGGTGACTTCGGTCAGCGTGGCCAAGTCCAGTGGCGATGGTTCGTTCGACAGTTCGGCGGTTGCAGCGGTCAAGAACATTGGCCGGTTGACCGAGATGCAGGGAATGAAACCAAGCGACTTCGCTCCCTATCGTTCATTCAAGATGACATTCACACCTGAGGATCTAGCCTTGTGAGAAACCTTCTTCGAGGAATGCTTGTCGTTATTTGCTGTATGGCAGGGATAGCGGCGGCGGATGAAAAGAACATCCTGGTCACCAGCGGTAGCGATCGGGCCACCCCGATCGCGGTAGTACCGTTCGGCTGGCAGGGCGGCAGCGTGCTGCCGGACGACATGGCCCAGATCGTCAGCGACGACCTGCGCAACTCCGGCTACTACGCGCCGATTCCGAAAGGCAACATGATCAGCCAGCCGAACCAGGCCAGCGAAGTCGTGTTCCGTGACTGGAAAGCCGTGGGCGCGCAGTACCTGATGGTCGGTAATATCACGCCGGCCGGCGGTCGCCTGCAAATCACCTACACCTTGTTCAACGTGGCCACCGAGCAGCAGGTCCTGACCGGCAGCGTGTCGGGCACAGCCGAGCAAATCCGCGACATGGCCCACTACATCTCGGACCAGTCGTTTGAAAAGCTCACCGGCATCAAAGGTGCTTTCTCGACGCGTCTGCTTTATGTAACGGCTGAGCGTTTCTCGGTAGACAACACCCGCTACACCTTGCAGCGTTCGGACTACGACGGTGCTCGTGCAGTGACCTTGCTGCAGTCGCGTGAGCCCATCCTGTCGCCGCGTTTTGCGCCGGACGGCAAGCGTATTGCCTACGTGTCCTTTGAACAGAAGCGTCCGCGTATCTTCGTCCAGCACATCGATACTGGCCGTCGTGAGCAGATCACCAACTTCGAAGGCCTCAACGGTGCGCCAGCCTGGTCGCCGGATGGTTCGCGCCTGGCGTTCGTGCTGTCCAAGGACGGCAACCCGGACATCTACGTGATGAACATGGCTTCGCGTGCGATTACTCGCGTGACCAGCGGCCCGGGTATCAACACCGAACCGTTCTGGGGTAAGGATGGCTCGACCATCTTCTTCACCTCCGACCGTGGCGGCAAACCACAAATCTACAAGGCGAGTGTTGGTGGCGGTGGCGCGGAACGCGTGACTTTTATCGGCAACTACAACGCCAACCCTAAACTTTCGGCTGATGAAAAGACGTTGGTGATGATTCACCGTCAGGATGGTTTCACTAATTTCCGGGTTGCGGCCCAGGATTTGCAGCGCGGAACCGTAAAAATCCTCACAGATACCAACCTTGATGAGTCAGCCACTGTTGCGCCCAACGGCACCATGGTAATCTACGCCACCCGCCAGCAGGGCCGGGGAGTCTTGATGCTCGTGTCCATTAATGGACGCGTAAGGCTCCCACTTCCTACCGCTCAAGGCGAAGTCAGAGAACCATCCTGGTCCCCTTACCTGAACTGACGCGGCGCTACAAGATTTGCTTAACACACTGGGGTTCATTAGGAGTTTCACGATGGAAATGCTGAAGTTTGGTAAGTTTGCTGCTCTGGCTCTGGCTCTGTCCGTAGCCGTTGGTTGCTCGTCTAAAGGCGGCGACAATGCCGGTGAAGGCGCAGCTGTTGATCCAAACGCTGGTTACGGCGCTAACACTGGTGCAGTTGACGGCTCCCTGAGCGAAGAAGCTGCTCTGCGCGCTATCACCACTTTCTACTTCGAATACGACAGTTCGGACCTGAAACCAGAAGCCATGCGCGCTCTGGACGTTCACGCGAAGGACCTGAAAGCTAACGGCGCTCGCGTTGTTCTGGAAGGTAACACCGACGAACGTGGTACTCGTGAGTACAACATGGCACTGGGCGAGCGTCGTGCGAAAGCCGTTCAGCGCTACCTGGTACTGCAAGGTGTTGCTCCAGGCCAACTGGAACTGGTTTCCTACGGTAAAGAGCGTCCAGTTGCTACTGGCCACGACGAGCAGTCCTGGGCTCAAAACCGTCGCGTCGAACTGCGTAAGTAATTCGTCATGCGAACGTGCCGTCGTGCTCTGACTGTATTGGCTCTCAGCTTCGCACCGCTTGCGGTGTGGGCTGCGGTTCCTGTGGAAGATAGCAACTCTGGCTATAACAATAGCGGGAGCAGTTATCCGCCAGCAGGTTATGGCACGAACGGCGCCTATGCGGGGGGAGCGGCTACGTCCGCTCCCTCGGCACAGGGCGAACTGTTCAACCAGCTGCAACGTATGCAGGATCAATTGGCGCAGCAACAAGGCACCATTGAAATTCTGCAGAACGAAGTGCGCCAGCTGAAGCAAGAAGGCCTGGAACGTTACCAGGATCTTGATCGACGCATTGGAGCCGGTGTTACACCTGCCGCAACTCCTGATAATTCTTCCGCCGGTGGTGCACCTAGTGCTGCCATCGGTGGTGCAGCAGCGGGGGCGGCTGCCAGCCAAGCCCCTGCCGCGAGCAGCGAACCGGGTGATCCGGCGAAGGAAAAGCTGTATTACGATGCGGCCTTCGACCTGATCAAAGCCAAGGATTTCGATAAGGCCAGCCAGGCATTCAGCGCTTTCCTGCGCAAATACCCAAACAGCCAGTACGCGGGTAACGCCCAATACTGGTTGGGCGAGGTGAACCTGGCCAAGGGTGACTTGCAGGGCGCAGGCCAGGCATTTGCCAAGGTCAGCCAGCTCTATCCCAAGCATGCCAAGGTGCCGGATTCGCTGTACAAACTCGCTGACGTAGAACGCCGCCTGGGTCATACCGACAAGGTCAAAGGCATTCTGCAGCAAGTGGTTGCCCAGTATCCGGGGACTTCCGCTGCCCAGTTGGCCCAGCGGGATCTGCAACGCTTGTAGGCAAAGCAGCCCGTTCAGAAGAAACCCGCGCCTGGCGCGGGTTTTTTCGTTAGAATCCACGCCCTTTTATGAAACACGCTTCTTGGGGTCTACGCGTTGGCGGGGTCTCATGAAGTGCCTGACGGAGGCGGACAGCCTGTTTAGCTGTTACGCCCGTGGCGACTATGCAAGACACATTACGTATCACCGAAGTTTTTTACTCTTTGCAGGGTGAAACGCGCACCGCTGGCCTGCCCACAGTCTTTGTGCGCCTGACTGGTTGCCCGTTGCGCTGCCAATACTGCGACAGCGCCTACGCCTTCAGTGGTGGCACCGTGCGCACCCTCGACGACATCCTCGAACAGGTTGCCGGTTACCGGCCGCGCTACGTCTGCGTGACGGGGGGTGAGCCGTTGGCGCAACCCAATGCCATCCCTTTGCTCAAGCAGTTGTGCGATGCCGGTTACGAGGTGTCCCTGGAAACCAGCGGCGCCCTGGATATTTCCGCGGTCGACCCGCGGGTAAGCCGGGTAGTCGACCTCAAGACCCCGGACTCCAAGGAGTCGCACCGCAATCGCTACGAGAACATCGACTTGCTGACGGCCAACGATCAGGTCAAGTTCGTTATCTGTTCCCGTGATGATTACGATTGGGCGAACTCCAAGCTGATCCAGTATGGCCTGGACCGTCGCGCGGGCGAGGTGCTGTTCTCTCCAAGCCACCACGACCTGAACGCACGCGACCTCGCCGATTGGGTGGTGGCGGACAATCTACCGGTGCGCCTGCAATTACAGTTGCACAAATACCTTTGGAACGACGAGCCAGGACGCTGACATGACTGAGCACACCAACGATCAAAAACGCGCCGTGATTCTCCTGTCCGGCGGCCTCGACTCCGCTACCGTGGTCGCGATGGCGCAGGCGCAAGGCTACAGCTGCTACACCATGAGCTTCGACTACGGCCAGCGTCATCGCGCCGAACTGAACGCTGCCGCCCGCGTCGCCCGCGACATGGGCGTGGTCGAGCACAAGGTGATCGGCTTGAGCCTCAATGGCATCGGCGGCTCGGCGCTCACTGACAGCAGCATCGACGTACCGGAAACACCCGGCGAAGGCATCCCGGTCACTTACGTACCGGCCCGCAACACCGTCTTCCTGTCCCTGGCCCTGGGCTGGGCTGAAGTGCTCAACGCCCGCGACATCTTTATCGGCGTCAACGCGGTGGACTACTCCGGTTACCCGGACTGCCGCCCAGAGTTCGTCGAGTCGTTCGAACGCATGGCCAACCTGGCGACCAAAGCCGGTGTAGAAGGGCAGGGCTTCCGCATCCTGGCGCCGCTGCAAAACCTCAGCAAAGCCGACATCGTCAAGGCTGGCGTAGGACTTGGCGTCGATTATTCGCTGACAGTTTCCTGCTACCAGGCAGACGATGACGGCCGTGCTTGTGGGAAATGCGACAGCTGCCGACTGCGTGCAGAAGGCTTCCAAGCGGCCGGAATTACTGACCCAACGCGTTATTTCTGATTTTTTTAAAATAAGGTGTTGAATAATCCTTAGAAATCAGTATTATACGCGCCACCACACAGCGGGTCGTTAGCTCAGTTGGTAGAGCAGTTGGCTTTTAACCAATTGGTCGTAGGTTCGAATCCCACACGACCCACCATTTTTGGCGGTTTAGAAAATCCGGAAGGCCCACGCAAGTGAGGATTTCCGGGTTTTTTTTTGCTTGCGATTTAGGTAAGCCTGCGTAGCTGGACGATTTAGCCAAAGCCGATAGCCCATGTGAGGAAGGCCCAATGCGTCACCTAAACCGCATGACCCGCGCATTCCAAACCACGCCCCTCGGCGACCTAATCTTCTATTTCGACCCCCGCTATCAGCCTGAACTCTCCACGCTGGTCCAACGCTTCCTCGCCGCACCGGAACAACACACCACCCTCGACATACCCGAGGCCACGCGCGGGGTGTTCCTGCTGGAGGGTGAGCGACGGTGGGTGTTGAAGCACAACAAGCTTGAGCACTGGAAAAAACAGCTGCAGAACTACCTGGGGCTAAAACGTGCATTTGGCCTGCATGACCTGACCAACGAGTTCATCAACCTGTCCGTGGTGTCCACCAAGTCAGCCAGCGTGCCGCGCGTCGCCGGGTTCGGCTATAAAGCGCGCTTTCCGTTCCTGAAAGAGGAGTACCTGCTGGTGGGCTTTTTTGATGATCATTGCAGTGTGGATGATCGTCTTGTCGCGCAACCTGAACAGGCCGCTGCACTACTGCCACAGGTGTTTCGACTGTTTGCGCAGATGCTCGCCGAAGGGTTTGTGCACATGGACCCCCACCCCAAGAACATTTTGATCGCGCCGGACGGTCAGCTGCGCCTAATCGATTTTGAGTGCTGCGCGCATTCGGTTATCGATCATGACTTCAGCCTGGGTTTCTCCATGGGGTACTTCTATCACTTCTGGATCAAGCGCTTCGTCAGCCTCGAAGCCTATCGTGCGCTCTGTGAGCGTTACCTGGAGGACGAGCAGCCGAATCTACAACGGTCCATCTTCGACCCCGTATTCGAACGCTTCCTTACCCGGAAAGTCTCGCGCACCACGCGCTACAGCATCCTGACCAACCCCAAGGCCCAGGCCGCCTTCAAACAGGCTCCCGCCACGCACCCTTGACGGGCTCAGCGCCGTTTGCCAAACACCGACTTGGGCGGTTTGCCAAAAAAACGCGTAAACGCTGCGCTGAAGTTATTCGGAAATTTGTACCCCACCTGATAAGCCGCCTGGGCCACCTGACAGCCACTTTCCAGCAAGGTGTAGGCCTTGCGCATGCGGATCTCGTTGAGCATGCGGTGCGCAGTGGAGTTGAAGCGGTAGTGCAAACCTTCCTTGAGCTTGAACTCGTTGAGCCCGACCGCCGCGCAGAGATAGGGGATGGTCAGCGGCTGGTCCATCTGCTCGATCATGATGTCGCGCACGCGCTGGAGTTTCTCGATGTCGGTCGCGCTGAATTTCAGGCTTTGCGAGAGCGCGTCGGGGCTCAGCAGCTTGAGCTGTTCGCAGAGCAGGCTCAGGGTGTGAATGTGCATGTCCAGGGTGCCGGTCACGCCGTGGCTGAGGTAGCGGGTCAGGGCGCTGGCATGGCTGGCGCTGGCGGCCGAGCTCTTCTGGAATGCCAGTTGGCGCACATTGCCGTTGCCGAGGATCTGCTGGGTGCGCTGCTCGCCGATGTACTTGTTGAGCATGCTCTCGCCAATCAACAGGCGCAGTTGCGACACCGTTGCACCGGCCTTATAGCAGCGTTCGCCGAGACTGAGCTGGAACGAAGTGATCGTGGTAAAGCCCGCCCTGAACGACACCGCCGCGCCATCGGCGCCCTTGTAGCCGGAATCACCCTGCATACCGAAAGTAATCACCAACATGTGGCGGTTGTGCGGGCTGACGGTTTCTTCAATCAGGTTGCGCGTCGGGCGATAGCGCGAACGCACCACCATCAGGTCGTCGTCGAAGGTCAGGCGTTCCGAATAACACTCGCCCAGTTCTTCCGGCAACTGTTGGCGCATCCAGCCGCAGGCTTGCGTACTGACCAGCCGCGAGTGCGTTGACGCAACTCGATACGACTGGGAAATCCTCTGTAAAGCCGACACGTTTAACGCCCTCCCTAGATTTGGCTCCGATTCGCATATGGATTGATCCGAAATCCATACGGACTTACATGATAAGCGTTCGCATTAATGCGTAGCATGTTTCCCCATCAACTGCCATCGCCAAGACGCGGCCATGGGGCGATTCATTGAAGGGGAATGCGGGTGAGCACAGCTGTTTTCAGGGGCGTACTGGTGTGTTGGCTGGGTAACGCAAGCGTTGCCGTTGCACAGACTGAACTGGCGCCGGTCAAGGTCACGGCCAACAAGATCGAGCAGGAACAGGAAGAGGTCCCGGCCAGCCTCTCGGTGATCTCCGGCGAAGAGCTGCGCAAGGGCAATATCGATGATCTGGAACGCCTGGCCCGCACCACTGCGGGCTTCACCTTCCAGCCGTTCGGCCAGTCCGGCACCAATCTGCCGGTGGTGCGCGGCCTGAGTTCGGGTGCGACGGCGTTTTCGTCCTCGATGCTGATGCTCGTGGACGGCGTGCCGACCCTGATGGGGCAGGGCTTCGACCACACCCTGCTGGGCGTCGAACGCATCGAAATCCTGCGCGGCCCGCAATCCACACTGTACGGTCGCAACGCCGAAGCCGGCGTGTTGAGCATCCACACCCGCCAGCCTGGCGATACACCTTACGCGCGCCTTGAAGCCGGCACCGGCAGTCGCGACCTGCGCACCATGAGCGTCGACGCCAGCACTGCCCTGGTGCCCGGCACCTTGTATGCCGGCGTCTCCGGCCAGTGGCGCGAGCAGGACGGCTTTATCGATAACGCCTATAAGGGCGGCCAGGCCGATGACCGCGAGCGCCACAGTGCGCGTATGGTGCTGCGCTGGACACCCAGCCTGGCCACTGATGTCAACCTGCGCTACAGCCGCCAGGATTACCGTGACGTCGGCTCACAGTGGGGCACCGCCACTTCGGCGCGGCGCGAAGTGCGCTCCGGCACGCCAAGCTGGAACCATTCCAGCGGCCGCAGCCTGTCCCTGGATGTGACGCACGAGTTCGACTCCGGCCTGAAGCTGCGCTCGATCACCGCCCGCAATGACTTCTACGACCGCCTGCAACAAGACACCGATTTCCAGCCGGCGGACCAACTGCACCTGGCCCGCGACTACCATTTCAACACCCTGTCCCAGGAATTGCGTCTCGAAGGCCAATGGCGCAACAACCAGTGGCTGCTCGGCGCCTACGCCGACCGCGACGACCACGACCTGTCCTACCAGCAAAAACTGCCGCTGCGCCTGACCCAGACTGACAGCCAATTGGGCGGCAACACCCGCGCACTCTTTGGCCAATGGCTGATGCCCCTGGCCGAACGCTGGACCCTCACCCTCGGCGCCCGTGCCGAGCAGGACAAAGTGCACATCGACCCCGCCAGTGGCAGCCGCCAAAGCGCCAGTTGGCAACGCTTCACGCCCAAGGCCGCGCTGCAATACGAATGGCAGCCCGACGCCTACGTCTACGCCAGCTACGCCGAAGGCTTCCGCGCCGGTGGTTTCAATGCCTTCTCCAGCGCCGCCAACTACCCCGGCTACGATCCGGAAAAAGTCAAAACCTACGAACTCGGCGCCAAGGGCTGGCTGGCCGACAAACGCCTGCGCTACTCGGCCGCGGTGTACTTGATGGACGTGCGCGACATGCAGGTCCAACAGATCATCCAGCCCGGCGTGGTGTACATCACCAACGCCGCCACCGCGCGCTCCAGCGGGCTTGAGTTGCAGGCCGAATACCTGGTCGCCGACGACTGGCGCGTGGTCAGTTCCGTGGGCCTGAACCGCACGCGCTTCAAGCAGTTCAGCGAAGGCAGCAACGACTACAAGGGCAATCACAACCCCTACGCGCCGGACCTCACCGGCCACCTCAGCCTGCGTTATGACGCCCCTGCCGGTTGGTACGCCCAAGGGGGCGTCAGCGCCGTCGGCAAGACCTACCTGGACGCCGCCAATCAATACAGCCGTGGCGGCTACGGCTTGATCGACCTGAGTGCCGGCTACGACTTCAGCCACTACGGCATCAGCGCCTACCTGAACAACGCCGCCGATAAGCGCTACGACGCCGTCGGCTACCTGAATGGCACCACCCGCGTGTACAGCCCGGGCCGCGAAGTCGGCCTTCGGCTCAGCTATGAACTGTGAGCGATAAACCTATGAACCTGTCCACCCCACATGCCCTGCAACCTTTCTGGGACCTGACCCTGGCCGCCGTGCGCGCCGACGCCCTGCGCATTGCGCTGGAATGGAAACTCTTCGACCTGTTGCAAGTGCCCACCTCGGCCCACCTGATTGCCCGGCAACTGGAACTCGACCCGGCCAACACCGGCTTCTGGCTCGAAGTCCTGTGGAGCATGGACCTGCTTGAGCGCGACGAACGCCAGCCTGCGCTGTACCGCAACACTGCGGTAGCCAGTGATTACCTGCGCAGCGACGCACCGCACTACTGCGGCGACGCCTGGACGTTTCGCCTGCGTGGCATGCGCCGGTTCGGCAGCCAACTGGGCGAACACGTGCGCGCCGGCCAGCCCGACAGCCAACCCACCGACATGACCACCACCATCGACAACTGGACCGCCGCCGCCCGCCTGCAAATCGCCCAGGAGCAGCGCGCCGTCACCGTCGATGTGGCCCTGCGGCTGATGGCCCTGGTCCCGGAGTTCGCCCAGGCGCGTCGCTTGCTCGACCTCGGCGGCGGCCCGGGTTTGGTGGCGATTGCCCTGGTGCGCGACAACCCGATGCTCAGCGGCGAAATCTTCGACTTCGAAAAAACCGTCGAAGTGGCGGCGCTCAACATTCAGCGCGCCGGCCTGGAGCAACGCCTCGGCGTGCGCGGCGGCAACCTTGCCAGCGACCCGATTGGCGACGGCTACGACGTGATCTGGTGTTCTTCGGTGCTGCACTTCGTCCCGGACCTGCCTGCCACCCTGGCCAAGATCCGCGCCGCCCTGCGCTCCGGCGGCGTGCTGATCAGCGCCCACGCCGAGATCCCTGCCGACCCCGAACATGCCAGGCGCGTCATGCCGTATTACCTGTCGATGCAGATGCTCGGCCGCCACGTCACCGAGGCCGGTGGCCTGAGCGCCGCCCTGCAACAGGCCGGCTTCAGCAGCATCGACAGCTACCCCGAGGTGGCCTTTGCCGTGGCGCCGGTCTCGGTGCTGGTGGCCCGACGGAGCGCCTCATGAACGCTTCCCTGTGGCGCCTGCAATTGCTGTTTGGCTGGCTCGGCTTTGTGCTCGCGGTGCCGAGCATCTACCTGCTGCTCGGGCTGCCGCTGGTGATGCGTGAACACGGTTGGTCGGGCACCGACATCGGCCTGTTCCAGCTCGCCGGGCTGCCGGCGGTGTTCAAGTTTTTGCTGGCGCTGCCCGTGCAACGCTATCGCTTCCAGCGCGGGCATTACCGCAACTGGGCGATGTTGCTGTGCCTGCTGCTGGCGGCGCTGCTGGTGGTGGCGAGCCAACAGTCGATCAGCGGCAACCCGCTGTACCTGTTCGGCCTGGCGTTCGCCGCCTCCGTGCTGGCGACCTGGGCCGACATCCCGGTCAACGCCCTGGCGATCAAGTTGCTGCCGCACGCCGAGCAGGCGCGCGCCGGTGGTATCCGCTCGGCGGCGCTGTTTCTGGGGGCGATTGTCGGCGCTGGCGTGATGCTGCTGGTGCAGAACCGCTGGGGCTGGCAAGCGCCGTTCCTGTTGATGGCCGCCGGCCTGCTGCTGGCGCTGCTGCCCTTGGCCAGGCTGCGTGAAGGCGACGTACAAGCGGCCGATGGCAAGCCGGCCAGTCCGGCGCTGGCCGACTGGTCGGGTTACTTCCGCCAACCCGGTGCACGCCTGTGGACCTGGGTGCTGCTGACCAGCTTCCCGTTTGTCGGCGCGGCCTGGCTGTACCTCAAACCGCTGCTGTTGGACCAGGGCATGCTCGCGCCAAACGTCGCGCTGATCGCCGGTGTTGGCGGTGGCGTGGTCGGTGCCGTGGCCAGCCTGCTCGGCAGCCGGCTGATCCAGCGTATCGGGCCGGGCCGGGCGATTCCGCTGTTTATGTTGTGGGCGCTGATTTCGTTACTTGCACTGACTGCCGCCGTCGGCCTGCACGCCGACATGCTCTGGCTGGTGGTCGCGGCGTTCCTGCTGGCCACGGCCATGGGCGCGGTATCGACCCTGGTCTTCGCCCTGATGATGTTTTTCTCCCGCGAGCACCACCAGGCCGCCGACTACGGCTTGCAGGCCAGCCTGTTCGTGTTGACGCGGATGCTGGTGCCGATTGGCGCCGGGGTGCTGCTCGACCGCAGCGGCCATGTCGGCATGCTCGCCGGCCTGTCGTTGGCGATGGCCCTGGTGTGCGGCGTGGCCTTGCTGGCCCGGGCTTTTCCGGCTGGTACGGGCGCGCCTTGATGGGCGGCGGAGATTGATCCACGGGTGGTCTGAGGACCGCGTCATGGGACAAAAAAAGGGAAGCTCCGCTGCTGGGGCTTCCCTTTTTTTGCCCGACAGACGCACCTGCAAACGCCAGATTGGGCTTTTGAATCGATTGGATATTCTGTAGCCTTGCGCGGCTTCTGTTTCAACCGTGCTTGATGAGCAAAAACACTTCGTCCGGCGGCGCCCGATGGGCTCCAGAGCCGGTGGTACACTCGACTTTCGCGCTACTGCGCCTGCAGGTCTTGCGAACATGACGCAAATTTCCGAACGCCTACTGGTTCAAGCCCACCTCGACGCCAAGCAGCCCAAGGCCCTCAGCGCCGATGAAGAGGCGAGCCTGCGTGCCGCCATTGCCGCCGAGCTCAAAGCCCAGGACGCGGTGCTGGTTGCCCACTTCTATTGCGACCCGGTGATTCAGGCCCTGGCCGAAGAAACCGGCGGCTGTGTCTCCGACTCCCTGGAAATGGCCCGCTTCGGCGCCGCCCACCCGGCCAAGACCGTACTGGTTGCCGGCGTGCGGTTCATGGGCGAGACCGCCAAGATCCTCACCCCCGAAAAACGTATCCTCATGCCGACCCTGGAAGCCACGTGCTCCCTGGATCTGGGCTGCCCGGTGGACGAGTTTTCCGCGTTTTGCGACCAGCATCCCGAGCGCACGGTGGTGGTCTACGCCAACACCTCGGCGGCGGTCAAAGCCCGCGCCGATTGGGTGGTGACGTCCAGCTGCGCGCTGGAAATCGTCGAGAGCCTGATGGACAACGGCGAGACCATCATCTGGGGCCCGGACAAGCACCTGGGTACCTACATCCAGCGCCAGACCGGTGCCGACATGCTGCTGTGGGACGGTGCATGCATCGTCCATGAGGAGTTCAAGTCCAAGCAGTTGGAGGACATGAAGGCGCTGTACCCGGACGCCGCGATCCTGGTGCACCCGGAATCGCCGACGGCGGTGATCGAACTGGCCGACGCGGTGGGTTCCACCAGCCAACTGATCGCCGCTGCGCAGCGTTTGCCGAACAAGACGTTTATCGTGGCGACCGACCGCGGCATCTTCTACAAGATGCAGCAGCTGTGCCCGGACAAGGTCTTCGTCGAAGCGCCCACCGCCGGCAACGGCGCAGCATGCCGCAGTTGCGCGCATTGCCCGTGGATGGCGATGAACACGCTGGAGCGCACGTTGCAGTGCTTACGTGAGGGCAGCAACGAGATCTTCGTTGAGCCGTCGGTGATTCCGCATGCGGTAAGGCCGCTCAAGCGCATGCTGGACTTTACCCAGGCGGCGCGCCTGAAACTGGCCGGCAACGCCTGACCTGAGGCGAACTCGGCCAAAAATGTGGGAGCGGGCTTGCTCGCGAAGGCGGAGTGTCAGTCGATATATTGATTGACTGATACACCGCCTTCGCGAGCAAGCCCGCTCCCACATTTGGATCTTCACTAGGCTGTGATTATTTCTTCTGTTTGGGGATCCGCACCAGTTGCGTATCCGAATAGATGTCATGCCAGCTGCGCTTTTGCTTATCAAACAGCGACCAGACAAACCCCAGCCCCACGCACAGCCACGACGCAATCGACACCACAAACCGCAGCAGCGCCTGCCACAGGCTGATCCGCGAGCCGTCGGCGTTCTGCACGCGCACGCCCCACACCTGCATGCCCAGGGTCTGCCCGGAATGGGTCCAGAACTTGGCGAAGAAGCCAAACAGCACAAAAAACAGAATCGTCGACAGCAACGGATCGCCGTCCAGCGCACCGGATTCGGTCAGGGTGCGCATCTTGGCTTCGCCGACAAACGCCATCCACACCAGCTTGTAGATAAACGCGGTGACGATCAGCAGCGCGGTGCACAACAGGAAGTCATAGAACATCGCTGCCAGACGACGGCCCAGGCCAACGGCGGGAAATTCGCCCTGGGGGCTCAGCAGGGATTTGGACATGGCAGGGCTCTCTGGAGAAAAAAGCCATAGTACGGAATAACGCCCATAAAAAAGCCCCTGATGTCATATCAGGGGCTTTTTGTCGCAGGAAGGATCAGCCTTCTGCTTGTACTTCGTCTGCTTGCAGGCCTTTTTGGCCCTGGACCGAGACGAAGGTCACTTTCTGGCCTTCTTTCAGGCTCTTGAAGCCGTTGCCCTGAATAGCGCGGAAATGCACGAACAGATCCGGGCCGCTTTCTGGAGTGATAAAACCAAACCCTTTTTCGTCGTTAAACCACTTGACGGTGCCGCTCTGACGTTTGCTCTCCGACATTTTCTTATTTCCTTGACGCTAAAAATTAATGACAGCCTCTTTCGCATGAAAGAGTACTGGACTGGATTGCAGGAAAGTAAGACGTCGAACGGGTTGTAGCGCAACTACTTCAGCTACTGCCCAGGTCCAGGTTCAAAGCGACCCATGCAAACACAGTGGGCAAACTCTACGCCAACTAATAAGTAAAATACAAGCCCTGACAAAACCCCAGCGTTTGCTCGGTTTTATGACACTTTGGTGGCTGTTCGGGACTGGCCTTATTCGATAGAGTTGATCACTTGTTATAGGTTATTCCTTAATGTATTGACTATCGTCAATGCACTGTTTTATGGCGGTTGCGTTACAAATTAGTGCGCATTAACGCAACCGCGTTACTTATAGGAACAGTTAATCAGCCACGATAGTAACGCTGTGGGACGAATGGCGTTTTACTTACACGAAGTGGCACCTTTTTCCCACGTACCAACGCAGAGACTTCAGTGTCCAGCGCGATGAATGCGCTGTCCAGGTAACCCATGGCGAGTGGGCCGCCGAGGGTCGGACCAAAACCGCCGCTGCACACGCTGCCGATCAAGGTGCCGTGTTCGTCGACGATTTCTGCGCCTTCACGTACCGGCGTGCGTTCTTGCGGCAGCAGGCCCACTCGCTTGCGGCTCACACCGGCTTGCTGTTGGGTGAAGATGCGGTCGGCACCCGGGAAGCCACCGGCACGCGCGCCGTCGGCCCGGCGGACCTTGGAGATCGCCCACAGCAGGCTGGCTTCGATCGGCGTGGTGTCGACGTTCATGTCGTGGCCGTACAGGCACAGGCCGGCTTCCAGGCGCAGGGAGTCGCGGGCGCCCAGGCCGATGGGCTGGACTTCGGTCTCGGCCAGCAGGCTGCGGGCCAGGCTTTCGGCGCTGGCAGCGGGTACGGAGATTTCAAAACCGTCTTCACCGGTGTAGCCCGAACGGCTGACATAGCAGTCCACGCCCAGCAGGCGCAGTGAGGCGAACTGCATGAAGGTCATCTTGGTGACTTCCGGCGCCAGGCGCGCCAGCACCTTTACCGCCGCCGGGCCTTGCAGGGCGAGCAGGGCGCGTTCTTCGAACAGCGGTTCGATGCTGCATTGTTCGCCAATGTGTTTGCGCAGGTGCGCCAGGTCCTGGTCCTTGCAGGCCGCGTTGACCACCAGGAACAGTTCGTCGTTACCCAGGTTGGCCACCATCAGGTCGTCGAGGATGCCGCCCTGCTCGTTGGTGAACATCGCGTAGCGCTGCATGCCGACCGGCAGGTCGATGATGTCGACCGGTACCAGGGTTTCCAGGGCCTTGGCGGCATTCGCGCCGGTGAGGCGGATCTGGCCCATGTGGGACACGTCGAACAACCCGGCCTGTTCACGGGTGTGCAGGTGTTCCTTCATCACGCCCAGTGGGTATTGCACCGGCATGTCGTAGCCGGCAAAGGGCACCATGCGCGCGCCGAGTTCGATGTGCAGGGCATGCAGTGGGGTTTTCAACAGGGTTTCGGTGGACATGTTCAGCTCCTGAAAAACGTGCTGGCGCGCCTTGAGGCGTCAGCACTCGATAATGTTGACCGCCAAACCGCCACGGGCGGTTTCCTTGTATTTGCTTTTCATATCGGCGCCGGTCTGGCGCATGGTGCGGATGACCTTGTCGAGGGACACAAAGTGCTGCCCGTCGCCGCGCAAGGCCATGCGTACCGCATTGATGGCTTTCACCGAGCCCATCGCATTGCGCTCGATGCACGGCACCTGCACCAGCCCGCCAATCGGGTCGCAGGTCAGGCCGAGGTTGTGTTCCATGCCGATTTCGGCGGCGTTTTCCACCTGGGAAACCGTGCCGCCCAACACCTCACACAGGGCGCCGGCGGCCATTGAACAGGCCACGCCGACTTCGCCCTGGCAGCCGACTTCGGCGCCGGAAATCGAGGCGTTTTCCTTGTACAGAATGCCGATGGCGGCCGCGGTGAGCAGAAAGCGCACCACGCCGTCTTCGTTCGCGCCGGGGATAAAGCGCATGTAGTAATGCAGCACCGCCGGCACGATTCCGGCCGCACCGTTGGTGGGCGCCGTCACGACGCGTCCGCCATTGGCGTTTTCTTCGTTGACGGCCAGGGCGTAGAGGTTGACCCAGTCCAGTACCGACAGCGGATCACGCAGCGCCGATTCCGGGTTTTTGCACAGCTGGCGATGCAACCCCGCCGCGCGGCGCTTGACCTTCAAACCGCCGGGCAAGATGCCTTCGTTGCGACAGCCCGCAGCCACACAATCTTGCATCACCTGCCAGATCTTCAGCAGCCCGGCGCGGGTTTCGGCTTCGGGGCGCCAGGCACTTTCGTTGGTCAGCATGACCTGGCTGATGGACAGCCCGTAGGTGGTGCAATGCTGTAGCAAGTCCTTGCCGTGTTTGAACGGAAAGGTCAGCGGGGTGGCGTCTTCGACGATACGGTCGGCGCCGGCCGCGTCTTCATCCACCACAAAACCACCACCGACCGAGTAGTACTCGCGGCTGCGGATCTGGATATGGGCGGCGTCGAAGGCACGAAAAATCATGCCGTTGGGATGGTAGGCGAGGGGTTTGCGAATCATCGCCAGGTGTTCTTTCTCGTTGAACACGATGCTGTGTTCGCCGAGCAGATTGAGGCGGCCGTCCTTACGCATCTGCGCCAGGCGCGTGGCCACGGTTTCGGTGTTGACGGTGTCCGGGTGTTCGCCTTCCAGGCCCAGCAACACGGCCTTGTCGCTGCCGTGGCCTTTGCCGGTGGCGCCCAGCGAGCCGTAGAGTTCCACCTTGACGCACGTGGTGGCGCTCAGCAGGTTGTCACGCTTGAGCCCCTCGACGAATCGAGCGGCGGCGCGCATCGGGCCGACGGTGTGGGAGCTGGAGGGGCCGATGCCAATCTTGAACAGGTCGAACACGCTTAAAGACATGGTTGTTCTCCGGTTTCTTATTATTTTCTGAAGGCCCACTCGGTTAAATGTGGGAGCGGGCTTGATCGCGAAAGCGGTGGGTCAATCACAGTTGTATCAACTGATAGACCGCATTCGCGAGCAAGCCCGCTCCCACATTTTTACCCAGTACATCCTTGGGTTACGCGTAGCTCTCGATGGAAGGGCAGGCGCACACCAGATTGCGATCACCAAACACGTTGTCCACGCGCCCAACCGGCGGCCAGTACTTGCCTTCGATCAACGACGGCACCGGGTACACCGCTTGCTCGCGGGTGTACGGATGCGTCCATTCACCGACCAGTTCAGCGGCGGTGTGCGGGGCGTTTTTCAGTGGGTTGTCGTCCTTGTCCAGGGTGCCGTTTTCCACTGCGCGGATTTCTTCGCGGATGGCGATCATGGCGTTGCAGAAGCGGTCCAGTTCTTCCTTGGATTCGCTCTCGGTCGGCTCGATCATCAAGGTGCCGGCCACCGGGAACGACATGGTTGGCGCATGGAAACCGAAGTCGATCAGGCGCTTGGCCACGTCATCCACGCTGATGCCGCTGCTGTCTTTCAATGGGCGCAGATCCAGGATGCATTCGTGGGCGACCAGGCCGTTGCTGCCGGTGTAGAGGACCGGGTAGTGCTCTTCCAGGCGACGGGAAATGTAGTTGGCATTCAGGATTGCCAGCTGCGAAGCGCGCTTGAGGCCCGCACCGCCCATCATGCTGATGTACATCCAGGTGATCGGCAAAATGCTCGCGCTGCCGAACGGCGCCGCGCACACCGCGCCTTCCTTGCGTTCCATGGCCGCGTGGCCCGGCAGGAACGGCGTGAGGTGCGCTTTGACGCCAATCGGGCCGACGCCCGGGCCGCCACCGCCGTGGGGAATGCAAAAGGTCTTGTGCAGGTTCAGGTGGGACACGTCGCCGCCGAACTTGCCCGGTGCGCACAGGCCGACCATGGCGTTCATGTTGGCGCCGTCGATGTACACCTGGCCGCCGTTGTCGTGGATGATCCCGCAGATTTCGCGGATACCTTCTTCGAACACGCCGTGGGTGGACGGGTAGGTGATCATCATTGCGGCGAGCTGATCGCGGTGCTCGATGGCCTTGGCGCGCAGGTCTTCGATGTCGACGTTGCCGCGCGCATCGCAGGCGGTCACCACCACACGCATGCCGGCCATGTTGGCGGTGGCCGGGTTGGTGCCGTGGGCCGACGACGGGATCAGGCAGATGTCGCGGCGCGCATCGCCACGGCTCTGGTGATAGGCGCGGATCGCCAGGAGGCCGGCGTACTCACCCTGGGAACCGGCGTTCGGTTGCAGGGAGATCGCGTCGTAACCTGTGGCCGCGCAGAGCATGGCTTCCAGGTCGGAGGTCAGCTCCAGGTAGCCGGCGCTCTGCTCGGCCGGGGCGAACGGGTGCAGGGCGCCGAACTCGGCCCAGGTCACCGGGATCATTTCGCTGGCGGCGTTGAGCTTCATGGTGCACGAGCCCAGCGGGATCATGGTGCGGTCCAGCGCCAGGTCCTTGTCGGCCAGTTTGCGCAGGTAGCGCATCAGCTCGGTTTCCGAGTGATAGCGGTTGAACACCGGGTGGCTGAGCACCGGCGACTGACGCAGCAGCGCGGCGGGCAGGGTGCTGTCGACGCTGGCGTTGAAGTCCGGCAGGGCCTTGCCGTCGGCGAAGATCGCCCACAGGGTTTCGATGTCGGCCTGGGTGGTGGTTTCATCCACGGAAACGCCAAGACGCTCAGCGTCTACCACACGCAGGTTGATGCGCTGGGCGCGGGCCTTGTCATGCAGGGCAGCGGTGTGGGCGCCGGTGTTGAGGGTGAGGGTGTCGAAGAAGTTTTGCTGCTCGGCCTTGAAACCCAGGGTAGCCAGGCCGTTGGCCAGGATCGCGGCCAGCTGGTGCACACGCTGGGCAATCTGGGTCAGGCCTTTGGGGCCGTGGTACACGGCGTACATGCTGGCGATGTTGGCCAGCAGCACCTGGGCGGTGCAGATGTTCGATGTGGCTTTCTCGCGGCGGATATGTTGCTCGCGGGTCTGCATGGCCAGGCGCAGGGCCGGCTTGCCGAAACGGTCGACGGACACACCGACCAGGCGGCCGGGCATGTCGCGCTTGAACGCATCCTTGGTGGAGAAGTACGCCGCGTGCGGGCCACCAAAGCCCAGCGGCACGCCGAAGCGTTGTGCGCTGCCGATGGCCACGTCGGCACCGAACTCGCCCGGCGGGGCCAGCAGGGTCAGGGCCAGCAGGTCGGCGGCCACGGCCACCAGGGCGTTGGCAGCGTGGAAGCGCTCGGTCAGTGCGCGGTAGTCGAACACGTCACCATTGCTGGCCGGGTATTGCAGCAGGGCGCCGAAGAACGGGCTGACATCGGTCAGTTCGCGTTCGTCGCCCACCACCACGTCGATGCCCAGTGGCTCGGCACGGGTGCGCAGCACGTCGAGGGTTTGCGGGTGGCTGTGGATCGAGGCGAAGAAGGCGTTGCTGCCCTTGTTCTTGCTCAGGCGCTTGCAAAAGGTCATGGCTTCTGCAGCGGCGGTGGCTTCGTCCAGCAGGGAGGCGTTGGCGATCGGCAGGCCGGTAAGGTCGCTGATTAGGGTCTGGAAGTTCAGCAGCGCTTCCAGGCGGCCTTGGGAGATTTCCGGCTGGTACGGCGTGTAGGCGGTGTACCAGGCCGGGTTTTCCAGGAGGTTGCGCAGGATCGGCGCCGGCGTGTGGCAGTTGTAGTAGCCCTGGCCGATGTAGGTCTTGAACAGTTGGTTCTTGCCGGCGATGGCCTTGATCTTGGCCAGGGCCGCGGCTTCGCTCAGGCCGTCTTCCAGGCCGAGTACGCTGGTGCCCTTGATGCTTTCCGGGATCACGCTGGCGCTCAGGGCTTCGAGGGAGTCGAAACCGAGGCTGGCGAGCATGTGTTGCTCGTCTTGCGCGCGCGGGCCGATGTGGCGGGCGATGAATTCGTTGGCGGTGCTGATGTTAACGGTCATTGCGCGCTCCTCAAGCTTCGGCGTTGGCTTTGATCAGGCGGTCGTACGCGTCCTGATCCAACAGTTTAGCTACCGCGTCGGCATCGGCCGGTTTAAAGCGGAAGAACCAGCCTTCGCCCAGCGGGTCTTCGTTGACCAGTTCCGGGCTGTCGCTCAGTTTGTCGTTCACTTCCAGCACTTCGCCGGTCAGGGGCATGTACACGCCGCTGGCGGCCTTGACCGATTCCACGGTGGACGCTTCGGCGCCTTGCTCGTAGGCCTGCAACTCCGGCAGTTGCACGAAAACCACGTCACCCAGCGCGTTTTGCGCAAAAGCCGTGATACCCACGGTGACGCTGCCGTCAGCTTCGGCGCGCAGCCATTCGTGATCTTCGGTGAAACGCAACTCGCTCATGGAAACTCCTCAGGGCCAGAATCGTCTGGTGGACGGGATTGGAATAATGAGGAGTTGCTTAGCAAGAACGCGGCCAAGGTTATTAAATCGTTATAAAACAAAGACTTGGTTAATTTGGTTATAGCGTTATGCATTTCACCTGTAGCGATTTCGATACAGCTGGACCGGTTAAAAAAAGCCTATGTGGATCAAAGCCTTGCATGGCACGCAAAAAACAGGGTTGTAGCGAAATCGTTACGCTGTAGCGCTTTCAGTACACGGAATGTCGTTCCTGGACCAAAAATGGGCAGGCATTCCAAATGTGGGAGCATTCCACATTTGGATTTTGTGGGTTCAGGGCTTGTTGGGAATGCCGTACTTGCGCAAGCGATGGGCAATCGCCGTATGGGAGGTCTGCAAACGGCTGGCCAGTTGGCGGGTCGAGGGGTAGCTGGTGTAGAGCGTTTCCAGCAGGTTGCGTTCGAAGTCTTCCATCGCTTGCTCCAGGCTGTCGACTTCGTTGTCATTCTGACGGGCCACCGAGGTGCCGGCGATGTCGAGGTCGCCGATGTCCACCAGGCTGCTTTCGCAGATGGCGGCGGCGCGGAAGATCACGTTTTGCAACTGGCGCACATTGCCCGGCCAGCGGTTGCCCAGCAGCGCCGGATAGGTGCCGGGGGCCAGGCGGCAGACCGGGCGCTGGATCTGCGCGCAGGCCTGCTGCATGAAGTAGCGCGCCAGCAGCAGGATGTCCTGGCCCCGTTGGCGCAGCGGCGGCACTTCGACGTTGAGCACATTGAGGCGGTAGAACAGGTCTTCGCGGAAGGTACCTTCGCTGACCATCTTTTCCAGGTCGCGGTGGGTGGCGCTGAGGATGCGCACGTTGACCTTCACCTCACGGTCACCCCCCACGCGACGGAAACTGCCGTCATTGAGAAAACGCAGCAGCTTGGCCTGCAGATACGGCGACATCTCGCCGATTTCATCGAGAAATACCGTGCCCTGGTTGGCCAGCTCCATCAGCCCTGGCTTGCCACCGCGCTGGGCGCCGGTAAACGCGCCCGGTGCATAGCCGAACAACTCGCTCTCGGCGAGGTTTTCCGGCAACGCCGCGCAGTTCAGTGCCAGGAACGGTGCACTGTGCCGCGCACTGATGGCGTGGCAGGCCCGTGCCACCAGTTCCTTGCCCGTGCCGGTTTCGCCCTGGATCAACAGCGGCGCATCCAGCGCCGCCACCCGCTGTGCGCGGGCCTTGAGGGTGCGGATCACCGGGGACTCGCCGAGCAGTGCATCAAAGCCTTCGGCGTGGTCGTGGTGCAGTGCCGACAGTTGTTCGCCGATGCGGTTGGGTTGGTACAACGTCAGCAGGGCGCCGGCATCAGTGATCGGCGTGGCGTCCAGCAGCAGGGTCTGGCCGTTGACGCTGATTTCGCGCAAGGGCAAACGAAAGCCCTGCTCCAGCAAGGTCTCCAGCAGCTTGGGGTCGTTGAACAGTGCGCTGATGCTTTCCCCGGCCGGTTCGCGGCCGTACAGGGCGATCAGTGCCGGGTTGGCCAGCAGGATCGTGCCCGCGCTGTCCAGCGCCAGCACCGGGTCGGTCATGGCGGCCAGCAGGGCGTCGAGTTGCAGGTGGCGACGTTGGCCGGGAAGGATGTCGACCACGGTGACGGCTTGCACGCCATGCACGCTGAATAACGCATCACGCAGTTCTTCGAGCACATCGGCGCTGAGGGTCGGCGCGTCGATATAGACGTTGGGCGGCACCATCTCCACCGCATCCAGGTTGAGATTGCGCCCACCGAGCAGGGCCAGGACTTCCTGGGTGATGCCGACGCGGTCGATGAAGCTGACGTGGATACGCATGGGATGGATGGCAATTCTGCAGAGCGAGAGGTGGCAAGTATGCCTTGGAGCGAGGGTAGAGGTGAAATCTCACATGGGATGAAGATCCAAATGTGGGAGCGGGCTTGCTCGCGAATGCGGTGTATCAGTCACTGATGTGCTAACTGATCGACCGCATTCGCGAGCAAGCCCGCTCCCACAGGGGATTTACGCTGTGCTTACTCTAAGTGCTCAGGTTTGACCGGATCACCTGGCTTCACATCCAGTTGATGGCGCACATCCTCGAACATCAAGTCGTACTGCTTGTGCATCGAGCCGTTGAGCACCGCCACCTTTGGCATGCCGTACTTCTGCGCAATGTTCATCGCATGCCGGGCAAAGTCGAATGCCTGGTCCTTGGGCAGGAAAAACTCCTCTTTGATGCCCTTGCCCTGCACCGAGCCATGCAGCTTGAAGAGCATGCCCTTGCCTTCCTTGGGGTCCTGGCTGACTTCATAGTCGATGCACAGGTTGTAGCTGTAGTCATTGGCATTGAGTGCATGACGTTCAACGTGCAAGTGACCCGGTTCAAAGGTGGCCATCGGCGTTTCTCCTCAACTTCACAGGTAGGTAATGCCAGGCTTTGCCGTGCTGATGCGTGTACCGGCGCTGCCCTGGACGATCGCTTCGATGTCCGAGAGTGAACCGATGACTGCGGTTTTGCCAGTCTTGCGGGCGAACTCGCAGGCCGCTTGCACCTTGGGCCCCATGGAGCCGGCGGCGAAGCCGAGTTTCTCGATTTCGTCGGGGTGGGCGTGGCCGATGGCTTTCTGGGTCGGCTTGCCATAGTCGATAAAGGCCGCGTTGACGTCGGTGGCGATCACCAGCAGATCGGCGTCCAGTTGCGAGGCCAACAGCGACGAACACAGGTCTTTGTCGATCACCGCCTCAATGCCACGCAGTTTGCCGTCTTCGCCATACATGGTCGGGATGCCGCCGCCGCCGGCGCAGATCACGATGGCGCTTTTTTCCAGCAGCCACTTGATCGGGCGGATTTCAAAGATGCGTTTGGGCCGCGGGCTGGCGACCACACGGCGGTACTTGTCGCCATCCGGCGCAATGGCCCAGCCTTTTTCGGCGGCGAGCTTCTGCGCTTCGGCCTTGGAATACACCGGGCCAATCGGTTTGGTCGGGTTCTGGAAGGCCGGGTCCTTGGCGTCGACTTCGACTTGGGTGAGCAGGGTGGCGAACGGCACCTCGAAGTCCAGCAGGTTGCCCAGTTCCTGTTCGATGATGTAGCCGATCATGCCTTCGGTCTCGGCACCCAGCACATCCAGCGGATAAGGCGAAACCTGGGTGTAGGCCGCCGCCTGCAACGACAGCAGGCCGACTTGCGGACCATTGCCGTGGGCAATCACCAGTTCGTTGCCAGAATGGATCTTGGCGATCTGTTCGGTGGCGATCCGGATATTGGCGCGTTGGTTGTCCGCGGTCATGGGTTCACCACGGCGGAGCAGGGCGTTGCCGCCCAGTGCAACGACGATACGCATACAGAGTGTCCTTCTGAAATTCATCGTTGTGAACACGGTGCAAAAAATGTGGGAGCAAGCCCGCTCCCACAGTCGACCGCATTCCTTCAGTTACAGGTCGGCGAGGGTGGAGACCAGGATCGCCTTGATGGTGTGCATGCGGTTTTCCGCCTGCTCGAAGGCAATGCACGCCGGCGACTCGAACACGTCATCCGTCACTTCAATGCCATTGGCCAGGTGCGGATACTGCTCGGCAATCTGCTTGCCGATCTTGGTATCGCTGTTGTGGAATGCCGGCAGGCAGTGCATGAACTTGGTGCGTGGGTTGCCGGTGGCTTTCATCAACTGGGCGTTCACCTGGTACGGCAGCAGTTGCTCGATGCGTTCAGCCCAGGCTTCCACTGGCTCACCCATGGACACCCAGACGTCGGTGTGGATGAAGTCCACGCCTTTGACCGCAGCTTTCGGGTCGTCGGTGAGGGTGATGCGTGCGCCGCTTTCTTCCGCGTATTTTTTGCAGCGGCTGACCAGGTCATCGTGGGGCCACAGCGCTTTCGGTGCGCAGATGCGTACGTCCATGCCGAGTTTGGAGCCGACCAGCAGCAGCGAGTTGCCCATGTTGTTGCGTGCGTCACCCAGGTAGGCGTAGCTGATCTCGTGAATCGGCTTGTCGGCGTGTTCACGCATGGTCAGCACGTCGGCGATCATCTGGGTCGGGTGGTATTCGTCGGTCAGGCCGTTGAATACGGGCACCCCGGCGAACTTGGCCAGTTCCTCGACGATTTCCTGCTTGAAGCCACGGTATTCGATGGCGTCATACATGCGCCCGAGTACGCGGGCGGTGTCTTTCATGCTTTCTTTGTGGCCGATCTGCGACGAGCCCGGATCGATGTAGGTGACGTTGGCGCCCTGGTCATAGGCCGCCACTTCGAAGGCACATCGGGTGCGGGTCGAGGTTTTTTCGAAGATCAGCGCAATGTTGTTGCCCTTGAGGTGCTGCTGTTCGGTGCCGGTGTACTTGGCGCGCTTGAGGTCGCGGGACAGGTCCAGCAGGTAGCGCAGCTCGCGCGGGGTGTGGTGTTCCAGGCTGAGCAGGCTGCGGTTGTGGATGTTGAACGCCATGATGATTCTCCTTGGATTCGGTAATCGGCCCGGTCGGCGCGGGATATGCGCCGCCGGGTGGATGGTCGTTTAGTAGTCGATTGGGTCGCGGATGATCGGGCAGGTCATGCAGTGGCCGCCGCCACGGCCCCGGCCGAGTTCACCGGCGCTGATGGTGATGACTTCCACGCCGGCCTTGCGCAGCAGGGTGTTGGTGTAGGTGTTGCGGTCGTAGCCGATGACCACGCCGGGCTCCACGGCGACCACGTTGTTGCCGTCGTCCCACTGCTCGCGCTCGGCGGCGAAGGCGTTGCCGCCGGTTTCCACTACCCGCAGGGCCTTGAGGCCAAGGGCAGCGGCGACGGTGTCGAGGAAGTTGGTTTTTTCGCGTTGGATGTCGATACCGTGCGGCTTGCTTTCGTCAGGGCGCAGGGTGAAGGCGACGATCTGGTTGACCACTTCGGGGAAGATGGTCACGAGGTCGCGGTCGCAGAAGCTGAACACGGTGTCCAGGTGCATCGCGGCGCGGGATTTGGGCAGACCGGCAACGATCACCTTCTCCACCGCCTTGTTCTTGAACAGGTTGCGCGCCAGCTGGCCGATCGCCTGGTGGGACGAGCGCTCGCCCATGCCGATCAACACCACCCCGTTGCCGATCGGCATCACGTCGCCGCCTTCCAGGGTGGACGCGCCGTGATCCTTGTCGGGGTCGCCGTACCAGATCTGGAAGTCGGCGTTGGTGAACTCGGGGTGGAATTTGTAGATGGCCGAGGCCAGCAGGGTTTCCTGACGTCGCGCCGGCCAGTACATCGGGTTCAGCGTCACGCCGCCATAGATCCAGCAAGTGGTGTCACGGGTGAACTGGGTGTTGGGCAGTGGCGGCAGGATGAAGCTGGCGTGGCCGAGGAAGTCGCGGAACATTTCGATGGTCTTGCCGCCGAACTCGCTCGGCAGGTCATCGGCCGAGACGCCACCGATGAGGAACTCGGCGACCTTGCGTGGTTCCAGGCTGCGCAGCCACGAGCCGACTTCATTGACCAGGCCCAGGCCGACCGTATCGGCAGTGATCTTGCGTTCCAGGATCCAGTCCAGCGCTTCAGGGATGGCAACGATGTCGGTGAGCAGGTTGTGCATTTCCAGCACATCAATATCCCGCTCGCGCATCTTGGTCACGAAGTCGAAATGGTCGCGCTTGGCCTGGGCCACCCACAGCACATCATCGAACAGCAGTTCATCGCAGTTGTTGGGCGTCAGCCGCTGGTGGGCCAGGCCTGGGGAGCACACCATGACTTTGCGCAGTTTGCCGGCTTCGGAATGTACGCCGTACTTCACTTTTTCCGTGGTCATTACAGATCCTCCAGTTATCAACAATTACAAGGTCAGGAAACCGTCGTAGAGCCCATAGGCCGCCACCAGGGCGCCAATGACTACTGCGGCGAAGATCAGCTTCTCGACGTTGGTGAAAATCGGTTTGCCCAGTTCACGCTTGGCCTTGGCGAACAGGATTGCGCCGGGGGCGTAGAGCAGGGCGGAGAGCAGCAGGTATTTGGTACCGCCGGCGTAAAGCAGCCAGATCGCATAGATCAGGGCGACGGCGCCGATGAACAGGTCTTTCTGGCGCTCCTTCAGGGCGTTTTCGTAGGTCTCGCCGCGCACCGCCAGCAGCAGGGCGTAGGCCGCCGACCACAGGTACGGCACCAGGATCATCGAGGTGGCGAGGTAGATCAGCGACAAGTAGGTGCTGGCGGAGAACAGCGTGATCACCAGGAACACCTGCACCATCGCGTTGGTCAGCCACAGGGAGTTGACCGGCACGTGATTGGCGTTTTCCTTGCGCAGGAACTCCGGCATGGTGTGGTCCTTGGCGGCGGCGAACATGATCTCCGCACACAACAGCACCCACGACAGCAGCGCACCCAACAGCGAGATGATCAAGCCGACGCTGATCAGCACCGCGCCCCAGTGGCCCACCACGTGTTCCAGCACGGCGGCCATCGACGGGTTCTGCAGCTTGGCCAGTTCCGGTTGGGTCATGATCCCCAGGGACAGCACGTTCACCAGCATCAGGAACAGCAGCACGGTGATAAAGCCGATGACAGTGGCCTTACCCACGTCCGAGCGTTTCTCCGCACGGGACGAGAAGATGCTCGCGCCCTCGATACCGATGAACACCCACACGGTGACCAGCATCATGTTGCGCACCTGGTTCATCACGCTGCCCAGGCTCGGGTTTTTCACGCCCCAGATGTCGGCGGTGAAGATGTCCAGCTTGAACGCGAACAGTGCGATCAACACGAACAGCACCAGCGGCACGACCTTGGCGACGGTGGTCACCAGGTTGATGAACGCTGCTTCCTTGATCCCGCGCAGCACCAGGAAGTGCACGGCCCATAGCAGCACCGATGCGCCGATCACGGCTGCGGGGGTGTTGCCTTCGCCGAAGATCGGAAAGAAGTAACCGAGGGTGCTGAACAAGAGTACGAAGTACCCCACGTTGCCTAGCCAGGCACTGATCCAGTAGCCCCAGGCCGACGAGAAGCCCATGTAGTCGCCGAAACCGGCCTTGGCGTAGGCGTACACGCCGCCGTCGAGGTCGGGCTTGCGATTGGCAAGGGTTTGAAAGACGAACGCGAGGGTCAACATGCCAATGGCGGTAATGACCCAACCGATCAACACCGCGCCCACATCAGCACTGGCGGCCATGTTTTGCGGCAGTGAGAAGATCCCGCCACCAATCATCGAACCCACGACAAGTGCAACCAGTGCGCCAAGCCTAAGTTTTCCAGGAGTTTCAGACATTGCGTGACTCCAATGCAGGAGAAGAGAGACCACAGAATAAATCCGTGAGCTATTCAAACAGCTGACTCAGATCACTTCATTGGCACATTCCATTGTGAATTAATGACTTAGGATGGAATCCCATTGGCAATGAAAAGCTCCGAAAGGTGCTTTCCAGAGCGGCTCCTCCGTTATTGTTAATTAATAAGTCAGGGGGTTGGACGTTTGAAGCTAGACCGTTTTCACGGATGTGCAAAATTTTTGTACGATGTTTTACAAATCTTTCAGAATTGTAAAAGTTGATGGTGTATTTAAATTTCAAATAAGACTAAATGTGTCTTTTTTTGACATGCCATTGCGTTATGAACAGCCGAGTTTTATTTGCTATCGCTATTAAGCGCTACACTCATTTGCGCCCGTAGTTGAGTGCACAGTTGTCAGCTGATTTTTGTTTTAGCTAGGAGTCTGCATGTCCCAACCGGCCCAGAAGCTTCGACTCAGTGCCCTTATCGCCCTGGTGGTGGGGTCAATGATCGGCGGCGGAATTTTTTCCCTGCCACAAAATATGGCCGCCCGTGCCGAGGTGGGTGCGGTGTTGATCGGCTGGGGAATTACCGCCATCGGTATGTTGACCCTGGCGTTTGTGTTCCAGACCCTGGCCAATCGCAAGCCTGAACTGGATTCAGGCGTGTATGCCTATGCCAAGGCGGGGTTTGGCGACTACATGGGGTTTTCGTCGGCCTGGGGCTACTGGATCAGCGCATGGATGGGCAACGTCGGTTACTTCGTGTTGCTGTTCAGCACCCTCGGTTACTTTTTTCCGGTGTTTGGCCAGGGCAATACGCCGGTGGCCATCGGCTGTGCGTCGCTGCTGCTGTGGGCCGTGCATTTCCTGGTGATGCGCGGGATCAAGGAAGCGGCGTTCATCAATCAGATCACCACCGTGGCGAAGATCGTACCGTTGGTGATGTTTATCGTGATCGCCGTGGTGGCGTTCGAGGCCGACATTTTCACCCGTGACGTCTGGGGCCTGGGCAATCCGAAACTTGGCACGGTGGTGGATCAGGTGCGCAACATGATGCTGGTCACCGTGTTTGTGTTCATCGGCATCGAAGGTGCCAGCGTGTACTCGGCGCGCGCCGAAAAACGCTCGGACGTGGGCCGCGCCACCTTGATCGGTTTTCTCGGTGTGCTGGCGCTGTTGGTGCTGGTGAATGTGTTGTCACTGGGGATCATGAGCCAGTCGCAGCTCTCGCAACTGCAAAACCCTTCCTTGGCGGGCGTGCTGGAACATATCGTCGGGCCGTGGGGGGCGATGGCGATCAGCATCGGCCTGGCCGTGTCGTTGCTCGGCGCATTGCTGTCGTGGGCGCTGCTGTGTGCCGAAATCCTCTATGCCACGGCCCATGACAAGACCATGCCGGCGTTTTTGAAGAAGGAAAACACCAATCAGGTGCCGGTCAACGCGCTGTGGCTGACCAACGTGATGATCCAACTCTTCCTGGTGATCACGCTGTTTTCCCATAGCACCTACACCACGTTGATCTATCTGGCTTCGTCGATGATCCTGGTGCCGTATTTGTGGTCGGCGGCGTATGCGGTGCTGTTGAGTGGGCGCGGGGAAACCTATGAAGGTGAACAGGGCCGACGCATGAAGGATCTGCTGGTGGGCTTGATCGCGCTGGGGTATGCGGTGTGGCTGCTCTATGCCGGCGGGTTGAAATACCTGCTGCTGTCGGCGCTGTTGTATGCGCCGGGGGTGATTCTGTTTGCCCTGGCCAAGCGCGAGCAGGGGCAGCCGTTGTTCACCCACATGGAGAAAGGCATTTTCAGCTGCGTGATTGCGGGGGCGGGGTTGGCGGCGTATGGGTTGTACAGCGGAGTGTTGAGTTTGTGAGGGGGTGACGGTACTGGCCTCTTCGCGGGCAAGCCCGCTCCCACATTTTGACCGCGCCGCCTATCCAATGTGGGAGCAGGCTTGCCTGCGAAGGCGAGCTTCAGGTCACCACTGCGCCCGATGTGAACCCAGTTCTCCCGCCGGCAAATCCCACTGCAACGGCGAGCCGCTGATACTTAGCGGCGCCAGCAACCGATGGGCCTGGCCCCACGCCGTCTGCTCCACCAGCAAACCCTGATCGCCCGCTGTTTCGGCACGCAACGCCGGTTGTTCCGGGACTTGTCCAGCTTCCATCAATAACCTCGCCGTGCGGGCCAGTGACAACCGCGCCGAGCCACCGCGTCGGGTCTTCAATCGTTCACTCAAGGCTTGGATGGCCGCGGCCGCCATCAAATACCCCGTGGCGTGATCCAGCGCCTGCACCGGCAGTGGCACCGGTTTGTCCGTGTGTTTCCAGGCCATGCCGGCGTCTGCGATGCCGCTGCTCATCTGTACCAGGCTGTCGAAGCCCCGGCGGTTGCGCCATGGGCCGCTCCAGCCGTAGGCGTTGAGGCTCACGTCGATCAGGCCGGGGGCGAGGGCCTGCCACTCGCTGGCGGTGTAGCCCAGGTGTTCAAGGGCATCGGCGCGGTAGCCGTGAAACAGGATGTCGGCGTCCTTGAGCAAGGCTTCGAAAACCTGTCGGCCTTGCGCGGTTTTCAGGTCCAGGCGGGCACAGCGTTTGCCCAAGGTCATCTCCGGGACGACGCCGGGTTCGTTCCAGGTGGGCGCGTCGATGCGCAACACATCGGCACCCAGGCCGGCAAGAAAACGACTGGCTACGGGACCGGCCAGCACGCGGGTCAGGTCCAGCACCCTGATGCCCGCCAGCGGGCGCGCCACCGAACCGAGCCAGGGCTGGTCGGTGGTGGCGTCGAAGGTCTGGCGCTGCACCAGCGCTTCGGCGTTGACGGCCAGCCCCTGGGGATGTGCCTGCCAGGCCTGCCAAGTGCGCATCTGCGCGGCGCACCCGCCCTCATCGACAATCGCCTGCTCCAATTCTGCGGCGTTCCACGCGGCGACTTTGGCGGCCATCGCCTTGCGCTCGGCAACCTGGCCCAGCACGCGTTCGGCGGCGGCACGGTGATGGGGGGCGTTGGTGTGCAAGCGTATCCAGCCATCGGCGCTGGGGTAGTCGCCGGCCACCGGGTCCCACAGCGGCGGCACTTGCCAGCCCAGCGGGCGGAGCGAGGACGCGAACCAGAAGGAGGCGAGGCGTCGGTCCACACTGACGTTGGGCAGGCGCCCGGTCTGTTGCTGGATCAACTGGGCCACGGCCTGGCCAGCGGCGCCGAGGCTGGCGGCCGCCAGTTCGGTGACGGCGAAGGTCGAGGGCAGGGCGCCGGCCTCGGTCAAGGTCAGTGGGGTGTGCGGCAGATCGAGTGCGGCTTGGATGGGTGTCAGCAAGTCAGTCATCAAAGGCCCTCCGTAAGAGAAGGGCCACTATAAGAGATGATCAGGCCGGTGTGACAACTCCGGGTTCCAACGGCAGGTCGATGCTGGCGATAAAACCGCCGTCAGGGTGGTTGGCCAGGGTCAGGCTGCCACCATGGCGCTCGGCGGCGCGGCGCGCAATCGCCAGGCCCAGGCCATGGCCCTGGGCGGTCTGGCCGGGGGCGCGATAGAACGGTTCGCCCAACTGGCTGAGGTGTTCGGCATCGACGCCGGGACCGTGGTCGCGCACGCTGATCAGGATGCGTTCGCCCAGGCGTTGCGCAGCCAGCTCGATGGGCTGTCCCTGCGGATTGAAGCGCTGGGCATTGCGCAGCAGGTTGTCTACGGCGCGTTCGATCATGGTCGGCCAGCCTTTGAGCTGCAGGTCGGGCGCTGCACTCAGTTGCACGAGCTGATCCGGCGCGCCGAGTTGGGCGTCCTTTTGCAGGGTCTTGAGCAATGCACTGAGGTCGATGTCTTCGGCGCTGGCGTTGTCGGCATCGACGCGCGCCAGCACCAGGATTTCGCTGATCAAGGCTTCGAGGCGATCACATTCGCGGGTCAGGCGTGGCCAGAGCTTTTCTCGTTCTTCGGGGCTGGCGCGCTCGGCCAGGGCCAGGGCGATACGCAGACGGGCCAGGGGCGAGCGCAGTTCGTGGGATACGTCGCGCAGCAATTGGCGCTGACTGCCGATCAGGCTTTGCAGGCGCGCGCCCATGCGGTTGAAGTCGGTGGCGAGTACGCCGAATTCATCGCGGCGGTTGGCCAGTTGCGCCAGGCTGTTCTGCTGGTAGGTGGCTTGGCCGAGGTCGTGCACCGCACCGCGCAGGCGGCTGAGGGGGCGGGTGATGGACAGCGTCACCAGCAGGCTGAACAGCGTCAGCACCACTAGCGCAATCGCCAGCGCGCTGAGTGGCCACAGCAGGCTGTTGCGGTGCCAGGCATCCAGTTCCGGGTGGGGAATGCGGTAGATCAGCAGGTAGGTGTCGCCGGTTTTTTCGCTGGTGTATTCGGCCGTCAGGCGGCGCCAGGGCAGGTGGCCGTCCTGGCTGTCGTTCTGGCGGGCCTCGAAGGCGGCAGCGCGGCGCGGGAAGGTGCCGCGTACCACCGGGTCGCCGCTTTCGTTCAGCACTTGCACGTCGATGTGGTACTGGCGCTTGCGCTGTTGCAGCAAGTCCTGGGCGGCGTCTTCGCCTTGGGATTCGTAGAGCTCGGTCCACTCTTGCGCCAGGTTGTTGAGGCCAGGGTGGCGGCTGAGAATCCAGGCATCTTGATTGAGCATATGCCCAAGCAGGATCGACAACCCGGCAACCAGGGCGATGGCCAGCCAGAAACTGGCCAGGATCCGCCAGAACAATGAACGCACAGGAAACCCTCAAACAGGAAAAGCCCAGTGGCGGTGGCCACTGGGCTGGGAGCGTTAACGCGTGGGCATTATTGCGCTTTTTGCGGCTGTTGCGCTTTCCAGGCCTGGAATTCCTTCCACTCGGCACGACGCTCGGCTTGTTTCTTGACGATCTCGTCGAACTTCTTCTGCTGGTCAGGCTTGAGTACCGCGCGGATGTCCGCCTGGGTTTTCTGCTTGCTGGCGGCAATTTCGTCCTGCATGGCTTTCTGGTCAGCGGCTGGCAGTTTGTCCAGGTACTTCTTGGTCAGGTCTTTGCGAGCGTGCCATTGGTCGCCCATCAACTTGCCGATCTGCTGGCGCTGTTCCTTGCTCAGGTCCAGTTGGCTGAAGGGGCCGCCTTTGCCACGCGGACCGTGTTCACCGCCGTGGCCCGGGCCGCCCATCATGTGGCCTTCCGGACCGCCCATCGGGCCTGGGCCTTCAGGCATTGCTGCCATGGCGACGGTTGGCAGGGCTGCGGCGAACATCAAAGCGATAAGGGTCTTGCGCATGGTGATTCTCCTGTCTCTATTCCGGTGAGTCCGGATGTGAGTAGATTACGGAGATCAAGGTCAGCGGCGGTCAGGGGAGCGTAAAGCTTGGGTAAAGAGGGTTTTGGTCGGGCCTGACAAAAACTTGCGCGTCAGAACACCGCGTGTGGGAGCGCGCCTGCTCCCACAGGGACAGCGATGGCTTAAAGGCTGTAGTAATAGCCGCGGCTACGCAGCGCCATGATCCGTGGCCGGCCATCGGGGTGCGGGCCGATCTTCTTGCGCAGGTTGCTGACGTGCATGTCCAGGCTGCGATCGTAAAGGGTCAGCTTGCGGCCCAGGGCAATCTGCGCCAGTTCCTGTTTATCCAGGGGCTCGCCGGGCTGACGCAGCAAGGCTTCGAGCAGGCGGCTTTCGGAGACGGTGAGGGTGAATTCCTGTTCGTCGATGCTGACCACACCGCGCACCGGGCTGAAGCACAGGTCGCCCAGTTCCATCTGCGTGGAGACCGCGGCCGGGTGGCTGCGGCGCAGCACGGCGCGCAGGCGGGCGGTGAGCTCGCGGGGGTCGCAGGGCTTGGCCAGGTAATCGTCGGCGCCGAGTTCCAGGCCAAGGATGCGGTCCAGCGGTTCGCCACGGGCCGACAGCATCAGCACTGGCAGCTCGGGGTGGTCGGTGCGCAATTGCTTGAGCAGCTCCAGGCCACTGCCGTCGGGCAGCATTACGTCGAGCACCACGGCGGCGGGCGCACTGTCGGCCAGGGCTTTGCGCGCACTCAGGCCGTCATGGCAGGCGCGCACCTGGAAACCTTCCTGGCTCAACCAACTGCTCAGCAGCTCACAGAGCTCCTGGTCATCATCTATCAGTAACAGCTCGCTCATGACTCACTCAATTTAGCCATTGTCGACGGCGACGGTGCCCACCACTGGCGAAGATCCCGCACAGCAAGGCGATCAATGCGACGGCCCCGCCGGTGACAAACCACTGTTGTTGCTCGGTCAGCCAGCGCGTCAAGGCGCCGCCCTGTGTCTCTTTGAGTTGCTGGGCCAGGCGTTGGTTCTCTTGGCGAAGACGACTCAATTGCGCGCTTTCGCGGGCGGCGTCCGCGTTTTGCAGTTGCTTGCTCAGTTCATCGCGCTGGCGCTCGCTTTCTTTCAAGCGTTGCTGCAACTCGGTGATCTGGCTGCCGGCACTCAACGACAGAGGCGTCGAATTGCCGGTGTTAGGGGTTTCTTCAGCGTGGGCCGTAGCCCCGATCGTTAACACTACCAACAGACACAACTGACGTAAGCGCATCGGAACTCCTGATTCCACACGAATATTCAGAACGTTGTCGGCAGGTTACCGAGAATAATGAGCCATTGGGAGTGTGCCGAACGCAATAGGTTCGGCACGGACCCCGGTCAAGGCAGGACTTGCTTGAACGGCTTGATCACCACGTCGGCATAAACGCCGGCCGCGACATACGGATCAGCCTTGGCCCAGGCTTGGGCATCGGCGAGGGAGGCGAACTCGGCAACGATCAGGCTGCCGGTGAAACCGGCTTCGCCCGGGTCGTTGCTGTCTACCGCCGGATGCGGGCCGGCCAGTACGATGCGGCCTTCGGCTTGCAGCTGCTTGAGGCGCTCAACGTGGGCCGGGCGGACGCTCAGGCGTTTTTCCAGCGAGTTGGCAACGTCGGTGGCAATGATGGCGTAGAGCATGTCAGTCCTCGGTTTTTGGCGTGGTGGGGGCGGCGTCATGCAGGTGGCGCGACAGGTAGATGCCCTGGCCGACCAGGAACAGCACAGTCATGCCCAGGCTGCCGAAGACCTTGAAGTCGACCCAGTAGTCCTGGAATGTAAACGCGACGAACAGGTTGGCGGCGCCGCAGAAGATGAAGAACACGATCCAGGCGATGTTCAGGCGTGTCCACACCGGCTCCGGCAGGGTCAGCGCGTGGCCCATGATCCGCTTGATCAGCAGGCGGTCACCGATGAAGTGGCTGCCGATAAACACCAGGGCGAACAGCCAGTTGACCACCGGCGCTTTCCATTTGAGGAAGGTTTCGCTGTGGAAGGCCAGGGTCAGGCCGCCGAATACCAGGCAGGCGACCAGGGTCAGCCATTGGCTTTTTTCCAGCTTGCGCTGGGAGATGAAGATGGCGCCGTAGACGACGATAGAGCTGATGATCAGTACGGCGGTGGCGCTGTAGATGCCTCCGAACGAGAGCTGGTGACCGGCGATATCGATGACCCTGGGGTCGAGTTTGGTAACGATGAAAAACAGCAACAGCGGGATGAAGTCGATGAATTGTTTCACAGTAAGAGCCAGAAGCTGGATGTGGCGGCATAATAACAAACATCCTTGGTAGCGAAAGCGCCAGCTGACTTGAGGTTACACACTCCCGTGAATGTTGATTTGCACTGCCACAGCACGGCCTCCGACGGCGCCCTGGCGCCCGCGGTACTGGTTGCGCGTGCGTTTGAAAAAGGCGTGCGAGTCCTGGCGTTGACCGACCACGACACCCTCGAGGGCCTCGATGAAGCCCGCACGGCGGCGCAGGCGCTGGGCATGCAACTGGTCAACGGCGTGGAATTGTCCTGCACCTGGGGCGGCGCCACCATTCACGTGCTCGGCTACGGTTTCGATCAAACAGCCGCGCCGCTGGTGGCCGCCATTGCGGCGTTGCATGATGGCCGCTGGCTGCGCTCCGAAGAAATCAGTCGCAAACTCGGCCTCAAAGGCATGCCCAACGCCCTCGACGGCGCCCGTGCCATCCAGCAGGAGCTGGGGGACAGTGGCAACGCCCCGGCCCGGCCGCATTTCGCCGACTGGATGGTGCGCGAAGGGTTTGTCAAAGACCGCGCCGAAGCTTTCCGCAAATGGTTGGGCGCCGGCAAGCTGGGCGACGTCAAACAACACTGGCCGACCCTGGAAGACACGGTCGAGACCCTGCGCGCCTCCGGCGCCTGGGTCAGCCTGGCACATCCATGGCATTACGATTTCACCCGCAGCAAGCGCCGCAAGCTGATCAGCGACTATATTGGAGCAGGCGGCCACGCAATCGAAGTGGTCAACGGGCACCAGCCCGCCGAACAGGTGGGCAGCCTGGCGATCCTTGCCCGCGAATTTGGTCTGCTGGTCAGCGCCGGCAGTGACTTTCATGGCCCAGGTGGTTGGTCCGAAATTGGCGAGTATCGCCAGGTACCTGATGACCTGCCGCTCTTGTCGGGGCGATTCAAGCATGACCCCATTACTGCCACCGTCTGAACAGGTAGAACACGTGAGTCAATTCTTCCAGATTCATCCGGAAAACCCCCAGGCGCGCCTGATCAAACAGGCCGTGGAGATCATTCGCGCCGGCGGCGTGGTGATCTATCCGACAGACTCGTCCTACGCCATCGGTTGCCAGATCGGCGACAAGGGCGCGGTCGAACGTGTACGCCGCCTGCGCCAGCTGGATGACAAACACAACTTCGCGCTGATCTGCAGCGACTTGTCCCAACTCGGGCTGTTCGCCAAGGTCGACACCGGCACGTTCCGCCTGCTCAAGGCCCACACGCCGGGGCCCTACACCTTCATTCTCAACGCCACCCGCGAAGTGCCGCGCCTGTTGCTGCACCCGAAGAAACGCACCATCGGCCTGCGCGTGCCCGAGCACCCCATCGCCCTGGCGCTGCTGGCCGAGCTGGGTGAGCCGTTGATGAGCGTGTCGCTGATCATGCCCGGTGAAACCGAGCCGCTGGAAGACCCGTACGAAATGCGCCAACTCCTGGAAAAACAGGTCGACCTGATCATCGACGGTGGCTTCGGCGGCAACAAAGCCTCCACCGTGATCAACCTGGCCGATGGCGAGCCGGAAGTGATCCGCGTCGGTTGCGGCGATCCGGCGCCGTTCATGGTCGAGGCCTGAATGTCCGCTGTGGAAACCGTTGATCCCCAGGCCGGCGCCCAGCAGGAACTGCCATTTGCCATGGTCTATGGCCAGGCGGTCATGGAAATGCCCCTGGACCTGTACATCCCGCCGGACGCCCTGGAAGTCTTCCTGGAAGCCTTCGAGGGCCCGCTGGACCTGCTGCTGTACTTGATTCGCAAGCAGAACATCAACATCCTCGACATCCCGGTGGCGGAAATCACCCGCCAGTACATGGGCTATGTCGAGCTGATGCAGTCGGTGCGCCTGGAGCTGGCCGCCGAGTACCTGGTGATGGCCGCGATGCTCGCCGAGATCAAGTCGCGCATGCTGCTGCCGCGTTCGGAGACGGTGGAAGCCGAAGAAGACGATCCGCGTGCCGAACTGATCCGTCGCCTGCAAGAGTACGAGCGTTTCAAGGCTGCTGCCGAAGGTATCGACGGTCTGAGCCGAGTCGGTCGTGACGTGGTGGTGCCCAAGCTGGATGCGCCCGAGGCCCGCGCCCGAAAGCTGTTGCCGGATGTAAGCCTGGAAGAATTGTTGATGTCCATGGCCGAGGTGCTGCGCCGTGGCGATATGTTCGAGAGTCATCAGGTCAGCCGCGAGGCGCTGTCCACCCGCGAACGCATGAGTGATGTGCTCGAGCGCCTCAAGGGCGGCGGGTTTGTGCCGTTCGTCGAGCTGTTCACTAAAGAAGAAGGGCGTTTGGGGGTAGTGGTGACCTTCATGGCGGTCCTTGAATTGGTCAAGGAATCCTTGGTCGAGCTGGTCCAGAATGAGCCTTTTGCGGCTATCCACGTGCGGGCGCGAGCCGAATAAAGAGCTGAATCGATGAATCTGACTGAACCCCGCGAACTGGCCCCGCTCCTGGAGGCTTTTCTACTGGCCTCGGGTAAGCCCCAATCGTTGGAGCGCCTGTTCGAACTGTTTGAAGAAGCCGAGCGCCCTGAGCCGCCGGTGTTCAAGAAGGCGCTGGAGATTCTGCGCAAATCCTGCGATGGCCGAGCCTTTGAATTGCGCGAAGTTGCGTCAGGCTATCGCTTGCAGATCCGTGAGAAGTTTTCCCCGTGGGTCGGCCGACTGTGGGAAGAGCGCCCGCAGCGTTATTCGCGGGCGATGCTGGAGACCATGGCGCTGATCGCCTATCGCCAACCGATTACCCGGGGCGAGATCGAGGACGTACGGGGCGTGGCGGTCAACAGCCATATCGTCAAGACCCTGCTGGAGCGCGAGTGGATTCGCATCGTCGGCTACCGCGACGTGCCCGGCAAACCGGCGATGTTTGCAACCACCAAGGTGTTTCTCGACCACTTCAACCTGAAAAACCTCGATGACTTGCCGCCGTTGGCCGAACTGCGCGAGATGGAGCCGGACCCGGTGCTGGACTTCGACGACGCACCTGTGCCCGCCAGCCTGCAAGAGCTGGCCGATGCCAGCGCCGAGCCGGAAGAGCCGAAGGACGAAACCAGCTTCCACACCTTGTTGCTGGAATTGGACGACATGGAGCAGGGCATCAAGACTGACTTTGATGATTTGTTGCGTGATGGTGCCGTTGAGCCTGAGGCCGCAGAGATTGCTGAACCCGAACCCGAACCCGAGGAAGACATCCTCGGCGTTGCCCAAGCCCGCGAAAAACTCCTGGCCGCCGTCGCCGCCCTCGAACAGCCGGCCTTGAGCGACGAAGAAGCCGAAGCCCGTGCATTGGCCGAAGCCATCGAAGCTGAGCGACGCGAATTCGAAGACTGACCCAATCCCGCAAACACTGCTGAACCCCCTGTGGGAGCGGGCTTGCTCGCGAAAGCGGTCTATCAGTTGACTTGTGTGGTAACTGACACACCGCATTCGCGAGCAAGTCGAATCGTCGCACCGCCGCTCCCACATGTTGATCTGCTGTGGGCCACTGGTCGGCGCAAGGCCAGCGACTTTGCCTTTATCAACTAGTCTCTGATGCGCAACGCGCAGCATACGCGTATGATTCGCGACCCTTCGCCGACCTCTTCGGCCTAGACCCCGCTTTCAACACTCTTCAGGCCACGCCTGAATCGACCCACCGGGAGGTGCTTAAGATGAACGACAAAGACCAGAACGACAGCCAGGAAATCGGCCCAGCAGGCGAAAAACTGCAAAAGGTGCTGGCGCGTATCGGCGTGGGCTCGCGCCGCGACGTCGAAGCCTGGATCACCCAGAAGCGCATCAAGGTCAACGGCGTCGAGGCTACCCTCGGCCAGCGCGTCGACCTGCACGATGCAATCACCATTGATGGCAAGGTCATCAAGCGTGAAGAGGCCGCCGAATCGGTGCGCCGCGTGATCATGTACAACAAGCCCGATGGCGAGATCTGCACCCGTGACGACCCGGAAGGCCGTCCGACCGTGTTCGACAAGATGCCCAAGCCTAAAGAAGGCCGTTGGATCAACATCGGGCGCCTGGACATCAACACCACTGGCTTGCTGATGTTCACCACCGACGGTGAACTGGCCAACCGCCTGATGCACCCGTCCTATGAGATGGACCGCGAATACGCCGTGCGTGTACGTGGCGAAGTCGATGACGAGATGATTGAGCGCTTGAAAGCCGGTGTGGTCCTCGAAGACGGCCCGGCCAAGTTCACCGACATCAAGCAGGCTCCAGGCGGCGAAGGTTTCAACCACTGGTACCACTGCGTGGTGATGGAAGGCCGTAACCGTGAAGTCCGTCGCCTGTGGGAATCCCAGGGCCTGGTGGTCAGCCGCCTGAAGCGCGTGCGTTTCGGCCCGGTGTTCCTGAACTCCGACCTGCCGATGGGCCGCTGGCGCGAAATGAGCCAGTACGAAGTCGACATCCTCAGCGCCGAAGTCGGCCTGACGCCGGTCGCCATGCCGCAGATGAACGCCAAGAGCAAAGACAAGCTTGAGCGTATGCAGCGTAAATCGTCGCGTCCTGTGGCGCGTACCGAGCGTGTTGCGCGCACGCTGCGCCCAGCGTTGAATGCACCGGCCACCGGCGGTCGTATCTCCCGTGAGCCGCACATCGAAGGCGAGCGCCGCCCAACCGCGCCATCGCGTCAGGAAGGCGAGCGCGCTCCACGTGCACCGCGTCCGGCTCCGACGGGTGGTCGCAGCAACCGTGGTGAAGCCGAGCGCCCGGCCGACAACGCCAGCACCAAGCGTCCAGCCAAGCCGGCGGCGAACAAGCGCCCTGGCCCGAAACTGGTCGCGGACGAGCCGTCGGGCAAGCGCCGTGGCGCGCCGGCCGGTTCGGGCCAGCGTCCTGGTTTTGGTCGCAAGAAGCCGCAGTGATGTTTTAAGCGCGGCCTGAAAACGCCAACCCTCGGGTTGGCGTTTTTTTTTGCCATTCAAAAAATGTGTGTGGGGGCTCCCCAGCGCTGCTGATAGCGGGATTCAGAAGGCAAAGCTGCCATCAAACACCGGCTTGTCATCCAGTGCCAACACCCCGCTGGCGAAGATCAGGTCCAGATGGTGGCTGCCTTTCTGCCCGCCGCCCAAGCCCAGGTGCAAGCCGCAGTGGCGCTCCTCGAAGCCCGCATTGCGCGCATACAGATCCTTGACCCCTTCATTGGTGCCAATCCCCAATTCCTCCACGCGCCGGTTCGACGGGTTGGCGTTCAGGTACTTGTTGAAATCCTCCACCAGCCCCGGCACATCACTGGCCACGCTGCACACCGTCGAATTTTCGATCCACAACTGCAGTGGCGATTGCAGCACGCCGTACTTGCGCGCAAACGGGATGGTGCTGAGGAAAGTACCGACAAACCGTACCTGGCCATTGATGGCTTCGCTGTGGGTGGCGATTTCGCCGGGCGCCAGGTCGTGGTTGCCGACGCCGTTGATATTGGTCCACTTGCGCACGCTGCTCAGCGGCGCCTGAAGGCGTGAACCGTGCTTGTCGGTAAAGCTCAGCACCTGGGCCTGGGACAGGCGCCGGATCAGCGTGGCGTTGAGGTCGGCGATGCGCTGGGGCTCGACGCTGAAGGTGTCGTAGAAGTAGTCGCCGTAATCCTTGAACAGCAGGGACTTCTGCCAGTGCTCCGCCATCACCCCTTGCAGGTCGCGGATAAACGCCGGGCCTTGGGCGCTGGGGTTGGGCAGTGTCGACGAGTCGTACAGGAACAGGTACAGGTCGCAGCTTTCGATGGCCTGGGCCAGGGTCTCGCTGCTGGCCAGATCCAGGCGCTGCACCTGGAAGTTGAAACGCGCCGCGCTGGCGTGGGTGATGGCCAAGGCAATCGCCTCATATCGCGCGGTGTGGCCCAGCAGTACGGTGGGGCAGTTCAGGCCGGTGAGGGCCGGGTGGTGGGCGAGGTAGTAAAGAAAGTGTTCGACAGCGCGGGCCTTGTCCATGACGGGTGTCCTTGTGTGCCTTGGGTAAGGGGGGCAGGTGCCGTGCACAGCACCTGCCAGGAGCCTGTCGGGCGTTACGGCCACATCGCGGTGCCAAACGGCACCACGGCGTCGGCTTGCATCATTTCCACGGCGGCCTCATGGGTAGGGGCTTCAAACCAATCGTCGAGTTGCAGTTCGGTTTCCAGAGCGTTTTCCAGTGTGTGCATGCTGTCTCTCCTTGAAGGCATTTTCGGAATGGCTTGCCGACCGGCAAGTGGTTTGAACCTAGGAGAGAGTGTTTCAGAAAGCAAAAAATTTAATGACACGGTTCCATTGGCGATTTTTGTTGCGGTTTTCCATGGGGATTTTTTCCTGAGGAAATACAGCAGGCTGGCGGTGCTGATTTTGAACCAATCGGCGACCGCCAATTTTTCTAAAACTGACAGCCGTAACGTAGGTTTTCCGCCCTGTAACGATAAATTTACGGGTCTGTGGCGGGTTCATTGGCGTAGCGGTTGCCGTAAGGAATACCTGACAGTTCGTCGCACGCACCATTCGAGAGCGGCCCCAAGCAGTCGAGCGGTGTACAATGCGCCGCGTTTTACTGTGACCCCTCCTTGCGCAACCACGCGAAAGGCCAAGACCTCAGGGTTTGCCTACCCTGATCACTCCGTTTGGCTACGAGCCGGACGGGTTCGATTTCGTCACAGATAAAAACAAACAGGTGACGCATGACCCTTAGAACGACGCTGTACTCCTGGTGCCTGCGCTGGGGTTTGAGCGGGGCTGCTTGAGTCGAGATTCACGGCAGCTACGTGTATTCAACATCATCAAACCTTGCGTGAGACCCTTTTCATGAGTGGACCCCATTCCTCTTCAGGCGAGCTGAAACGCGGCCTGAAAAATCGTCATATCCAGCTGATCGCCCTCGGTGGCGCCATCGGTACCGGCCTGTTCCTCGGCTCGGCCGGGGTGCTCAAATCCGCCGGCCCATCGATGATCCTGGGCTATGCCATCTGCGGCTTCATCGCCTTCATGATCATGCGCCAGCTTGGCGAAATGATTGTCGAAGAGCCGGTCGCCGGTTCCTTCAGCCACTTTGCCCATAAGTACTGGGGCGGTTTCGCCGGCTTCCTGTCGGGCTGGAACTGCTGGATCCTGTACATCCTGGTGGGCATGTCGGAGCTGACGGCCGTCGGCAAATACGTGCATTACTGGTGGCCGGAGATCCCGACCTGGGTCTCGGCGGCGGCGTTCTTCGTGCTGATCAACCTGATCAACCTGGCCAACGTCAAAGTCTTCGGTGAGGCCGAGTTCTGGTTCGCGATCATCAAGGTGGTGGCCATTGTCGGCATGATCGCCCTGGGCAGCTACCTGCTGGTCAGCGGCAGCGGCGGCCCGCAAGCTTCGGTGAGCAACCTGTGGGAACACGGCGGTTTCTTCCCCCACGGCGTTGGCGGCCTGGTGATGGCCATGGCGATCATCATGTTCTCCTTCGGTGGCCTGGAAATGCTCGGCTTCACCGCTGCCGAAGCCGACCAGCCACGCACCGTGATCCCGAAAGCGATCAACCAGGTGATCTACCGCATCCTGATTTTCTACATCGGCGCGCTGGTTGTGCTGCTGTCGCTGACCCCGTGGGACAGCCTGTTGACCACCCTCAACGCGTCCGGCGATGCCTATAGCGGCAGCCCGTTCGTGCAAGTGTTCTCGATGCTCGGCAGCAACACCGCTGCGCACATCCTCAACTTCGTGGTCCTGACCGCGGCACTGTCGGTGTACAACAGCGGCACGTACTGCAACAGCCGTATGCTGCTGGGCATGGCCGAGCAGGGCGATGCACCCAAAGCGCTGGCCAAGATCGACAAGCGCGGCGTGCCGGTGCGTTCGATCCTCGCCTCGGCGGCGGTGACGCTGGTGGCGGTGCTGATGAACTACCTGATCCCGCAGCACGCGCTGGAACTGCTGATGTCGTTGGTCGTGGCCACGCTGGTGATCAACTGGGCGATGATCAGCTTCTCGCACTTCAAGTTCCGCCAGCACATGAACCGCACCGGCCAGGTGCCGCTGTTCAAGGCGCTGTGGTACCCGTACGGCAACTACATCTGCCTGGCGTTCGTGGCGTTTATCCTGGTGGTGATGCTGATGATCCCGGGCATCCAGGTGTCGGTGTACGCGATCCCTGTGTGGGTGGCGTTTATGGCGGTGTGTTATGGCATCAAGAACAAGCGCAGTGCCGAAGCGGTGCAAGCCTCGGCGAATGCGGCGTTGAAATAAGCCAACGCCTGAAAACACGAAACCCGGCGCTTTGCCGGGTTTTTTGTGGGCGCTGGCAGGTTAGACTCGCGCCTCGTTTTAATGCGTGACCGGCACAGCGGTCCTTTAGGCCTGATCGGCTTGGATTTGAGCGGTTTTCGCCTCAATGATGCCAAACTGTTCAAAGGCGCCGTGATTTCCATAGCCCAGGCGTCGATGTTGTTGTCCGAGTTGGGCTTGTCCGTTGCTTAGGGTGTTTGATTGATGCTGGTGATTTCCAACAATGTGCACTTGCCCGATGCCGAGATCGAGCTGACCGCCATTCGCGCCCAGGGCGCCGGTGGGCAGAACGTCAACAAGGTATCGAGCGCGGTGCACCTGCGTTTTGACATCCCTGCGTCGTCGTTGCCGGAGTTCTACAAGGAGCGGCTGCTGGCGCTGCGTGACAGCCGCATCACCAGCGACGGCGTGCTGGTGTTGAAAGCCCAGCAGTACCGGACCCAGGAGCAGAACCGCGCGGATGCGCTGGAGCGTCTGGTGGAGTTGATCCTCAGTGCCACCAAGGTCGAGAAGAAGCGCCGCCCGACCAAGCCGACGCTGGGCTCGAAAAAGCGTCGCCTCGAATCCAAGACCAAGCGCGGCAACATCAAGGCCGGGCGCGGCAAGGTCGACTTTTAGTCGCCGCGCGTTTCGCGGGCTTTGGGCGCCTGGCGGTACAGGTAAACGCTGAGCAGCAAGCCACCGAGGGCGGCGAGGGCGGCGAACAGGAAGATCGATGCAAAGCCAAAGCCGGCCGCGACCGCCCCAGCCAGCGGTCCGGTGATCCCCAGGGACAAGTCGATGAACAACGAGTAGGCGCCCACCGCCGAGCCACGGCTGGAGGCGGGTACCAGATTGACCGCCTCCACGCCCAGCGCCGGAAACACCAGGGAAAAACCGAAGCCGCTCAATGCTGCACCCGCCAGGGCCAGGTTGGCGTCCGGCGCCAGCCATAGCAGCAGCAGGCCAAGGATCTCCACCGACAGGCAGGCAATCGCCACGCGAAAGCCGCCGATGCGGTTGATCAAGTTGCCAAACAACAGGCGCGCACCGATAAAGCTCGCACCGAACAGGCTCAGGGCCCACACCGCGTTGTCCCAGTGCTGGGTGGTGTAATACAGGGTGATAAAGGTGGCGATGGTGCCGAATCCGATCGAGCCCAGCGCCAGCGCGCAACCGTGGGGCAGTACGCGGCCCAGCACGTTCATGAACGGCAGGCGCACGCCGGCGACGATGGGCGCGGCTTCCTTCTTCCAGGCCAGCAGCAGGCCGATGACGGCGAGCAGGATGATGCTGACGCCCATGCTCCACAGGCCCAGGCTTTTCACCAGCAACACGCCCAACGGTGCGCCGACGGCCAGTGCGCCATAGCTGGCGATACCATTCCACGAAATGACCTTGGCCGTATTGGCCGCGCCGACACGGCCGATGCCCCAGCCGATGGCGCCAGAACCCACCAGGCTTTCCGCGCTGCCCAGCACCAGGCGCCCGATGAGCAGGCTGCCCAGGCTGATCGCCGGCAGGCTGGAAAACCACGCGGCCAGCAGCATGAACACACCGCTCAGGCCACAGCCGACCAACCCGATCAATACCGCGCGCTTGCTGCCCAGGTTGTCGATGATTTTGCCGGCATACGGGCGGCTCAGCAGGGTGGCCAGGTATTGCAAGCTGATCACCAGGCCGGCGATAACGGCACCGTAGCCCAGTTCACTGTGGACATAGCCGGGCAATACGGCGAGGGGGATGCCGATATTCAGGTAGCCGATAAAGGTAAACAACACGATGGAAACAACTTGCAGCGTGACCGCCATGGGGCGCTGGGTATCTGGCATGGGAGAGGTCCACAGTCGCAGCAGGTAAAGATAGGCTGCTAATGATACCGATGGTTTGGCCCACGCAGGGCGGTAAATTCCAAAAACGTCAGATCAGAAAGACGTCAGGACTTGGACGGGGCGAGCAATTGGGTGGTGACCAGGGCGGCCAAGGCGTTTTCCTGGGTGCCAAAGCGCTTGAGCAGCAGGGCTTGTTTGTCCGCGCTGAGGCGGTTCCAGACGTCGACCATCTGCAAGGCAGCGTCGAGGACGGCGGTATCCGGGGTATCTGTCATGGCGTCTATCCAGGTCTATTCAGGCAGTGTGGAAAGCGCGCAAAGCTGCGCTTTCCACACGGTCTGGTGCGGCGTCAGCCCTGGCTTTTGCCGTCGACTGGTTTTGCTTCTTTGGCCTCAGGCTGCTTTGGGCTGGCCTGCTGCGGTGTTGGCTGCTCAGTTTCGTGCAGGCTTGGGAAGGGGAGATTAGGTATCTCGTGCATCGTCGTCGCTCCTCGCAAGGTCTGTTTTTTCAATCGCAGGTGATTCCGCGCTCTCAAAAAGCCTTGGCAGGATACAGCACTGCAAATGACAAAAAGATTTTTCTGTCGGCGGATGTCAGAACTTTGATCATTTAACGCAAGTGACATGGGGTCACACGTCTAGAACGGGACTTTGCCGAGGATCATGTCGCGATACATCACAAAATCCCCCAATAAGCTGTAGAACGGGTGCTTGAAGGTCGCCGGGCGGTTCCTTTCGAAGAAGAAGTGGCCGATCCAGGCAAAGCTGTAGCCGGCAATCGGTATGGCCAGCAGCAACGCCAATGAGCCCCGACCAATGGCATAGGCCAGGATGCCGATCACCAGGGTGGTGCCGATGAAATGCAGGCGCCGGCAGGTACTGTTGGCATGCTCGCCCAGGTAATACGGGTAGAACTCAGCAAAGCTATTGAATTGCTTGATATTTTCCACGATTGCCGGCCCTTTGATTGTTGTGCCGCCCAACAGATGTTCGGCGGGGAGCTTATTTGAGTCTAGAGTGATCAGTGGTAACGGCCAGTGACAATAGATGCCACTTTAGTATCCTTGGCTTTCCTGGCTGCCGTTTAAGCCTGCTTTATTAAGAAGACGCCATGAGCGAACGAACAACTTCTGCAAGCTGGGCGATGGGGATAGTTAAGGCATTGGAAATGGATGGCCTGGACTGCCGGACGCTGTTCAAGCAACTGGGCCTGGATTACGCCGCCCTGAATGACCCCGATGCACGGTTTGCGCAAGACTCCATGACCCGCCTGTGGCAGCGTGCGGTGGAACTGTCCGGCAACCCGGCAATTGGTCTGAACATGGGCAAGGTGGTGCGCCCGGCCTCGTTTCATGTGGCCGGGTATGCGTTGATGTCGAGCAACACGCTGGCCGAGGGGTTTATGCGCCTAGTGCGTTACCAGCGGATCATTGCCGAAAGTGCCGACCTGAGTTTCCGCCTGCTACCTGAAGGCTATGCGTTGATTCTGACGGTGCATGGCGATCACCTGCCGCCCACCCGGCAAAGCGCCGAAGCCTCGCTGGCCAGTGCTTTGGCGCTGTGCGGCTGGCTCAGCGGCCGCACCCTGCAGCCGCGTAAAGTGCTGTTGCAAGGCGATCACCCGGTGGACCTGGGGCCGTACAAACAAGCCTTCCATGCCCCGCTGGAATTCAACGCGGCCTACGATGCACTGATTTTCGAGCAGGCCGACATGGAGGCGCCACTGCCCACCGCCAACGAGGCCATGGCGCTGCTGCATGATCGGTTTGCCGGTGAGTACCTGGCGCGCTTCTCGGAAAGCCGCGTGACCCACAAGGCCCGGCAGGTGCTGTGCCGCCTGTTGCCCCAGGGTGAGCCCAAGCGCGAAGTGGTGGCGCAGACGCTGCACCTGTCCCAGCGCACCCTGCAACGGCGATTGCAGGAGGAGGGCACCAGTTTTCAGACCCTGCTTGATGACACCCGTCGCGAACTGGCCGAGCAATACCTGGCGCAACCGAGCATGACCTTGCTGGAAATTGCCTACCTGTTGGGGTTTGCCGACCCGAGCAATTTCTTCCGCGCCTTCCGTCGCTGGTTCGATGCCACGCCCGGTGAATACCGGACGCGGTTGCTCGAAGCGTCGACGGTCAGTGGCGCCAAAACGCCGGAATACACAGAACAAAGACCGTAATGATCTCCAGTCGGCCGAGCAGCATGCCGAGCGACAGGATCCACTTGGCCGCATCCGGCAGGCTGGCGAAGTTGCCGGCCGGGCCGATGGTTTCCCCCAGGCCCGGGCCGACGCCGGACACCGTGCTGGCAGCGCCGGTCAGCGCGGTCATCCAGTCCAGGCCGAGCAGCGACAGTGCAAGGGCGATGGCGCAGATGGTGATGGCGAAGAAGAACGAAAAAGTCAGGATCGAGCGTACGATTTCTTCGTCGAGACGGTGGCCGTTGTACTTCTGCTTGATCACCGCGCGAGGGTGAATCAATTGGTTCAAGTTGGCCTTGAGCAGGATGTAGGCGACCTGGAAGCGGAAGATCTTGATCCCGCCCGCCGTGGAGCCGGAGCAGCCGCCGATAAAGCCCAGGTAGAAAAACAGCATCAGTGAGAAGTTGCCCCACAGGCTGTAGTCCCCCAGTGCAAAACCTGTAGTGGTCACCACCGAGGTAACGTTCAGCGCCACGTGGCGCAGGGCGTCCAGCCAATGCAGGTCGGTGGTCCACCAGTACCAGGTGCCGAGCACCAGCCAGGTTACCAACAGCAAGCCGAGCAAGCCCTGCACCTGCTGATCCTTGACCAGCGCCTTGCGGTTGCCGCGTAACGTGGCGACATACAGGGTGAACGGCAGGCTGCCGAGGATCATCACCACCACCGCGACCCAGTGCACCGCCGGTTGTTTCCAGTGGGCCAGCGACTCATCGGAGGTGGAGAAGCCGCCGGTGGAAATCGCCGACATCGCGTGGTTGATCGCATCGAACAAACCCATGCCGGCCCACCAGAACGCCAGGCTGCCCAGGATGGTGATGCCCACGTACGCCGCCACGATCAGGCGCGCCACCATGTGTGAGCGCGGCATGACCTTTTCCGAGCGGTCCGAGGATTCGGTCTGGAACAGACGCATGCCACCGATGCGCAGCAGCGGCAGGATCGCCACTGCCATGCCGATAAAGCCGATACCGCCGAGCCAGTGCAGCAGCGAGCGCCACATCAGGATGCCCGGCGACATGCTGTCCAGCCCGCTCAATACGGTGGAGCCGGTGGCGGTGATGCCGGACATGCTTTCGAAAAACGAGTCGGTGTAGCTGATGTGCTGGGTCAGCAGGAACGGCAGCGCGGCAAAGATGCATACCACTACCCAGCTTGTGACGGTGAGCAGGTACATGTCCCGTGGGCGCAGGTGCACGTGTTCGGGGCGGCCGGGGATGACCAGGGCCAGGCCGGCGAGAAAGGTGATCATGCTGGCCCACAGGAACGAGGGCAGGTCGCGGGTGCGTTCGAAGATCACCAGGGTGGCCATGGGCACCACCATGGCGATTGCGAGGGTGATCAGGAAGATGCCGATGATGAAACCGATGATGCGTAGGGTCGGCAACGCCATGAAGTGAGCTCGGGTGATTGGGCAGAGGCGCCATTCTACCTGGGGTGCAGGTCTTGTAAACCGGCCCCTTCAGGCGATACCGAGCAAATGTGGGAGTGGGCTTGTGTGGGAGCGGGCTTGCTCGCGAATGCGGTGGGTCAGCCAAATATCCAGTGACTGATACAGCGCATTCGCGAGCAAGCCCGCTCCCACATGGGGTTTGTGGTGTTTGATGCAGGCATTAAAAAGGCGACCCGAAGGCCGCCTCATTCAACTCGGCGTTGATCAGAACTCGTGATCAGCGTTGTCCGGGTTCAGGTCGCTGATGCCCAGCTTGCCCGCCGCCGCTTCGATCGAACCGGTCTGCTTGACCAGCGCCGCGATGGCGTCACGCACGATCTGGTTGCCCGCATCGTTACCGGCCGCGATCAACTGGTCGTAGTGCTCACCCTTGTTGGCGTGGTCAACCATGACTTGGATCTTCGCTTCGGTCGCTGCCAGGTCTGCCTTCAGCGCGCTGTCGGCAGCCGGGTCGACCTTGGCCACCAGGGACGACAGGCTGGCACCGGTCAGCTTGGTGCCGTCGGTGCGGGTGTATTCGCCCAGGTAGACGTTGCGGATGCCCTTGGCGTCGTAGAAGTGCGAGTTGTGGGTGTTGTCGCTGAAGCAGTCCTGCTCGTCTTCCGGCGAGTTGGCTTCCAGGGACACTTTCATACGCTCACCAGCCAGTTCGCCGAGGGACAGGCTACCCATGCCGAACAGCATTTTGCGAAGGCCGTCGGTGGCCGGTTCAGCCTCCAGGGTGGCGCGGTAGTTGTCGGCGACGTTTGGCTTCCAGTTGCCGACCATTTCTTCCAGGTCGCTCACCAGCAGCTGGGTCACGGCGCTCAGGTAGGCGCGGCGACGCTCGTTGTGGCCGCCCGTGGCGCCGTCGCCGGTCAGGTAGTCCGATGCTGGGCGGTTGCCGGCGCCAGGGCCGGTGCCGTTCAGGTCCTGGCCCCAGAGCAGGAATTCGATGGCGTGGTAGCCGGTGGCGACGTTGGCTTCGGAACCGCCCAGCTCGTTGAGGCTGGCAAGTTTTTCCGGGGTGATTTCCTTCACGTCGACCTTGTCTTCGCCGACCTGGACTTCGGTGTTGGCGACGATGTTGGCGGTCGCGCCTGGGTTACCCAGGGCGTGTTCGTAGGACTTGTCGACGTAGTCGATCAGGCCTTCGTCCAGCGGCCATGCGTTCACCTGGCCTTCCCAGTCGTCGATGATGGTGTTGCCGAAGCGGAACACTTCGCTCTGCAGGTACGGGACGCGTGCGGCAACCCAGGCCGCGCGGGCGGCTTTCAGGGTTTCGTCGTTCGGCTTGGCGAGGAACGCGTCGATGGCGGTCTGCAGGGTTTTGGCGGTGGATTCGGCGTCGCTGTAGACCGCGAACACCATGTCAGCGTAATGCGCGACCACGGCCTTGGCAGCTGCTTCGTCGACTTGGCCGGCAGGGGTGGCAGCCGCTGGAGCGGTAGTGCTGGCAGCCGGGGTCGGCGCCTGTGGCGCGGCGGCCTTGTCTTTACCTTCGCCGCAACCGGCGAGAGAAATGGCAATGGCCAGCAGACTGGCGGTGGCCAGGGGCATACGAATCATGGCGAACATCCTGCTTCGGTTGTTGATAGGGCGCGCGGGGGGAGCGCAAAACTGCGACATAATGCGAAAGATTTGCATTTTGTGTAAAGGCTTAAACGCGGGAAATATTCAGTATCGTTTTCTCGGTTCAAAGAATCGCGGCGTTATTGCGCTCTGACTGTTTCAGATACGCGGCCAATTCCCGCGCCGGCAGCGGTTTGCTGTAGTGATAGCCCTGCCCCTCATGGCAACCCTCGGAGATGATGTAGGCCTCTTGTTCCGCGGTTTCCACGCCTTCGGCGATCACCTGCATGCCCAGGCTTTTACCCAACTGGATAATCGCCCGCACGATGGTGGCATCGTCGTCGTCATCCAGCAGGTCCTGGACGAAGCTCTTGTCGATCTTGATCTTGTCCAGGGGGAGGCTTTTCAGGTAACTGAGGGATGAATAGCCGGTGCCGAAGTCGTCAATCGCGATCAACGCTCCGGAGCGGCGCAGGCTCAGCAGGTGTTGGGCGGCGGTGCTGATGTCCTCCATCAGGCCGGTTTCGGTGACTTCCAGCTCCAGGCTGCGCGGCGGCAGGCGGTAGATCTGCATCAGGTTGTTGACCACTCGCGGCAACTCGGTGTGGTGCAACTGCACGGTGGACAGGTTGACCGCCATGCGCAACTCGGTGAAACCCAGGTCATGCCATTCGCGCAACTGCCGGCAGGCCTGGTCCAGTACCCATTCGCCAATCGCGATGATGGTGCCGTTCTGTTCGGCCAATGGGATGAACAAGTCAGGCGGCACCAGGCCATGTTCCGGGTGCTGCCAGCGGATCAACGCTTCGACGCCCACCACACGGTGGTCGCGGTAGCTGATTTGCGGTTGGTACACCAGGTGGAACTGGTTGCGACTCAAGGCGTCGCGCAGGTCTTTTTCCAGTTCGCGGCGGCGGCGCATTTCGCTGTCGACGCTGGCGATATAGAACTGGTAGCGGTTGCGTGACCGGCTCTTGGCCAGGGTCATGGTCTGTTCGGCTTTTTGCAGCAGCTTCTCGGTGCTGTCGCCATCTTCCGGAAACAGGGTGATGCCTATAGTGGCGCGCAGGCGGATCTGTTCGTGGTCGAGGGCGAATTCCGCTTCGAGGTCATCGAGGATGCTTTGTGCCAACTCCGCGGCTTCGTAGGGTTGGTCGATGTCGGCCTGCACCAGGGCGAACTGGTCGCCCCCCAGGCGGGCGAGGGCGCCGAGGCGGCCGCTATGGGCGCGCAAACGGTCGGCGAGGGCCAGCAGCAATTGGTCGCCGGCCTGGTAGGTGAACTGCTCGTTGACGCTCTTGAAATCGTCCAGGCCCACGCACAACACCGCCACGCGGCGCTGCCGGCGTCCGGCGTCGATGAGGATCTTGTCCAGTTGTTCCTGCAGCTTCTGGCGATTGGGCAACCCGGTCAGGAAGTCGTACTGCGCCATGCGCCGCAGGCTGCTCTCGGCCTCGTGACGCAGGTGGGTGTTGCGCTCGATGGATTCGAGCAACTGGTTGGCGGTATTGATCCACAGCCCCAGTTCATTGCGTTCATGGCCTTTGAGCTGGGGGATCTTGTGTTCGCTGGGCCGGTCCGGGTTGATCGACGTCAGGTGCTCGATGATCCGCGACAACGGCTTGGTCAGCAGCCAGTGGTAGACCAGGTACAACACCAGGCCCATCGCCAGGGCCCGAAGTACTCCGGAGATAAAGATAATCACCGAGCTGACAATAAAATCCTTGCCGTACGTGGCGGTGTCGAGGGTGATGCTCAGGTCGCCGTAGTACTCGCTGTAGGGACCTTTGCCCACCAATGCCGTGGTGAACGTGCGTTCCTGGCCAAGAATCAGGTCGGTCAGCCAACGGCTGGGGGATTGCTGCAGGGCGCGGCTTTTTTCCGCGAGCATGGTTTCGTTGGGATGGCCGATGGACGCCATGCGTACCGCATCGTCTTGAAACAGGCCCTCAATGACCTGCATTCCCATCTCGCGGTCCAGGCTGTAGACGGCCTGGGTCGAGGGGTCGCGGAACATGTCGAGGATGCGCTGGGCATCGCTGGCCACGGCCTGGCGCGTTTTGTAGGCATCAAAGACGATCTGCGCCACGCTCAGCGCTACACCCACGACCAAGGCCGACAGCAGCACGACCCGTAGCAACTTCACCGACAAGCTGTTTTTGAGTTCCAGCTTCAAAGGGGGATTCCTTGTTCCATGCGGGTAGCCTCAATATGCCATGAGTATTGGCAATCTGAGGGTGGCAGTCAAAGGGACATTCGGTTAAGCGGGAAATGTTGAGAAAAGTGGAACCCAGCTCGCGGAAATTGCCACCCACGCGGTGAGGGGAATGAGCCTCTCGTTGAATACTGGAGTACTTATTTATGTTGACGGCATTGGCAGGCATAGCGTTGCCTGCAGTGGCTGCGGCTGCAGCCCCTGTGGTTGGGCAGGGTTTGAAAATGTTAGGGGATGTTGGCGAGCAGGTCGTAAAAGGCGCGATGGGCGCAGTCTTGGGGGGGGCGGGTCTAGGGCAGTCAAATCCAACAATCAACTTTGGGGGCAGCAACAATCGCAATAACGTACTGGAGCAAATAGGCCTCCAAATGTTGGCGAATGCCGTGAAGCGTTAAGCCCACATATTCCCTGGCATGCCCCGTGCGATAGCGGAGTCAAAAGCCGCAGGAGCAGGAGCGGTCCCGCTCCTGCCCTGGCGCTATCGTTTATTTAATGAAACTGATCGTCTGCTTAGCCTTGTTGGTCAGGGCGGCAAACTGTATCGGTTCGCTGGATTCGCTCTTTGGACTCTCTGCGCCGATTTTCTTTGCTACTGCGTCGGCAAAGGGTTGGATCAGTGGTGCAATAGCTTTTACCACTTCGCCAACGACAGGAATTGCGGCTTTCAATAGATCGCCACCCAGCGAGATTGCGGAGGCTGCGCTTATTGTCATTGTGATTTCTCCGATAGGTTAAGGGGGCGTATCCCCTCACCGAATAAGTGGCGGCTGACGCTGTGAGAGTTCCTCGTGGGGTTTGCGCTAACCATGAAAAAGCCCGGCAATTCAGGCTGTGTGAAAACCTAGCAATCTGCCGCCCGGTTTAAGAAAAATGCCCGTATCGAAAGAGACGGGCATTTTTCTTATGCGCTACATCCAAGGTGAAGACCGTATCCAAGGCATTCTGTTTCCAGTCTCACTGGACGAACTCATTCCCGAAAAAATGCCCGGTTCCTGTTTCGCCAACTCGACGGAACACGAACGGAAATGGCGCTAGCGATGCAGGTGTACAACCTGAAAAGAGCCATAAACGTGTTGGGTGTGCGAAAAATGATGGAGTTGATGGGCTGAAAAGCCCTTTTTTGCTATCCGAAACCGCAAAAGCAAATGCCCCGACAAGTCGGGGCATTTGCTTTAGACCGGCGTGGGCTGCGTTTTCACACAGCCTGCATTGCCGGGCTTTTTTTACTGCAAGGGCTGCTTAGGCAGTGAAGGTCTTGCCTTCGAACTGCTCAGCCACGAACTTCCAGTTGACCAGGTTCCAGAACGCTTCCACATACTTTGGACGCGCGTTGCGGTAGTCGATGTAGTAGGCGTGTTCCCACACGTCGCAGGTCAGCAGCGGGGTGTCGCCGCTGGTCAGCGGGTTGCCGGCGCCGATGGTGCTGGCCAGGGCCAGGGAACCGTCAGCCTTTTTCACCAGCCAGCCCCAACCGGAACCGAAGGTGCCGACGGAGGTCTTGGTGAACTCTTCCTTGAACTTGTCGAACGAACCGAACGCAGCGTTGATGGCTTCAGCCAGCGCGCCGGTTGGTTGACCGCCGGCGTTTGGCGCCAGGCAGTTCCAGTAGAAGGTGTGGTTCCAGACCTGGGCAGCGTTGTTGAAGATGCCGCCCGAAGAGGACTTGACGATCTCTTCCAGGGTCTTGCCTTCGAACTCGGTGCCTGGCACCAGGTTGTTCAGGTTCACGACATAGGTGTTGTGGTGCTTGTCGTGGTGGAATTCCAAGGTTTCCTTGGAGATGTGCGGCTGCAGGGCATCGTGTGCGTAGGGCAGCGGCGGCAATTCGAAAGCCATGATGATTCTCCTAATCAGGTCAGTTGCGGTGAGCGCAAGGCCGATCACGGGCGGCCAAACAAGCGCCGGGGAGTTTGTACTCTTTGCGGCGCAGGGTCCGGATCATAGCACCGGGGGTGCGGCAAAACCACGCAACAACTGTGTGGGATAGAGGTTCCAGAGCGTTTTGGAATATTCGTCAGGCGGCGATCAATTGATAGGCCACGCTGAACATCATCACCGCCACCAACAGGTCCAGCAGGCGCCAGGTGGCCGGGCGTGCCAGCCACGGCGCCAACCATGCCGCACCGAGGGCCAGGGTGGCGAACCACAGGAAGGACGCACTGGCCGCCCCGGCCACGTAGGCACCGGGTTCGGTTTGTTGCGCGCCCAGTGAGCCGATCAGCAATACCGTGTCCAGATACACATGGGGATTGAGCAGCGTCACCGCCAAGGCACTGAGCATCACCGCGCGCAACGAACGCACCTTGAGGTTGCCGCCCTGCTCCAGGCTTTGGCTCGAAAATGCCCGACGCAGTGCCAGGGTGCCATACCACAACAGGAATGCCGCGCCGCCCCAGCGGGCAATCGCCAGCAGCAGCGGGTTTTGCGCCAGCACCGTGGCCAGGCCGAACACCCCCGCGGCCACCAACAACGCGTCGCATACCACGCACAACGCCGCGACGGGCAAATGGTGTTCGCGGCGCAGGCTTTGCGCCAGCACAAAGGCGTTCTGGGTGCCGATGGCCATGATCAAACCGAGGGCCACCAACAGGCCGTTCACATAGCTTTGCCACATAGGATTTACTCCGCGTCCGCCGCCAGTTGCCGTAATACCTGCAAGGCACGCTCGGCATCGGCGCGGCCGACGAACAGGTGATCGTGGTAATAACCGGCAATCACATTGCAGCTGATTCCGGCCTGGCCCAGCGCGCTGGCAAAGGCGGCGGTGAGGCCGACAGCCTCCAGGGACGAATGCACGTTCAAGGTGATCCAGGCGGCCACGTAGTCGAACTGCAATCCTGCCTGTTCGGCTTGCTCGCGCTTGACAATCAGCGTCAGGCCTTCCTGTTCGCGAAAGCTGCCGATCACTTCACAGCCCGCCGGGATGCGGTGGTCGGGCAGGGTGCAGAACACATAGTCGCCGTCATTCAACTGCGCGCTCATGCTACTTAGCAGGGTCGCCAGGGCGGTTTCGCCAGTCATGTGAGAATTCCTTGAATAGAGAGAAGCAATGCTGGTCATTCTCACGGGCGAAGCTGTATAAGAAAAACCAATATTGCTGATCGCTCATTAGAGAAACTGATGTTCGACTATAAATTGCTTTCCGCCCTGGCAGCGGTGGTGGAACAGGCCGGCTTTGAACGCGGCGCCCAGGTGCTGGGGTTGTCGCAATCGGCGATTTCCCAGCGCATCAAGCTGCTTGAAGCACGCATCGGCCAGCCGGTGCTGGTGCGGGCCACGCCGCCGACGCCCACCGACATCGGCCGGCGCCTGCTTAACCATGTGCAACAGGTGCGCCTGCTGGAGCGCGACCTGCAAAGCCAGGTGCCGGCGCTGGACGCAGAGGGCATGCCCGAACGCCTGCGCATCGCCTTGAACGCCGACAGCCTTGCCACCTGGTGGGCCGAGGCGGTCAGCGCGTTTTGCGCCGAGCAGCATTTGCTGCTGGACCTGGTGGTGGAGGATCAGACCGTCGGCCTCAAACGCATGCGCGCCGGTGAAGTGGCGGCCTGTATCTGCGCCAGCGAGCGCCCGGTAGCCGGGGCCCGCAGCTTGTTGCTCGGCGCCATGCGCTATCGTGCGCTGGCCAGTCCGGCGTTTATCGCCCGGCACTTTCCCGGAGGGGTACGTGCCGATCAACTGGCGCGCACTCCGGCGCTGGTGTTCGGTCCGGATGATTTCCTGCAACACCGTTACCTGGCTTCGCTTGGTGTGGACGGTGGTTTCGAACACCATTTATGCCCATCTTCCGAAGGCTTCATCCGCCTGACGGAGGCCGGGCTCGGTTGGGGCCTGGTGCCGGAATTACAGGTGCGCGACCAGTTGGAAAAGGGCGTGCTGGTGGAGTTATTGCCAGATAAGCCCATCGATGTGCCGCTGTACTGGCATCATTGGCGCAGTGGCGGGCAACTGCTGGGCTTGTTGACCGACCATCTGGCCCAGGCGTGTGGCCAATGGCTGGTGCCGTTGGACTGACAGCGGGCGTCAAGGCAACAGCGATGAAAAATGAAAGAACATGGGGTAATACATGAAAATTCTGGTCACCGGCGCAAGCGGCTTCATCGGCGGACGCTTTGCGCGTTTCGCTCTGGAGCAGGGCCTCGACGTGCGGGTCAACGGGCGACGCGCCGAAGGTGTGGAGCACCTGGTCAGGCGCGGTGCCGAGTTTATCCAGGGTGATTTGAATGATGCCGACCTGGTACGCGAACTGTGCCGCGACGTTGAAGCCGTGGTGCATTGCGCGGGCGCCGTCGGGTTGTGGGGCAAGTATCAGGACTTCTACCAGGGCAATGTGCTGGTGACTGAAAACGTCGTCGAGGCCTGCCTTAAACAGCGTGTCGGCCGGTTGGTGCACCTGTCGTCGCCGTCGATCTACTTTGATGGGCGCGACCACCTGGGGTTGACCGAAGAGCAAGTCCCCAAGCGTTTCAAGCATCCTTACGCCGCGACCAAATACCTGGCCGAGCAGAAGGTGTTCGGCGCCCAGGAGTTTGGCCTCGAAGTGCTGGCGCTGCGCCCGCGTTTCGTGACGGGCGCCGGCGACATGAGTATCTTCTCGCGCCTGTTGAAAATGCAGCGCAAGAACCGCCTGGCCATCGTCGGCGACGGTTTGAACAAAGTTGATTTCACCAGCGTGCACAACCTCAACGAAGCGCTGCTCAGCAGTTTGCTCGCCACAGGTTCGGCGTTGGGCAAGGCCTACAACATCAGCAACGGTGCCCCGGTGCCGGTGTGGGATGTGGTGAACTATGTGATGCGTCAAATGGAACTGCCGCAGGTGAAGCGTTACCGGTCCTACGGTTTGTCCTACGGCGTTGCGGCGTTGAACGAAGCGTTCTGCGCGATGTGGCCCGGCCGCCCGGAACCGGCGCTGTCGCGCCTGGGCATGCAAGTGATGAACAAAGATTTCACCCTCGACATCAGCCGTGCCAGGCATTATCTGGACTACGAGCCCAAGGTCAGCCTATGGACTGCCCTCGACGAGTTCTGCAGCTGGTGGAAGGCCCAGGATTCGGGGCTCAAGTAAGGTCACAACAGGCAACACATCGGGAACCGAATTCGTGGTTCCGGGTCGATCAGAGCGACAGGACTGCGGTTTATACTCCCGTCGCTCGCCACCTCACCGATTCAGGGTTGATTCATGCGTAACGATGCCAAAGACGATTTCGACGACGTTCCCAGCCTGCGCGCCGATGTAGGGGATGACGATGATTTCGAACCGACTCCCGCCACCTCGGTGCGTTCGCGCAACACGAAGGTGGTCAAGGTCAAGAGCGCCAGCACCGGGCCATTGTGGGCCCTGATCGGCGCGCTGCTCTTCGCCTTCGCCGGGCTGGCCTGGTGGAGCTTCCAGCAGATTTCCCTGATGGGTCAGCAACTGGTCGCCACCCAGGAAAGCTTTGCGCGCATCAGCGAAGAAGCGGCGGGGCGCCTGCAGGATATTTCCGGCAAGGTCGTCGCCAGTGAGGCCAGTGTGAACAACGGCAGTGAAGCGTTGAAGTTGCAGATCCGCCAGTTGGAGACCCAGTTGCTGGAGCAGGGCAAGCAGCAGGTCGGCGTGGCCGGCCAGGCCACCGAGCTCGACAAGCGCCTGGCGACCATGACCGCCAGCACCACCGAACTGTCGAGCGCCAACAGCAAGCTGCAAGGCCAGGTGCAGGCCTTGACCGACGCCGTGGCAGGCTTGAAGGCGGCACAAGGTGAGGCGGCCAAGCGCGATGCCGAGTTCAAGGAGCTGGCCGCCGATGTGGCTGCACTGAAGAAACAAGGCAACCCAAGCGCGGCCATTGCTCGTCTGGAGCAGGATCTGGTGGTGCTCAAGAGCGCCCAGGAAAACCAGCCGGCCAGCAGCGATGCGCCGACCAATAAAGAGTTTGATGTGTTCCGCATCCAGACCACCCGCAACATCACCACCTTGCAGAGCCAGGTGCAGAACCTGCAGCAGCAACTGAATGCACCGGCCAGGGTCACCCCGCTGGGGCAGTGATCACACCTGAGACAACAGGCGTGTAAACCGCTCCCACATTTTGCACTGGGGCCAGGAGTTAAATAGTGCTCTTGGTCTCATTGTCACCGCCTGGTGACATTTCCCATCCCCTTCGTTACTTGCCCCCACGGCCCCCTTGTTTAGACTCCGGTCACCCCATAAACAATAATAAGGGCCACCCATGACCACCCAACCACTGCCTGCCAGCAGTTGGCTGAACGCGCCTGCCCATCACGCCTGGCTTGCCGCCGAAGGCCAGCGTCTGTTGGCATTCGCCAAGGCCGCGCGCCTGCCCGACGGTTTCGGCAACCTGGACGACAGAGGCCAATTGCCGGCCGATGCCCACGCCGAAACCATGAACACTGCCCGTATGACCCACAGCTTTGCCATGGCCTACGCCCTTGGCCTGCCGGGTTACGCCGAGTGGGTGGCCCACGGTGTCGCGGCCCTCAGTGGTCCGCTGAAGGATGCGCAGCACGGTGGCTGGTTCGCCACGCCCCGCGCCCTCGATGGCAACCGTGGCAAGGCTGCTTACCTGCACGCCTTTGTCGCCCTGGCTGCCAGCTCCGCGGTGGTGGCCGGCGTTCCCGGTGCCCAGGCCCTGCTAAACGACGCGATCCACATCATCGACCAGTGCTTCTGGAACGAGGAGGAGGGCGTCATGCTCGAAACCTTTGCCCAGGATTGGAGTGGCGTCGAAGCCTATCGCGGCGCCAACAGCAACATGCACGCCACCGAGGCCTTCCTCGCCCTGGCCGATGTAACCGGTGACACGCGTTGGCTGGACCGCGCGCTGCGGATCGTCGAGCGGGTGATCCACACCCACGCCGCCGGCAACCAGTACATGGTGATCGAACATTTCGACGCTCACTGGCAGCCCCTGCTGGATTACAACGAAGACAATCGCGCCGACGGCTTCCGCCCCTACGGCATCACTCCTGGCCATGGGTTCGAGTGGGCGCGGCTGGTGCTGCACCTGGAGGCCTCGCGCCTGCGCGCTGGGCTGGTCACGCCGGACTGGTTGTTGACCGACGCCAAAGGCCTGTTCGCCAGCGCCTGCGAATACGCTTGGGCGGTCGATGGTGCGCCCGGCATCGTCTACACCCTGGACTGGAACCAGCGCCCGGTGGTGCGTGAGCGCCTGCACTGGACCCACGCCGAAGCCAGCGCCGCAGCCCAGGCCTTGCTCAAACGCACCGGTGAGTTGCACTACGAAACCTGGTATCGGCGTTTCTGGGAGTTCTGCGAAACCCATTTCATCGACCGCATCCACGGCAGCTGGCACCACGAGCTCAGCCCGCACAACCAACCCAGCAGCACGATCTGGGCTGGCAAGCCGGACCTGTACCATGCCTGGCAAGCGGTGCTGCTGCCTGCGCTACCGTTGGCGCCAAGCATGGCCAGTGCATTGGGGGCGGGGTCTTATGTCACCAGCTGGTGACATTTGTACGTCCCTTTGTTACCTGCGCCCTAAATATCCATGTTTAAACTCCGTGCAGCGCAAGCTCTAGACTTGCATGCATAACAACAAAAAAAGGTACTCAGATGAACGCGATTAATCGCCTCGCCGTCGCTATTTCCATTGCCTCGTTGTTTCCCCTCAGTGCATTTGCCGCCGACTCCAAAGGTACGGTTGAAGTGGTGCATTGGTGGACCTCTGGCGGTGAGAAAGCGGCAGTGGATGTCCTGAAGGCCCAAGTTGAGAAAGACGGTTTCACCTGGAAAGACGGTGCCGTCGCCGGTGGCGGTGGTGCCACGGCCATGACTGTGCTGAAAAGCCGCGCAGTTGCGGGCAACCCGCCCGGCGTTGCCCAGATCAAAGGTCCCGACATCCAGGAATGGGCGTCCACTGGCCTGCTCGACACCGACGTCTTGAAAGGCGTGGCCAAAGACGAAAAGTGGGATTCCCTGCTCGACAAAAAAGTCTCCGATACCGTGAAGTTCGACGGTGACTACGTCGCCGTACCTGTGAACATCCACCGCGTCAACTGGCTGTGGATCAACCCGGAAGTCTTCAAGAAAGCCGGCATCACCAAGAACCCGACCACCCTCGAAGAATTCTACGCAGCCGGCGACAAGCTCAAGGCTGCCGGTTTCATTCCGCTCGCCCACGGCGGCCAGCCTTGGCAGGACAGCACCGTGTTCGAAGCCGTCGTCCTGTCGGTGATGGGAGCCGACGGCTACAAGAAAGCCCTGGTCGACCTGGACAACGCTGCGCTGACGGGCCCGGAAATGGTCAAGTCGCTCACCGAGCTGAAAAAAGTCGCGACCTATATGGACGTCGACGGCAAAGGCCAGGACTGGAACCTCGAAGCCGGTAAAGTCATCAACGGCAAGGCCGGCATGCAGATCATGGGTGACTGGGCCAAGTCCGAGTGGACCGCCGCCAAGAAAGTCGCGGGCAAGGACTACGAGTGCGTCGCCTTCCCTGGCACCGAGAAAGCTTTCACCTACAACATCGACTCCCTGGCGGTGTTCAAGCAGAAAGACAAAGGCACTGCCGCTGGCCAGCAGGACATTGCCAAAGTCGTGCTGGGTGAAAACTTCCAGAAGGTCTTCAGCATCAACAAAGGCTCGATCCCGGTGCGTAACGACATGTTGAACAACATGGACAAGCTCGGCTTCGACTCCTGCGCCCAGACCGCTGCCAAGGACTTCCTGGCCGACGCCAAGACCGGTGGCCTGCAGCCAAGCATGGCGCACAACATGGCCACCAACCTGGCGGTGCAAGGCGCGTTCTTTGATGTCGTGACCAACTTCCTCAATGACCCGAAAGCCGACCCGGCCGACACCGCCAAGAAACTGGGCGCTGCGATCAAGTCGGCCAAGTAAGCGACAAGCTGCAAGTTATTAGCTGCAAGTGGTCTGCAACCTCTCTTGCCGCTTATAGCTTGTAACTTGCAGCTGCCCTCACTCTTTCATTGGATTTCCCCATGAGTTCTGTTGCTGTGTTCAGCAAAGCCTCGCCGTTCGATGCACTGCAGCGCTGGCTACCGAAACTGGTGCTGGCGCCGAGCATGTTCATCGTACTGGTGGGCTTCTACGGCTACATCCTGTGGACGTTTGTGCTGTCGTTCACCACATCCACTTTCCTGCCCAGCTACAAGTGGGCGGGGTTGGCGCAATATGAGCGCCTGTTCGACAACGACCGTTGGTGGGTCGCAAGCAAAAACCTGGCGCTGTTTGGCGGCATGTTTATCGGCATCACCCTGGTGATTGGTGTTCTGCTGGCGGTGTTCCTCGACCAGCGTATCCGTCGTGAAGGTTTTATCCGCACCATTTACCTGTACCCGATGGCGCTCTCGATGATCGTTACGGGTACGGCCTGGAAGTGGCTGCTCAACCCGGGCATGGGCCTGGACAAACTCCTGCGGGACTGGGGCTGGGAAGGCTTCCGTCTCGACTGGCTGATCGACCCGGATCGCGTGGTCTATTGCCTGGTAATCGCCGCGGTGTGGCAAGCCTCGGGTTTCATCATGGCGATGTTCCTCGCGGGCCTGCGTGGGGTTGATCAATCGATCATCCGCGCCGCGCAGATCGATGGCGCGAGCCTGCCGCGCATCTACTGGAGCGTGGTGCTGCCCAGCCTGCGTCCGGTGTTCTTCAGTGCCGTGATGATCCTGGCGCACATTGCGATCAAGAGCTTCGACCTGGTGGCGGCGATGACCGCAGGTGGGCCGGGCTACTCGTCCGACCTGCCGGCGATGTTCATGTACTCGTTCACCTTCAGCCGTGGCCAGATGGGCATGGGCTCGGCCAGTGCCATCCTGATGCTCGGTGCGATCCTTGCGATCATCGTGCCTTACCTCTACTCCGAGCTGAGGACCAAACGCCATGACTAGTCTCGCTTCCAAACCTGCCATCAGCTTGAGTCGCGTCGCGATCTACGCGGTGCTGATCCTCGCGGTGCTGCTGTACCTGGTGCCGCTGGTGGTGATGTTGCTCACCAGCTTCAAGACCCCGGATGACATCAGTAACGGCAACCTGCTGAGCTGGCCGACCGTGGTCACCGGCATCGGCTGGGTCAAGGCCTGGGCCACGGTAGACGGTTACTTCTGGAACTCGATCAAGATCACTGTGCCGGCCGTGCTGATCTCCACCGCCATCGGTGCGTTGAACGGCTATGTGCTGTCGTTCTGGCGCTTCAAAGGTTCGCAGTTGTTCTTCGGCTTGCTGTTGTTCGGCTGCTTCCTGCCGTTCCAGACCGTGCTGCTGCCGGCGTCGTTCACCCTTGGCAAGATGGGCCTGGCCAGCACCACCACCGGCCTGGTGTTTATCCATGTGGTCTACGGGCTGGCGTTCACCACGCTGTTCTTCCGTAACTACTACGTGAGCATTCCGGATGCGCTGGTCAAGGCCGCACGCCTGGACGGTGCGGGTTTCTTCACCATCTTCCGTCGGATCATTCTGCCGATGTCGACCCCGATCATCATGGTCTGCCTGATCTGGCAATTTACCCAGATCTGGAACGACTTCCTGTTCGGCGTGGTGTTCTCCAGCGGCGACTCCCAGCCCATCACGGTGGCGCTGAACAACCTGGTCAACACCAGCACCGGGGCCAAGGAATATAACGTGGATATGGCGGCGGCGATGATCGCCGGGCTGCCGACCCTGCTGGTCTATGTGATCGCAGGCAAGTATTTCGTGCGCGGCCTCACGGCCGGCGCGGTCAAGGGGTAATCATGGCTACGCTTGAACTTCGCAATGTAAACAAGACCTATGGCCCCGGCCTGCCCGACACCTTGAAGAACATCGAACTGTCGATCAAGGAAGGCGAATTCCTCATCCTGGTCGGCCCTTCGGGTTGCGGTAAATCCACGCTGATGAACTGCATCGCCGGCCTGGAAACCATCACTGGCGGCGCGATCATGATCGGCGACCAGGACGTCAGCGGCATGAGCCCCAAGGATCGCGACATCGCCATGGTGTTCCAGTCCTACGCGCTATACCCGACCATGAGCGTGCGCGAGAACATCGAATTCGGCCTCAAAATCCGCAAGATGCCCCAGGCCGACATCGACGCCGAAGTGGCGCGCGTGGCCAAGCTGTTGCAGATCGAACACCTGCTCAACCGCAAGCCGGGCCAGCTCTCCGGTGGCCAGCAACAGCGTGTGGCCATGGGCCGCGCCCTGGCACGTCGGCCGAAGATCTACCTGTTCGACGAACCGCTGTCCAACCTCGACGCCAAGCTGCGCGTCGAGATGCGCACCGAAATGAAACTGATGCACCAGCGTCTGAAAACCACCACCGTCTACGTCACCCACGACCAGATCGAAGCGATGACCCTGGGCGACAAAGTGGCGGTGATGAAGGACGGCATCATCCAGCAGTTCGGCACGCCGAAAGACATCTACAACAACCCGGCCAACCAGTTCGTGGCGAGCTTTATCGGTTCGCCGCCGATGAACTTCGTGCCCCTGCGCCTGCAACGCAAGGACGGTCGTCTGGTGGCCCTGCTCGACAGCGGCCAGGCCCGTTGCGAGCTGGTGCTGAACGTGACCGACGCCGGTCTTGAAGACCGTGACGTGATCCTTGGCCTGCGCCCCGAGCAGATCCTGCTGGCGGCGGGCGAGGGCAACGGTTCGAGCATCCGCGCCGAAGTGCAGGTCACCGAACCGACCGGCCCGGACACCCTGGTATTCGTGCAACTCAATGACACCAAGGTCTGCTGCCGCCTGGCGCCCGACGTGGCCCCGCAGGTGGGCGAGACCCTGACCCTGCAATTTGATCCATCCAAGGTATTGCTGTTCGACGCCAATACCGGCGAGCGTCTGGGCACTGCTTCTTCATTGCCCGCACAGGGGCATGCCGACAATGTGGCCCAATTCAAAGGCCGTTGAAGCAGATAAGTTGTTGTTTTAAATAAAAAAGTAACCCGCGTTAGATAAAAACAGTTTAATAACAATAAAGACGAGGATGTAGGGATGAAAAAGCAACACAACACTACCCGGCTGATCTGCCAACTGTCAGCGGCAGCAGCCCTGGTTTTGTCCGCCAATGCGATGGCGGACGAAGCATTCAGCGCCGATTCCAAGTGGATGACCGGCGATTGGGGCGGCGAACGGACCAAGCTGATCGAGCAAGGTATCGATATCAAGGCTGACTACGTAGGCGAAATGGGCTACAACGCCCACGGCGGCTACAACACCGACAAGACCGGTCGCTACTCCGACCAGTTCGGCTTGGGTGTCGCGCTGGACCTGCAAAAACTGTGGGGCTGGGACAACACCCAGGCCAAGATCCAGTTGACCAACCGTAATGGCCAGAACATCTCCAACGATCGTATCGGCGACCCGCGTGCCGGCACGCTGAGTTCGTCGATGGAAGTCTACGGCCGTGGCCACATGGTGCGTCTGACCCAGTTCTGGATCCAGCACCAGATGTTCGACAACAAGTTGGACGTGAAGCTCGGTTACTTCGGTGAAGGCGAAGACTTCAACACCTTCCCGTGCGACTTCCAGAACCTGTCGTTCTGCGGTTCCCAGGTCGGTAACTATGTGAGCACCTGGTACAACTGGCCGGTCAGCCAGGCTGCGATCCGCGTGAAGTACCACATCACGCCTGAGCTGTACGCGCAAATCGGTGCGTACAACCAGAACCCGTCGCAGCTGGAGCACGGTAACGGCTTCAAGCTCAGCGGCAGCGGTACCAAGGGCACTGTAATCCCGGTGGAATTGGTCTGGTCGCCGAAGGTCAACAACCTGCCGGGCGAATACCGTGTGGGTTACTACAAAAGCGCCGCCGAGGCGTCCGACGTGCGTGAAGACGTGAACGGTAACGATGCGGCGACCACACGCGCGGACTACCGCACCCACAGCAGCAAGAAAGGCTACTGGTTCGTTGCCCAACAGCAACTCACCACCCATAACGGCGACGCTTCCCGTGGTCTGAACATCGCGGCCAACGCCACGTTCCACGACAAGGAAACCAACACCGTCGACAACTACCAGTCGTTGATGCTGGTGTACAAAGGTCCGTTCGACGCGCGTCCAAAAGATGACGTCGGCATCGGTGCTGCGCGTCTGCACGTCAACAATGACGTGAAGAAAAACGCCGAGCTGCTCAACGCCTCCAACGGCGTGAGCGACTACGACAACCCGCTGTACACGCCGATCCGCGAGACCGAGTACAACTTCGAAATCAACTACGGTTTCCACGTCACCAACTGGCTGACCGTGCGTCCTAACCTGCAATACGTCGTGCAACCTGGCGGCGTGGACAAAGTCGACAACGCGTTGGTGGCTGGCCTGAAAATTCAGTCTACGTTCTAACGTTGTTGCGATAAGCTCCTTCTCTCTGTGCGCATTTTGCGGGTAGCCATGGCTATCCGCTTTTTTTTGCGCAGCACTGTGAAGACCTTCAGGACAGTGGCAAATGCATGAGCAACCGCTGCAACGCTTTTTCAAATCCCTGCGCGAACGTCCAGTGTTCGCCTGGGAGCGCTTTCAGATGCGCGACGTATTGGTGATCGACCACCCGCTGTGCCAGGCGGTGTTCAGTCGTCAGGGCGCGCAACTGTTGCACTTTCAACCCACGGGGCAAAAACCCTGGCTGTGGTGTGCGGCGAAGTGGCCGCAAGTCGGCGCGATCCGTGGTGGCGTGCCGGTGTGCTGGCCGTGGTATGGCCGTCATCCCAGCGAGAACGCTTGGCCATCCCACGGCTGGGCGCGGCTGATCGACTGGAAACTGCTCGACAGCAGCACCGACGACGACGGTGTGCGTCTGCACTGGCAACTGCAGTTGTGCGATTGGCAGGTCGACCTGCACGCACACCTGGGCGACACCCTGGAACTGCGCCTGAGCACCGAGCATCAGGACGAGCTGCCGTGTCAGTTGAGCCATGCTTTGCACGCCTACTGGCGTATTGGTCACGTTGATGAGGTAGCGCTGTCTGGGCTCGACGGCGCGCAAGGTTATGACCAGCTCAGTCGCCAGGCTTGCCAGCAGGAAGGTGAGTTGCGGGTGGACGGCGGCTGCCAGCGGGTGTTCCAGCACGACGGCGAATTGCAGCTCAAGGACCACGCCTGGCAACGCGAATTGTGCATCGACACCGGCGACAGCGCCGATACGGTGGTGTGGCATCCGGGCAGCCGGCCGCTGTTGGGCGTGAGCTTCAACGAGGCGTCGGGGTTTGTGTGCGTGGAGTCGGCAATGGCCGGCGCGAGCCTGGCGCCGGGGGAACGGGCGCATTTGAGTCTGCAGGCCAGGGCTGGGGTGTAGCGGTGTGGCTGCGGACCCCTTCGCGAGCAAGCCCGCTCCCACATTTGAATGTGTTCACAAATCAAAATGTGGGAGCGGGCTTGCTCGCGAAGAGGCCGGTACAGCTGGTAGAGATTCCAGCCTTAGTTGAACTCATCGCCAACCGGATACCGGCTGTCATTCAAGCTCTCTTTGATCTTGCGCAGATGGGGCTGGAAATCCACCCCACGGCGCAGCGTCATGCCTGTCGCCAGCACATCCAGCACCGTCAACTGAATGATCCGCGAGGTCATCGGCATATAGATGTCCGTATCTTCCGGCAGTGGAATATTCAGGCTCACCGTACTGGCCTTGGCCAATGGTGAGTTCTCGGCGGTCACGCCCAGCACCGAGGCGCCGTTGCTGCGGGCGATACGTGCCACTTCCACCAGCTCACGGGTACGCCCGGTGTAGGAAATGATCACGAACAGCTCGCCCGTATGCGCCACCGACGCGATCATGCGCTGCATCAGCACGTCCGCGTGGGCGGTGACCGACAGGTTGAAGCGGAAGAACTTGTGCAGCGCGTCCATCGCCACAGGTGCCGAAGCGCCGAGGCCGAAGAAGTGGATCTGCCGCGCCTGGATCAGCAGGTCCACGGCCTTGCTGATCAAGTTCGGGTCCAGGGCCTGGCAGGCGCTGTCCAGGGATGCGATGGCGCTGCCAAAGATCTTCTGGGTGTAGGCCTCGGGGTTATCATCGGCCTCCACCGCGCGGCTGACATACGCAGCACCGCTGGCCAGGCTTTGCGCCAGTTGCAGTTTCAGTTCAGGGTAGCCGCTGACGCCGAACGAACGGCAGAAACGGTTGACCGTCGGTTCACTGACCGAGGCGGCTTGGGCGAGGGCGGCGATAGAGAAGCGGGTCGCCTGCTGCGGGTTGAGCAGGATGACCTCGGCGACTTTTTTCTCGGCCTTGTTCAATTCTTCGAGGCGGTTCTGGATCTGTTCCAGAAGATTTCGCACGCGGTCCATTCAGTCTTTCCTTCGGGCGACGATGCAAATAAGGGTGGCAACCAATCGACCAGTGGTCTTTTGCGGTGGCCTATCCTACTGAGGGTAGCTGAACACCACCACTCGCAATGCGTATTTCGGGAAAATGTTGTGGTTATTACTACATTTTTCCTTGAGTGATGCCTTGAAAAAAGGTATTTGTAGCTTAACTTGATAAAAGAACAAACATCATGCCTTCGATAACCGTAGAACCCTGCACCTTTGCCCTGTTTGGCGCCTTGGGTGATCTGGCGCTGCGCAAGTTATTTCCTGCCCTCTATCAACTCGATGGCGCCGGGCTCTTGCACGACGACACCCGCATCCTGGCCCTGGCCCGTGAAGCCGGGACCGAGCAACAGCACCTGGCCCATATCGAAAAAGAACTGCGCAGCTACGTCGGCAAGGACCTGGACGAAACCATCGCCCAACGTTTCCTGGCGCGCCTGACCTACGTCCACGTCGACTTCAAGAACGCCGATGACTACGTCGCCCTGGCGGAAAAAGTCGGCCACGAACAACGTCTGATCGCCTACTTCGCCACCCCGGCAGCGGTGTACGGTGCGATCTGCGAAAACCTGGCCAAGGCCGGCCTGGCGGAAAACACCCGCGTGGTGCTGGAAAAACCCATCGGCTCGGACCTGGAATCCTCGCGCAAGGTCAACGATGCCGTGGCGCAGTTCTTCCCGGAAAACCGCACCTACCGCATCGACCACTACCTGGGCAAAGAAACCGTCCAGAACCTGATCGCCCTGCGTTTCGCCAACAGCCTTTTCGAAACCCAGTGGAACCAGAACTACATTTCCCACGTGGAAATCACTGTCGCCGAGCAGGTTGGCATCGAAGGCCGTTGGGGCTACTTCGACAAGGCCGGCCAGCTGCGCGACATGATCCAGAACCACCTGCTGCAACTGCTTTGCCTGATCGCCATGGACCCGCCGGCTGACCTGTCCGCCGACAGTATCCGGGACGAGAAGGTCAAAGTGCTCAAGGCCCTGGCGCCGATCAGCCCGGAAGGCTTGACCACCCAGGTTGTGCGCGGCCAGTACATCGCCGGCTACAGCGCTGGCAAGCCGGTGCCGGGTTACCTCGAAGAAGAGAATTCCAACACCCAGAGCGACACCGAGACCTTCGTCGCCCTGCGTGCCGACATCCGCAACTGGCGTTGGGCCGGGGTGCCGTTCTACTTGCGCACCGGCAAGCGCATGCCGCAAAAGCTGTCGCAGATCGTTATCCACTTCAAGGAACCGTCCCACTACATCTTCGCCCCCGAGCAGCGCTTGCAGATCAGCAACAAGCTGATCATCCGCCTGCAACCGGACGAAGGTATTTCCTTGCGTGTGATGACCAAGGAGCAGGGCCTGGACAAGGGCATGCAACTGCGCAGCGGGCCGCTGCAACTGAATTTTTCCGACACCTATCGCAGCGCACGGATTCCCGATGCCTACGAGCGGTTGTTGCTCGAAGTGATGCGCGGCAATCAGAACCTGTTTGTGCGTAAAGATGAAATCGAAGCCGCGTGGAAGTGGTGTGACCAGTTGATCGCCGGGTGGAAAAAATCCGGTGATGCGCCCAAGCCGTACGCGGCGGGTTCCTGGGGGCCGATGAGCTCCATTGCACTGATCACGCGGGATGGGAGGTCGTGGTATGGCGATATCTGATTTGAAACTGCCCCAGGGCGTCACGCCGCACGAGTACCGCACGCCGGTGCTGTTGGCGCAAGGCCTGGCCAATGATGTGGCCGAGCAATTGCGTGCGGCCATCAGCGCCCGTGGCGAAGCCACGTTGGTGGTGTCCGGTGGCCGTAGCCCCGTGGCGTTTTTCCAGAACCTGGCCAAGCAAGGCCTGGACTGGTCCAAGGTGACGATCACCCTGGCCGACGAACGCTGGGTGCCGGTGGAACACGCCGACAGCAACGCCGGTCTGCTCAAGCAATACTTGCTGCAAGGCCCGGCGGCCAAGGCCAAATTCCTGAGCCTGTACAGCGCCGCGGCCAATCTTGAAGACGCTGCCGAGCAGGCCGATCGCCTGCTGGCGGAATTGCCGGCGATTGACGTGTTGGTGCTGGGCATGGGCGATGACGGTCACACCGCGTCGCTGTTTCCCAACAGCCCGAACCTGAGCGAAGCCTTGCAGCCGGACGGCACGCGCCGTTGCTGGCCGATGCTGGCGCCGACCGTACCCCACCAGCGCCTGACCATGAGTCGCGCGCTGCTGGCTTCGGCGAACTACACCGTACTGTCGATTTCCGGCAGTTCGAAATTGACGACCTTGAGCGCTGCACTGGCCGGTGACGACATCGCTGCCATGCCGATTCGCGCGTTTTTGCAACCCACATTAGAGATTTACTGGTGCCCATGAGCCAAGGATCAGCCGCTATGAAAAGCCCTCAACCGACCGTGTCCATGGCGGATAAAGTTGCCCTGATCGACAGCCTCTGCGCCAAGGCGCGGATCCTGCCGGTGATCACCATCGCCCGCGAACAGGACATCCTGCCGCTGGCCGATGCCCTGGCCGCCGGTGGTTTGACCGCGCTGGAAGTGACCCTGCGTTCGCAGTACGGCCTCAAGGCCATTCAGGTGCTGCGCGAGCAACGCCCGGAACTGTGCACCGGTGCTGGCACCGTGCTGGATCGCCATATGCTCGAAGCGGCCGAAGTCGCCGGCTCGCAATTTATCGTCACCCCAGGCATCACCCGCGACCTGCTGGAAGCCTCGGTACACAGCGCAATCCCGCTGCTGCCGGGCATCAGCAACGCCTCCGGGATCATGGAAGGCTATGCGCTGGGTTATCGCCGCTTCAAGCTGTTCCCGGCTGAAGTCAGCGGCGGCGTCGCGGCAATCAAGGCCCTGGGCGGCCCGTTTGGCGAAGTGAAATTCTGCCCGACCGGCGGCGTTGGTCCGGCCAACATCAAAAGCTACATGGCGTTGAAAAACGTGATGTGCGTGGGCGGTAGCTGGATGCTTGATCCTGAGTGGATCAAGAACGGCGACTGGGCCCGCATTCAGGAAGTCACCGCCGAGGCGCTGGCGCTGCTGGATTGATCTGATTCATCGAATCGTTGTTGCTGTGCTTGACGGCATTTTTTCGGTGCACTTGGTCGGTGTACCGCTTTTTTTTGCCTGCAGAAAACCTCTCATGTCGGCGTAACTCCTTGAGTTGGAATGGGTTTGTGTGGGAGTGGGCTTGCTCGCGAATGCGGTGGTTCAGCTTGCAGATGTATTGCTGACACACCGCATTCGCGAGCAAGCCCGCTCCCACAGTTTTAATCGGCGTTGAGTTCGGCGATGGCGGTGACCAAGGCATTGATGTCCGCGGCCGACGTGACCAACCCCGGCGTCACCCGAATGCAGGTCCCAAACGCCGCGCCCACCCGTGTGGTGGTAAACAGGTTGTAGTCCTTGAGTAAACGATCTGCCATCACCTGCTGGTCCCTTCCGACAAACTTGAACGCCGTAATCCCGCAATATAGGCGCGGATCATCCGACGTCAGCACCTCAACCCCCGCCAACGGCCGCACCTTGCTCACCCACAGGTCACGCAGGTAATTCACCCGCGCGCCCTTGGCCGCCGAGCCTCCCAGGCTTCGATGCTCCTCAAACACCAAGGGCAAGGTCATCAGCGCCGGAAAATTCGGTGTGCTGTAGGACGTGCGTGCGCGCACGTCGCTGGGCGGGTAGTGAAACTCGCCCATGTCCGGGTCGATGTCGGCCAGGCGCTCGGGCGCGATGTACAGAAAACCCAGGGTCAGCGGCGCGCCGATCCATTTGTGCAGATTGAAACCGGCGAACTGAATGCCCAGTTCGGCGAGGTTGAAGTCGATCTGGCCCAGGGCGTGAGCGCCGTCGAGGATCACATCCACATCATATTCACGCGCCGCCTTGGCGATCGCCTCGACCGGCATCACCAGGCCAGTGCGATGGGTGACGTGGGTCAGCGCCATCAGCTTTAAACGTGGGTATTGCGCGAACGCATCGCGGTATGTGCGCAGCAGGCTGTCGAAACTCGCCGGGTGCGCGTGGGACAGTTCGATCACCTCCACGCCGCGAACCCCGGCCAACCAGCGCATGGCGCCTTTGACCGTGTCGTACTCCAGGTCACTGATCAACACCTGATCCCCCGGCTCCAGGCGGTTGTAGTTACGGATCAGCGACTGCAAGGCCTCGGTGGCGTTGCGGGTGAAGGCGACCGACTCGGGGTCGACGTTGATCAGCCCAGCCAGTTGGCGGCGGATCTCGACGTTTTCGCCCTGCTCGAAACGCTGGCGCACATGCAGGGAATTGCTGCGGTTGATAAACGCCACGTGTTCCAGATACTGCGCGCGCACGACGCGGCTCATGCGTCCGAAATAGCCGTTTTCCAGATTGATCGGGCCAGGCTCCAGCTCATAGCGCCTGGCGATGGCGGTCCAGTGTTGCTCGTTATCGGCATTCCTTGGCATGGCGGGGTTCTTTCTTAATGGCGGGGGGCGGGCTTGCCGTGTTTTACGCGCAACGGTTCGAGCAATTCGGCCAGGCCGTTGCTGTCGATTTCCTGCATCAATGCCAGCAGCCCACCCAGTTCGCCGTGGGGGAAACCTTCTCGGGCAAACCAGTTCAGGTAGGGGCCGGGCAGGTCGGCGATGATCCGGCCCTTGTACTTGCCGAAGGGCATTTGGCGGGTGATCAGCAGTTCGAGTTTTTCGGGGTTCATGGGCTTCAGACGAATGAGTCGAGAGCCCTGAAAATACAGGCATTCTGCATGAAGGCCAATTGACAGATCATGCAAATAACGTACATACAGATGGTTCAAATATTTTTAAGTTATTGAAAACAAAGGAAAAGTTGTTATTGAAAAAACTGGCACGGGCGCTGCAATCATTAAGACAACCTCTTAACCCGTACAAGGAATTGAAAAATGACTGACATCACTAAAGAATCGATCTCCGTACTGAACGACCTGATTGAAACCAGCATCGACGGTCAAAAGGGTTTCAAAGAGTGCGCTGAAGACATCAAGCACCCAGAGCTCAAGGCGCTGTTCGCCAAGCGTTCCGCCGACTGCGCCACCGCTGCTGCCGAGCTGAAGACTGCCGTGCGTGCCTTGGGTGGCGATCCGGAAGATTCCGGTAGCGTTGCCGGCGCACTGCACCGTGGCTGGGTCGACGTGAAGTCGATGCTCACCGGCAAGGATGAAGAGGCGGTACTGAACGAAGCCGAGCGCGGTGAAGACCACGCACTGAAGGCTTACAAAGAAGCGATCGAGAAGATCAACAAGCACAACCTGTTGGGCATTCGTGACCTGGTTGAGCGTCAGTACCACGGCGTGCAACGTAACCACGACCAGGTGAAGGCGCTGCGTAACCAGGCTCGCGCCCAGTCGTAAGCCTTACGCTGTAACGAATGTGGGAGCGGGCTTGCTCGCGAATGCGGTCTTTCAGTCACAGTGTTGGTGACTGATCCACCGCTTTCGCGGGCAAGCCCGCTCCCACATTTGTATTGTGTAGATTTCAGCCAATGCTGATCGGCGGCAATTCGGTCAGCGTCACCACCTGCTGCTTGCGCGGCGCCAGAATCTCCGCTTCACCATCCACCACCAACTCATCGCGCTGGTTGAACACCCGCGTGGCGATGCGTACGCGGAATTTCGGCAGTTTTTCGAGAATTTCCAGGCGCACGGTCAGGGTGTCGCCGATCTTCACCGGCTTCTGAAAGCTCATCTGCTGGCCGATATAGATAGTGCCCGGCCCAGGCAATTCGCAGGCTACCGCCGCGCTGATCAGGGCACCGCTGAACATGCCGTGGGCGATACGCTCCTTGAACATGGTCGCCTTGGCGTATTCGGCGTCCAGGTGCACCGGGTTGTGGTCACCGGACATCGCGGCGAACAGCTGGATGTCGCGCTCTTCCACCAATTTGCTGTAGCTGGCGGTCTGGCCGACTTCAAGGGCTTCGTACGGGGTGTTGGTTACCTGGGTCATCTAAAGGTGCATCCTGTGGCTAATCGGTAATTTAATCGGCTGATTCTAAAGCAAACATTATTCGCAGCGGACCGGCCTGTGCAGGGTCAGGGCCTGGTCGAGCCACGTCAGCAGGTCGGCGGTCACTTGGTCACGGTTGGTTTCGTTGAACACTTCATGGCGCGCCTGCGGGTAGATCGTCAGTTGCACGTGGCGGCAGCCGGCTTCACGCAGGGCGTTGGCCAGATGGGTGAGACGCTTGCCCTCACTCACCGGATCACATTCGCCGCCGGTCACCAGGATCGGCAGACCCGGATCGATCTGCGCGAGATTGGACGCTTTGCTGATTTGCTGCAAGCCGCCGAGCAGGTCGACCCACAGCTGGTTGGTGCAGCGGAAACCGCAGAGCGGGTCGTTGATGTACTTGTCGACTTCCGCCGGGTCGCGGCTGAGCCAGTCGAAGGCCGTACGGTTGGGTTTGAACGCTTTGTTGAATGAGCCGAACGACAGGAAGTCGATCAACGCACTGCGCCCGCGCAGGCCCTGGCGGGCCCGCTCGATGCGCGCGATCACCCGGGCGGCGCGGTACAGCGCCACGGGTTGGAAATTCGAGCCGCTCAGAGCCGCGCCGCTCAGGCTGGCGCTGTGATGCAGCAGATAGGCCTGGGCGATGTAGCTGCCCATGCTGTGGCCCAGCAGAATGATCGGCACCCCCGGATGCTGCTGGCCGATATGCTGGTTGAGGCTGGCGAGGTCGCCCACCACTTTGTTCCAGCCGTCGTGCTCGGCGTACAGGCCCAGGGTGCCTTCGTCGGCGGTGCGGCCGTGGCCACGCTGGTCCGGTGCATACAGGCCGTAGCCCGCCGCACACAGTGCCTGCGCCAGGCGCGCATAGCGCCCGCTGTGCTCGGCCATGCCGTGGGACAGCATGATCATCGCCTTGGCGGGGCCGTCCGGCAGCCATTGATTGACATACAGGCGGCTGTGGTCATTCGCGGTCAGCCAGAAGGTGCTGTGGTTCATGGCGGTTCCTTTGCTCGGGGTCGTTGCAGTGTATAGCTCATCCCACGGGAAGCGTCTGATCAGTGCAGGGCCTTGTAGGAAGATTCACGCAATTAATGACGCTCTTTCCTGTATTTGCCTGTTTGGCCATAGCTGCTAACGTCCCCAAAGCTCCGCTTTGTATGCAGTGCAAAAGCGGCCGGACACACTCAGGTAAGAGGACAAGAATAATGCAACCTGATTTCTGGAATGACAAACGCGCCGCGGGCGTTCCCAATGCCATCGACCTCACCTCTTACAAGTCGGTGATCGAAGTCTTCGAGCGTTCCTGCAAGACCTTTGCCGACCGTCCGGCGTTCAGCAACATGGGTATCACTCTGACCTACGCCGAGCTGGAGCGCCAAAGTGCGGCGTTCGCCGGCTACCTGCAACAGCACACCGACCTCAAGCCCGGCGAGCGCATTGCGGTGCAGATGCCCAACGTGCTGCATTACCCGATTGCCGTGTTCGGCGCCCTGCGCGCCGGGCTGATCGTGGTCAACACCAACCCGCTGTACACCCCGCGCGAGATGCGCCACCAGTTCAAGGACGCCGGCGTGCGTGCGCTGGTCTACCTCAACCTGTTCGGTTCGCGGGTGCAGGAAGTGTGCTCCGATACTGAGATCGACTACCTGATCGAAGCCAAGATGGGCGATTTCATGCCCGCCGCCAAAGGCTGGCTGGTCAACACCGTGGTCGACAAGGTCAAGAAAATGGTCCCGGCGTATAGCCTGCCGCGCGCCGTTTCCTTCAAGCGTGCGTTGCGCATGGGCGCAGGCCTGGGCGTGATCCGCCATCCCGTGACCCTGGACGACATCGCAGTGCTGCAATACACCGGCGGCACCACCGGCCTGGCCAAGGGCGCGATGCTCACCCACGGCAACCTCGTGGCGAACATGCAGCAGGCGCGGGCGTGCATGTCCCAGGTCAACGACGACGGTCAACCGCTGGTGCGCGAGGGGCAGGAAGTGATGATCGCGCCGCTGCCGCTGTACCATATCTATGCATTCACGGCAAACTGCATGTGCATGATGGTGACCGGCAACCACAACGTGCTGATCACCAACCCGCGCGACATCGGCGGCTTTATCAAGGAGTTGAAGAAGTGGCGCTTCTCCTGCCTGCTGGGGTTGAACACGCTGTTTGTGGCATTGATGGATCATCCGGACTTCAAGACCCTGGATTTCTCCCACCTCAAGATCACCAACTCCGGTGGCACCGCGCTGGTCAAGGCCACTGCGGAGCGCTGGAAAGCGCTGACCGGCTGCACCATCGGCGAGGGCTACGGGCTGACGGAAACGTCGCCGGTCGCCAGCACCAACCCCTACGGCAGCCAATCGCGGTTGGGCACCGTGGGCATTCCGGTGCCGGGCACGGCGATGAAAGTCATTGATGACGAAGGCCGCGAATTGCCCTTGGGCGAGCGCGGCGAGTTGTGCATCAAGGGCCCGCAGGTCATGAAGGGCTACTGGCAGCAGCCGGTGGCCACCGCCGAGACGCTCGACGCCGAAGGCTGGCTCAAGACCGGCGACATTGCGGTGATCGACACCGATGGCTTTGTCAGCATCGTCGATCGCAAGAAAGACCTGATCATTGTCTCGGGCTTCAATGTGTACCCCAACGAGATCGAAGATGTGGTGATGGCCCACCCTGCGGTGGCCAACTGCGCGGTGATCGGCGTGCCGGACGAGCGCACGGGGGAGGCGGTGAAGCTGTTCGTGGTCGCCCGCGCCCAGGGTGTGAGCCTTGAGGAATTGAAGACGTACTGCAAGACCAACTTCACCGGCTACAAGGTGCCCAAGCATATTGTGTTGCGTGAGTCGTTGCCGATGACGCCTGTAGGGAAAATCTTGCGGCGGGAACTGCGCGACATCGCCTGACCCTGAGTTGAAATGCAATCAAAAAATGTGGGAGCGGGCTTGCCCGCGAATGCGGTGCATCAGTCGACATATCTGTGTGACTGGTACACCGCATTCGCGGGCAAGCCCGCTCTCACATTTGCTGTTCGGTGTCCTCAAAGCCTTATTCCAGAGCCTTTCCCGAGGCAAATTAAGTGCTGTTTATAGTGTGACCAAATATTGTAGGACAGTCGCGAATATGACTGTAGGGCCCGCGTTTGGCTCTAGTCGGCCCTTGGCAAAGCTGCTACTCTCGGCGCGCTTTGTGACGTCTCGGCCTGCTTGAAAGCGCCAGATTCACCTTAAAAAAACATACACCAATAATAATCGCATCAAATGCGATGATGAATTCGCGTCGCTGAGGAGTGGGCTTCCATGAACGAAGACTTTTGGAAGGATAAGTACCCCGCCGGGATTGCTGCAGAAATCAATCCAGACGAGTATCCGAATATTCAGGCGGTACTGAAGCAGTCCTGCCAGCGCTTCGCCAACAAACCGGCTTTCAGCAACCTGGGCAAGACAATCACCTACGGTGAGTTGTACGAATTGTCCGGTGCTTTCGCCGCGTACCTGCAACAGCACACCGACTTGAAGCCCGGCGACCGCATCGCCGTGCAACTGCCCAACGTCCTGCAGTACCCGGTCGCCGTGTTCGGTGCCATCCGGGCCGGCTTGATCGTGGTCAACACCAACCCGCTGTACACCGCGCGGGAAATGGAACACCAATTCAACGACTCCGGTGCCAAGGCCCTGGTCTGCCTGGCCAACATGGCGCACCTGGCGGAAAAGGTCGTGCCCAAGACCGCCGTCAAGCATGTGATCGTCACCGAAGTCGCTGACCTGTTGCCGCCGCTCAAGCGTCTGCTGATCAACAGCGTCATCAAGTACGTGAAAAAAATGGTCCCGGCTTATCACTTGCCCAAGGCGATCAAGTTCAACGACGTGCTGGCCAAGGGGCAGGGCCAGCCGGTCAGCGACGCCAACCCCGCCAGCAGTGATGTGGCCGTGCTGCAATACACCGGCGGCACCACCGGCGTGGCCAAGGGTGCGATGCTCACCCACCGCAACCTTGTCGCCAACATGCTGCAATGCAAGGCGCTGATGGGCTCGAACCTCAATGAGGGCTGCGAGATCCTGATCACGCCGCTGCCGCTGTACCACATCTATGCGTTCACCTTTCATTGCATGGCGATGATGCTGATCGGCAACCACAACATCCTGATCAGCAACCCGCGCGACCTGCCGGCGATGGTCAAGGAATTGTCCAAGTGGAAGTTCAGCGGTTTTGTCGGCCTGAACACGCTGTTCGTGGCGCTGTGCAACAACGAGGCGTTCCGCAAGCTGGACTTCTCTGCGCTGAAGGTCACCCTGTCGGGCGGCATGGCCCTGCAACTGGCCGCCGCTGAGCGTTGGAAGGACGTGACCGGTTGTGGCATCTGCGAAGGCTACGGCATGACCGAAACCAGCCCCGTGGCGACCGTGAACCCGATCCAGCATATCCAGATCGGCACCATCGGCATTCCCGTGCCGTCCACCGTGTGCAAGGTCATCGCCGATGATGGCACCGAGTTGCCGCTGGGCGAAACCGGCGAGCTGTGCGTGAAGGGCCCACAGGTGATGAAGGGCTACTGGCAGCGTCAGGACGCCACCGACGAGATGCTCGACAGCGAAGGCTGGTTGAAGACCGGCGACATCGCGATCATCCAGCCGGATGGCTACATGCGCATTGTCGACCGCAAGAAGGACATGATCCTGGTCTCGGGCTTCAACGTGTACCCCAATGAGCTCGAAGACGTGCTGGCCGGCCTGCCGGGCGTACTGCAATGCGCGGCCATCGGTGTGCCGGACGAGAAGTCCGGGGAGATCATCAAGCTCTTTATCGTGGTCAAACCGGGTGCCACGTTGACCAAGGATCAGGTGATGGAGCATATGCGCGCCAACGTCACCGCCTACAAGGTGCCCAAGCTCGTGGAATTCCGCGATGCCTTGCCGACTACCAACGTGGGCAAGATCCTGCGGCGTGAGTTGCGTGATGAAGAGCTGAAGAAGCTCGGCCTCAAGAAGTAACCCCATAAAAAACCCCGCGAATGCGGGGTTTTTTACGCCTGCTGATTTCCAGGATTGGAATCCAATCCAATGCGGGAGCTCCCACAGTTTTTGAACCGGGTTCTTACAGGGCGAACTGGGCGAAGCTGATACCCGCACCGGCTGGCCGCACATCCTTCAGGAAGGAATCCTTGTCTGCGCTCAGCTCCAGGGTGATCTCCGGCTTGCGCTTGCCCGCATTGCGCACCACCAAGCCTTCGATGTGTTCGCGCAAAAACGCCGTCGGCACCTTCAGGTGCAGCAACTGGTCGGTCTCGGCGTTGTGCATCAACAGGTGAATCCACTCGTACTGGCCCACCGCAATACGGCCCACCGGCAGATCGAACCACCAGATGTTGCGTTTGCGGTCCAGGTCGGTGAAGTGGCAGTTGTTGACGCCGAGTACGGCACCGCCCAGTTCGGTGTTTCTGCGGGCGATGGCCTGTGCTTTATTGAGTTTCATAACCTTCCTACGGGATCTGTTATTCAGCGTTATAGCCTGAATGTGCCGGGCATTCTCGTGGGTTGGCCACAAAACATAAAGCCAAACCTGCGCCCGGCGATGAAATGTCCGTGGAAAATAATTGAAACTCTGCCGGACAGCCCCGGGTCAATTTCTACGTAATGACCAAAACCCTTGATTGTTCTTCTGGAGAAATACCATGGGCAGCACAGCGGATAAGGCAAAAGGTTTGAAAGACGAGGCCGTCGGCAACATCAAGCAAGGCATCGGCAAAGTCACCGGAAACGACAAACTGCGCGCTGAAGGCGTGGTGCAGGAAAAGAAAGGCCAGGTTGAAAAGGCCATTGGTGACACCAAGGACGCGGTCAAGAAAGCCGTCAAATAAGGCAGCACTTGAGCAGTCGGAGCGGCCATCCACGGATGGCCGTTTTTTTGTCACCGGATGCGGTTAAAGTTTCGAAATTGTTTCAAGGTCGCCAAATAAGCTACCTTGATGTAGAAAACGGCCCCTGAGTCGCCCTTGAACTCATCTTTTGCGGCGAAAGGAGACGCTATGATTTTTCCGGTCCTTGATGGCCTCAAGCTACATAAAGTGTTGGTGCGCACCGTCAAAGAGTTCGTCGATGACGAGATGTCCACTTACGCCTCGGCGCTGGCCTACCAGATGCTGTTTTCGCTGTTTCCCTTCCTGCTGTTCCTCATCGCCCTGATTGGTTTCCTGCACCTGCCCGATTTCTTCACCTGGCTGCGCCTGCAGTCGGAGCTGGTATTGCCGCCCCAAGCCCTGGAGCAGGTCAACCCGGTGATCGACCAGCTGCAGCAATCCAAGGGTGGGCTGCTGTCGGTGGGTATCGTGATTGCGCTGTGGACCGCTTCAGCGGGTGTGCGCCTGATGATGAGCGCAATGAACGCCGCCTACGACGTCGTCGAAGGCCGGCCGATCTGGAAGCGTTTTCCGCTGTCGATTTTCTACACCGTCGGCATTGCCGGCATGCTGCTGGCCGCTGCGGCGCTGATGGTGCTCGGCCCACAAGTGATGGAATGGGTGGCGGGCCAGATCGGCATGCAGGAGTTCGTGGTCACCCTGTGGACCATCCTGCGCTGGCCGCTGATCGTGATCCTGCTGATGTTCGCCGTGGCCCTCATGTACTACGTGATGCCCGACGTAAAACAGAAATTCCGCTTCATCACCCCAGGCTCGGTATTGGCGGTGGTCGTGTGGATTGTCGCGTCCCTGGGCTTTGGCTACTACGTCAAGACGTTTGCCGACTACAACGCCATGTACGGCAGCATCGGTGCGATCATCGTGCTGCTCCTGTATTTCTACATTTCCGCCGCCGTGTTGCTGCTGGGGGCAGAGATGAATGCCGTAATCGAACACATGTCGGCTGAAGGCAAGGAGCCTGGCGCGAAGGATTTCGACGAGCCAGCCCATGAAAAACAGCATGTCTCCGGCCTCGGCCGGGACCATTCCAAGCCCACTACTGATGAAGTCTGATCGATGATCCGTGAAATCCTGAAAATGGGCGACGAGCGCCTGCTGCGTATCGCGCCACCGGTGCCGCCGGAGATGTTCGACAGCCCCGAGCTGTGGCAATTGATCGACGACATGTTCCAGACCATGGAGCACGTCGGTGGTGTCGGCCTGGCCGCCCCGCAGATCGGCGTTGACCTGCAACTGGTGATCTTTGGTTTCGAGGCCAGCGAACGCTACCCGGACGCGCCGCCGGTGCCGCAGACCATCCTGATCAACCCGTTGATCACGCCGCTCAGTCCGGTGTTGGAGGAGGGGTATGAAGGCTGCCTGTCCGTGCCCGGCTTGCGTGGTGCGGTGAACCGTTACCAGCAGATTCGCTACGAGGGTTTCGACCCCAAGGGCGAGCCGATCGTACGGGTTGCCGACGGGTTCCATGCGCGGGTGGTGCAGCATGAATGCGACCACTTGATCGGCCGGTTGTACCCGTCGCGGATTACCGATTTCAGCAAGTTCGGATTTATCGAAGTGATGTTCCCCGACATGGACCCCACGGCTGACGATTAGCTTTCAAGCCCAATGAGGCAAAACTGTGGGAGCGGGCTTGCTCGCGAATGCGGTGTTTCAGCCGACATATCAGGTGACTGGTACACCGCATTCGTGAGCAAGCCCGTTCCCACAGTTGGAATGCACTTCAAATAGGTTTATTTGGCTGGCTTGACGAACCGCAACGTCAGCCGATCGGACTCACCAATTGCCACATACCTGGCCTTGTCCTGTTCGCCCAACTTCAACGTCGGCGGCAAAGTCCACACCCCCGCCGGATAATCCTTGGTGTCCTTGGGGTTGGCGTTCACTTCACTCTGCGCCGCCAGCTTGAACCCGGCATCGGTGGCCAGTTTCACCACCTGGGCGGTGGTCAGGTAGCCGCTGTCCTTGATTGCTTCCAGGTCTGCTCCGTCCTTGGCCCGGTGATCTTCCACGCCCAGTACGCCACCGGGCTTGAGCACCTTGTAAAACGCGCTGAAGGTCGCGTCGGCGGTGCCCGCCAACACCCAGTTATGCACATTGCGAAAGGTCAGCACCGCATCCGCCGAGCCCGGCTTGCCGAACACCGGCGCCTTGGGATCGAACTCGAGGACTTCGGCCTTGCCATACCGCGTCGGGTCTGCGGCGAATTTCTTCTTCAGGTTCTCTTCGGACGTACGCGCGTAGGCGCTGCTGCTCGCGGCCTGTACGGCAGCGATGTAATGCCCGTGGTCCTTGAGCAGCGGTGCCAGCAGCTCGCTGTACCAACCGCCGCCCGGGGTGATTTCGATCACGCTCTGTTTGGCGCCCAGGCCAAAGAATTCCAGGGTCTGTTGTGGATGGCGATAACCGTCGCGGGCGCTATTGGCCGGGTCACGCCAGCTGCCGGCGAGTACGCTTTGGTATTGCTTGGCGCTGATCGGCGCGTCGGCGGCCTGGCTGAGGGGCGGGACGAGGAGGGCGGTGAGGCAGAAAGCTGCAAGCGTCGTTTTCATGATCATCCTGTGAGGGGGCCACTGTGTCGCCGAGGCTAGCATGGGCCCTGTACCCACGGATCACACATTATCCGAGGTCAACCTCACTAACGGTTCTAAGCCCATGGCGATCATCGGCTTGTTGCGTTTGTAGCGCACCAGACGTTCGCTGAGGGATTGCGGTAGCAGTGTGTCCTGAGTGAACCCCATGCGTTGATACAACCCTTCCAGGTCCGGATGGCACAGCAGCCATACGGTGCCTTCGCACGCGGCCACCGCCTGCAGAATCAGGGTTGCCGCCAACCCCCGGCCGCGATAGGCCGGGTCTACAAACACCCCGGTCAACCACTGCCCGCCCACCACCGGCGTCAGGCACAGGCCCGCGACAATCTCGCCGTCGCGTGCGACCCACAAACGCCCGCCCTTGAGCGCTTTCATCGAGCAATTGTGGCTGCGATAGAACTTGTTCAGCAGCGGCCACAGGGGGTCTGCCAGTAGATCGATGGTCAACTCGGGCATGGTGTTCAGACGACGTGATGAAGGGGACGCGATTATAAGCGCCTTCTGTCGGGCAATAGGTGGTATACCCAGTGTCACGTTCCCTGACAGTGGAGTACGCATCATGGCCAAAGGTATGGATTCAAAGAAAGCCGCGAAGAAAAAACCGGCAAAAACCGCCGATGAAAAACGCGCCGACAAGAAAGCCAAGAAATCCGAGGGTGGTTTGTTCGGCCATTGAGTTTCAAGCCTGATGTGGGAGCTGCCTGGCTCCCACATGCTCATCCCATTTCAGCTCATTGAGCTTCTGCCGCCAGTGCCGCAATCACTGCCGGCCGCTGCCCGACCCTTTGTTCAAACGCCTGCAGCGCCGGCCATTCGCGCAGATCAATAGCGTGGAACGCCGCCCAGCGCAGCACCACGAACAGATAAGCATCCGCCACCGAATACTGCGAACCCAGCAGATAGTCCTGGCGCTCCAACGTCTGCACCAGAATCGCAAAGCGCTTGAACAGTGTGGCCTGGAACATCGCCCTCACTTCGCCTTGGATCGCTCCGTTGAAGAACACCGCCAGCCCGCCATGGATCTCGGTGGCAATAAAATTCAGCCATTCCTGCAAGCGCACCCGCTCCCAGCTGCCATTGGCCGGGGCCAGTCCGGCGGCGGGTTTCAGGTCTGCCAGGTATTGCAGGATCGCGCTGGCTTCGGTCAACACCTGGCCGTTGTCCAGTTGCAGTGCCGCCACGTAGCCCTTGGGGTTGATCTGTAGGAAGTCCTCACCGTTGGCCGTGGTTTTTGCCTGGTTATCCACCTTCACCAACTCAAATGGCAGCGCCAACTCCCGCAGCACGATGTGTGGGGCGAGGGAACAGGCGTGAGGGAAGTAATACAGTTTCATCGAGGGCAGCTCCGTTGGATTTGCGCCAGTCTCGCGGGCATGACACCGTGCGTAAAATTAAACCTTCAGAGCCCTGCCATAAGGACAGCTACTGCCATGATGAACCTGATGCACTGGCGCCTGCTGGTGGCCGTTGCCGACCACGGCAGCATCACCGCCGCCGCCGAGCACGTGGGCATGACCCAGTCCGCCGCCAGCCAGGCCATGGCAGGCATGGAGTCGACCCTGGGGGCGCAACTGTTTACCCGCGCGCCGCGCCAGACCTTGCCCACCGCCCTGGGCCTGAGTGTGATCGAGCAGGCGCGGGTGATGCTCGGCGCCTTGCAGGCGATTCGCAGCACCGTCGACGAAGCCAGGCCGATGTTGCGTGGAAGTCTTCGCATCGCCAGTTTCCCCATGGTGCTGGCGACGTTTCTGACGCCGCTGTTGCAGCGTTTCGCTCAACTGTACCCAGGCATCGACGTCACCACCCTGGAAGTCACCGACAACGAAGTGAACACCTTGCTCGACGCCGGCCTGATCGATCTGGGCGTGGTGCTCAACCCCAAGCCGGAGCGCAATGCCACGGTGTTGGGGCGCGACAACTGGCTGGCGGTGTTGCCGCAGGCGCATGCACTGGCCCAGCGTCCGGCGGATGCCACGCTGACGCTGGAGGAGTTGTTGCAACAGCCGTTTGTACTGGCCACTGGCGGCTGCACTGCCAATGCCCGCAGCCTGGCCGCCGAGGCGGGGCTGACTTTGGCTGATATTCGCGTGCAAGTGCGCGAATGGAGCAGCGCCTTCAGCCTGGTGCGTGATGGCATCGGCGTGACCCTGGTGCCCGAAGTGACACTGCCTGTCCAGCGCCAGGGCCTGCGGGTGATGCCAGTGGCCGTGCCCCTGCACCGTGAGTTCTCTTTGGTCGCCTCGCAAACCTGCCCGCCCTCCGCAGCCGCCCGCGCGTTGTTGAAAACGCTGGCTGACTAGTGGCCTTGCGTAACGCCGAGCCCTGTCTATGCTCATCCAAAACCGATGGTGACACTTGGCATATAAAACGTTTCGGATGGTTTGTTCCCCATGAAAAGCGTGCCAGCAGTATCCAACTGATGAATGGAATGCGCCTTGCAGGCGCCGGGACTCAAGGGTGATCTGACCATGTTCAACCGCCATCACAAAGCCGATCTGCGCGAAATCGAACGTTTCTCCTGCGCCCTGACCGAAGCCAACGCCAAACTCGCCGCCATCAGCCGTTCGATGGCGATGATCGAGTTCGATCGCAATGGGGTGATCCTGGATGCCAACGACAACTTCTGCAAAACCATGGGTTACAGCGCCGAGGAAATTCGCGGCAAGCATCACCGGATTTTTTGCGACGAGGCCTACACCCAAACCGAGCCCTACGCCAAGCTCTGGCGCGACCTGGCGCGGGGGGAGGCCATCAGTGGCACCTTCATGCGCTTGAACAAGCACGGCGAGGAGGTCTGGCTTGAAGCCAGCTACATGCCGGTGCTGGACAGTGACAATCAGGTACAGAGTGTCATCAAGGTGGCGTCGGATATTTCCGCGCGGGTCCACCATGAACACGAAAACCAGAGCCTGATCGATGCCATCGGCCGCTCCATGGCGGTGATCGAGTTTACTCCGCAAGGGCAGATCCTCAACGCCAACGACAACTTCCTGCGCACCGTGCAGTACTCCCTGGACGAAATCATCGGCCAGCATCACAGCATGTTCTGCCACCGCAGCGAGGTCGAATCGCCCGCCTATAAGGCGTTCTGGGCGTCGCTGAACCGCGGCGAATATCACTCTCACCGCTTTGAGCGCAAAAACAAATACGGCAAGACGCTGTTTCTGGAAGCGTCCTACAACCCGATCTTCGACACCAATGGGCGCCTGTACAAAGTGGTGAAGTTCGCCAGCGACATCACCGACCAGGTCTCGACCCTACGCAACGCTGCCGATTCGGCCCACGCCACATCGGTACAAAACGACGCCTGCGCGCGCAAAGGTTCGGAGGTGGTGCAGCAAACCGTGCAGATCATCGAAGAAATTTCCCAGGACTTGAACCAGGCCGCCGTGAGTATCGACGCGGTGAGCAAGCAGTCGGACATCATCGGCGCCATCGTGCAGACCATCCGTAGCATTGCCGAGCAGACCAACATGCTCGCGCTCAATGCCGCCATTGAAGCCGCCCGGGCAGGTGAGCATGGGCGCGGCTTTGCGGTGGTGGCCGATGAAGTGCGCAGCCTCGCGGGGCGCACCAGCCAGGCGACGGTGGAGATTGTCGACGTTGTACGCAAGAACCACGACCTTTCGCTGAGCGCGGTGTCGAGCATGCAATCGAGCCTGAGCCGCACGGGGCTGGGTGTGGAACTGGCGAATGAGGCAGGGCAGGTGATCCTGGAAATCCAGGAAGGGTCACGGCACGTGGTGGATGCGATCAGTCAGTTCAATTCGACCCTGCAACTGCAATAACACCCGTAGTGAGCGGGCTTGCCCGCGCTGGGCGGCGAAGCCGCCCCAAATCCAGGCACCTCGGTCTTCCTGATCCTCCGCGGCGATCTGTTTGGGGCGGCTTCGCCGCCCGGCGCGGGGCAAGCCCGCTCACTACAGGTTGCGTTTTAGATTGCGGCGAGGGTTTCTTTTACGCTTTGAGCCGGGTCAGTGGCCTTGGCGGCAACCTGCTGCTCTTGCTGCTGCTTCAAACGCTCGGCCACTTGCTTGGAAATCGCGTCCTGCTTTTCCTGCGTCATGTTCTGCACATCCGCTTCGGTCAAACCCTGTTCCTTGAGCAATTGTTCACGGATACGCTCGGCCGGAGTCTTGCTCATGTAGTCGGTGAATTCCGAACGTGCCGCCGACGTGGCATTGACCGCTGGAACATCCGTGGTTGCCGCCTGCAACTGCACGCGGGTCTTGGCGAAGGCTTCGTCGATACGGTCGGCGGCCTTGTCCAGTTCCTTCTGCGCGGCCGGCACGGTAATGCTCTGCTGCGCCGCTTGCACCGCACCGCTGTACAGCGCGCTGGCGGCGGCGTTGGCGGGGTCCATGTCGGAGCGCTTGAGCTGCTGGAGGGTCGTCACAGCTTGGGTGTTGTTGTTAACCAGCATGATCGGTCACCTGGGGAAATGTTCGTGTGCCACAGGTGGAGCAAATAGCGTGCCGAGGTTTATTCCCTTTGCCGCGTGGCTTCTGGCCGGCGGGAGCGGCAATGAATGGCCCATGCAGGGCTGTTCATTGCCGCTTGTGCTGCAAAGTATTGCCTGGGTTTAGGCTTTGATATCGAAGTGGCCCGCGAGTGTGTAGTCAGTATTTTCTACGGTGACGACGACATCGAACTTGCCTGAAGCCTCAGCATTGGCTGTGCTGAAGCTTTCCAGCGTCAATGTCCCACTCTTCGCTGGAAAAGACTGCCTGGCGCTGCCCACTTGGCGGAAGTAGTTCACCGAGTAGGTATCGGGAAAGCCTTGGGGAATGGTGTGTTGACCCAAGCTCGCGGAACTGGGGAAATCAATTTGCACGCCCCTCGAGCTGCCATTGGTTTCAGGCTGCAAGCCGTCCAGCGTAATGTTTCGGCCGCCGTTGCCCCATTGGCGATACGAGGTGGTGACGGCGTCAATAGGGCCATCAGGCGCACTTGTAGCAATCAGAGTTTTTCCGGGTAGTCCCTTGGTATTGGGCATGTCCAGCTCCTCTTTCGTCATCGGAGGGCGGCCCGAGCTGGGCTCGCCTTCCGAGAGTAGATACCCGGGGGAATTAGGGCGGTACTGTCATAATTAACAGTTATGACGCCTGGCTGACGAATGGCAGTGGTGTGCTTTCCATGGGCATTGATTGCTTTAAGTGATGGGGATTTCAAAAGTCTGGAAGGCATCGTCCACCGGTTGATAACCCAGCACCCGCGTGGTTTCGCTCAAATCCAGGCGCTTGAAGCGGTTGTTGGAGATGCCATGGGCGATCAGGTGCCTCACACCCTCGGTTTCTACCGAGCGTTGCAGCAGCTGCACCGCATCGCGCGGGCTGAGCCAGGCGCTGAGGTCGCGGGCGTTGTTGAGGTCGTGGGTTTCGACAAACTCGAAGGCGCCAATGCGCAGGGCAATCGTCGACAGCGGGGTTTTCGCTGCGTAGTAGGCACACAGCGCCTCACCGTAGCATTTGCTCACGCCATACAAGTTGGCCGGCATCACCTGCATGCCGGGGATAATCTGGCGGTCCACCGGGTAGCCTTCGATGGTCTGCGCGCTGCTGGCGAAGACCAGACGTTTGACCCCGGCGGCCACGGCGGCTTCGAACAGGTAGGTGGTGGGGAGGATATTGTTCGGCAGCAATTCGTCGAACGAAGCGCTGGCGTGGGGGATGCCCGACAGATGCACGATCACGTCGATGCCGTCGAGCAGCGCCGCCAGGCCGGTTCTGTCACTGAGGTCGGCGTGTACGAAACGGTGTTCGCCGAGGGCAAAATCCGGGGCGATGCGGTCGGTGAGAGTGAAGCGGTAACGGTCTTTCGAGGCGTCGAAAAACGTCTTGCCGATTCTGCCGCAAGCGCCGGTGAGCAGTACGTTGAGTCCTTTCATGTGACCTCCGGTTAGATAGAAGTTGTGAGCTTCGGGCTTCGAGCTGCAAGCTTCAAGCTGAGAGGCTGTTACTTGCGGCTTGTAGCTAAAAACTTGACGCTGCTTCTATTCAATCATGGCCGTCGAGGGCGAAGGTCTGGAAACCGGGGCGCTGGCTGAGGCGCTGATAGTAAGCCTCGACAGCGGGGTAGGGCGGATGCTCCAGCGGCGCGTTGCGCCAGCGGTGCACCGACAGGCCGACGAGGATGTCGGCCAGGGTGAACTCATCGCCAGCCACGTAGGCGCCGGTCTTGAGCAACTGTTGTTCGAGCAGGCCCATCTTGCTGTTCCAGGCTTGCACGCCGGCCTGGATGCGCTGCGGGTCCTGGTAGTCGGGGTTCTGGCGTACCAGTGCATGGAACGCGTAGCCCCAGGACGGGTTGAGTTCGGTGGCTTGCCAATCCATCCATTGCTCGACGCGCGCCCGTGGCGCGGGTTCGGCGGGCAGCAGGTCATGGCGTTCGTAGAGGCCCACGAGGTAACGGCAGATGGTGTTGGATTCCCACAACACACCGTGATCGTCGATCAGCACCGGCACCTGGGCGTTGGGGTTCAGGGCGAGGAACTCGGGGGATTGGGTGGGGGTGTAGCCGATGCCCCAGTCTTCGCGCTTGTAGTCGATGCCGAGTTCCTGGCAGGTCCACAGCACTTTGCGCACGTTGATGGAGGAGGTGCGGCCCAAGATTTTCAGTGAGTGTCCCATGGTGCTTCCCTTGCGGTGGAGAGCAGCCAATCTAGCAGGGGCAGTAAGTTACGGCGATATTTCCAAGTGGGCAGTGTAAAAAAATGTGGGAGCGGGCTTGCCCGCGAAAGCGTCGGGGCAGCCAATAACCCTTTGACTGAAAGACCTCCATCGCGGGCAAGCCCGCTCCCACATTTGGAGAGTGCCCGGCTTTGGACGGTCAGGTACTTTCGCGCACCTGCAACTCAAAGCCCATATCCACCACCGGCTTGGCCACCTTGTTGCCCGCCATGATCGTCAACAGATGCTCCGCTGAACGCCGACCAATCGCTTCACGCGGCGTGCTGATGCTGCTCAGGCGCGGCACCATGAACGATGACGACGGCAAGTCGTTGAAACCCAGCACCGCCACGCGTTCCGGCACCTTTATGCCGTGGCGCAGGGCTTCGAGCAGAGCGCCCTGGGCCAGGTCGTCATTGCCGAAGAAGATCGCGTCCACATCGGGATGGGCGGCCAGCAACTGCAGGAACAGTTCGCCGCCCAGGCCCACGGAGGACGGGCGTGGCGTCAGCACTTCCAGCGCCGGGTCGTACAGGCCGGCCTGTTGCAGCGCGCGGCGGAAACCTTCGCCACGCAGCAGGGTGCGTTGGTCCAGTTGCGCGCCTATATACGCCAGGCGCTTGCGCCCACGGGCCAGCAGGTGCGCAGCCGCCGTTTCACCGGCTGCCAGTTGCGAGAAGCCTACGCAGTTCACGCCGGCGTTGGGGTCCAGGTCCATCATGTAGACGCAGGGAACATTGCTGCTCTCGACCATCCGTCGGGCGCTCTCGGTCCGGTCGAAGCCGGTCAGCAGCAAACCCCGTGGCTGGTAGGCCATGTAGTTGCGCAGCAGGTTTTCTTCTTCGTCGCGCGAATAGTGGGAGTTGCCGATCAGCACTTCAAAACCCTTGGGCCGCAGCACTTGGTGGATGGCTTCGAGGGTTTCGATAAACAGCAGGTTGGACAGCGACGGCACGATCACCACCACCGAATGGCTCTGGGCCGAAGCCAGGGCGCGGGCGGCGGGGTTGACCACGTAATTCAACTCGGCAGCGGCGTGCTGGACTTTTTCGACCAGCTCTGTCGCTACGGTGCTGATGCCGCGCAGGGCGCGGGAGGCGGTAATCGGGCTGACGCCAGCGAGGCGGGCGACTTCGTTGAGGGTCGGGCGACCCGTGGTGCGCAATTTTTTATCGTTCTTGGAGGTCATCAGGCGGCTTGCCAAACAAAAATCGAGGCACTAAGGTAGCGCTGTCTCCAAAAGGCTGCAAATTCTTGAACAAAGGGTTGCCTGATCCTGTTCAAACGCTTGGAGCGGATGCACGCGTCACTCCATAAAAAAAGACAAGACGGCGCGGGAAAAGCCTGTTTTTGCACTAGCCTTACAGCGTGCAAAGGTAGCGCTATCTGCGTCCTGAGGTGTTTCATGAGTCAACCTGTTACTGCCCTGGTCATCATGGGTGTTGCTGGCTGTGGCAAGACCAGCGTCAGCGAAGCCGTGTGCCGTCTGAACGGCGCTACCGCCATCGAAGGCGACAGCTTCCACCCTGCCGCCAACATCGAAAAGATGAGCGCCGGCCACCCCCTCAACGACGACGACCGCGCCGGCTGGCTCGACATCCTTTGCGATGAACTGCGCCGTTCGCTAAAAGCCGGGAAACACCCGGTACTCACCTGTTCAGCCCTCAAGAAGAAATACCGCGACCACCTGCGCGAAGCCGCGCCGGGCCTGGGTTTCGTGTTTCTGGAGCTGAGCCGTGAAGTGGCGTCCGACCGCGTGTCCCATCGCCCCGGCCATTTCATGCCGGCCAGCCTGATCGACAGCCAGTTCGCCACCCTTGAGTCACCCGTGGGCGAGCCGCTGACCCTGGCCCTCAACGCCAGCGTCGACAGCGTCGAGCAATTGGCCGAGCAGACCCATGCCTGGTGGCTGCAACACGGCTTCGAACCTTCCAAGTGATTTTTTGCCGGAAAAGATAGCGCTATCTACGGCAGGAAATTCAACACCCGCTTTAATAACAACAACAAACAGGAGAGACCCCCCATGTTTGGCATGTCCCACGAGTCCTACCTGCTGCTAGATGCAGTGGTCACTATCATCGGGTTGATCGTTCTGATCACCAAGTTCAAGGTTCATCCGTTCATTGCACTGATCATCGCGGCCGGCTTCCTCGGCCTGACCTCGGGCATGCCCGTGGACAAGATCATCAAGGCGTTCCAGGACGGCTTCGGCGGTGTGCTCGGCTTTGTCGGCATTATCCTCGCGCTGGGTACGATGCTCGGCAAGATGATGGCTGAATCCGGTGGTGCCGATCAGATCGCCCAGACCCTGATCCGTGCCTTCGGCAAGGAAAAGGTCCAGTGGGCCATGATGTTCGCCGCGTTCCTGGTGGGCATCCCGCTGTTCTTCGAGATCGGTTTTGTACTGCTGATCCCGCTGGTATTCATCGTCGCGCGCCGCACCGGCGTGTCGCTGATCAAGATCGGCATCCCGCTGCTCGCCGGCCTCTCGGCGGTGCACGGCCTGGTGCCACCGCACCCGGGCCCGCTGCTGGCCATCGGCGTGTTTGGCGCGGACATCGGCAAGACCATCCTGTACGGCCTGATCGTGGCACTGCCGACCGCCATCATTGCCGGCCCGATCTTCGGTACGTTTATCGCCAAGTACATCCCGGGCAATCCGTCCCAGGAACTGGTCGATCAACTGGCCCGCGAGTCGCAACACAAGTCGCTGCCGAGCTTCAGCATCACCCTGATCACCGTGCTGCTGCCGGTGTTCCTGATGTTGCTGAAAACCTTTGCCGACATCGGTCTGCCGGACGGCCATATCGTGCGCAACTGGATGGACATGATCGGTCACCCGATCTCCGCGCTGTTGCTGGCGTTGTTGCTGTCGCTGTACACCTTTGGCCATCGCCAGGGCATTCACTCCAAGCAGATCCTCAAATTGCTCGACGCCAGCCTTGCGCCGACCGCCGCGATCATCCTGATCATCGGTGCCGGTGGTGGCTTCAAGCAGATGCTGGTGACCAGTGGTGTGGGCGACGTCATCGGCCATATGGCGGTGAACGCACAGATCAACCCGATCCTGCTGGCGTGGCTGGTGGCGGCGGTGATCCGCGTGGCGACCGGTTCGGCGACCGTGGCGACCATTACTGGCGCGGGCATCGTGGTGCCGGTGGTGGGGATGATTCCAGGGGTTAACCGTGAGCTGCTGGTGCTGGCGACGGGGGCGGGGTCGTTGATCCTGTCGCACGTCAACGATGCGGGCTTCTGGCTGGTGAAGCAGTACTTCAACATGACCGTGGCGGAAACGTTCAAGACGTGGACGGCGATGGAGACGATCCTGTCTGTGGTGGCACTGATCTTCATCATGCTGTTGTCGCTGGTGGTCTAACCGACACACCACAAGGGCAGGGTGCAAACCCAATCCAAATGTGGGAGCGAGCAAGCCCGCTCCCACAGTTTTGACCATATTCCTACAGGGGGATTGGGTCAGGCCTTGGTGACCAACCCATCCGCACGAAACATCCCGCGAATCCCCCGCACCGCCTGCCGTATCCGGTCCTGGTTCTCGATCAGCGCAAAGCGCACATGATCGTCGCCATACTCACCAAAGCCGATGCCCGGCGACACACACACCTTCGCCTCCAGCAGCAGCTTCTTGGCAAATTCCAGCGAGCCCATTTCGGCATACGCCTCGGGAATCTTCGCCCAGACGTACATCGACGCCTTTGGATTTTCCACCATCCAGCCCAGTTCATGCAGGCCCTTGACCAGCACGTTGCGGCGCTGGCGATACTGCTCGGCAATGTCCTTCACGCACTGTTGGTCGCCTTCCAGCGCGGCAATCGCCGCCACTTGCAGCGGGGTGAAGGTGCCGTAGTCGTGGTAGCTCTTGATGCGCGCCAGGGCGTTGACCAGTTCCGGGTTGCCCACCATGAAACCAATGCGCCAGCCGGCCATGTTGTAGCTCTTGGACAGGGTGAAGAACTCCACCGCAATGTCCTTGGCACCGGGCACTTGCATGATCGACGGGGCTTTCCAGCCGTCGTAGACGATGTCGGCGTAGGCCAGGTCGTGGATTACCAGTACGTCATATTGCTTGGCCAGGGCGATCACGCGCTCGAAGAAGTCCAGCTCCACGCACTGCGCGGTGGGGTTGGACGGAAAGCCCAGGATCATCATCTTTGGCTTGGGGATCGAGCCGCGAATCGCCCGTTCCAGTTCGGCGAAGAAATCCACGCCGGGAATCAGCGGCACCGATCGCACCTGGGCGCCGGCAATCACGGCACCGTAGATGTGGATCGGGTAGCTGGGGTTGGGCACCAACACGGTGTCGCCCTGGTCCAGGGTGGCCAGCATCAAGTGCGCCAGGCCTTCCTTGGAACCGATGGTCACGATGGCTTCCGACTCGGGGTCGATGTCCACTTCATAACGGTCCTTGTACCAGCGCGAAATCGCCCGGCGCAGACGCGGAATGCCTTTGGAGGTGGAGTAGCCGTGGGTGTCTTCACGCTGGGCCACTTGTACGAGTTTCTCGACAATGTGCGGCGGCGTGGGGCCGTCGGGGTTGCCCATGCTCAAGTCGATGATGTCTTCGCCGCGCCGACGCGCAGCCATCTTCAGCTCGGCAGTGATATTGAAAACGTAAGGGGGGAGTCGATCTATGCGCGCAAAGCGGCGCGGCGAACCTTGGTCGGCCATTGTTGCCTCGAGAGTACGTAAGCGCCCGGAACCGTCCGAGCGACGTTGGCCACTGCGGTGGCCTGCGGGGCAGACAATACGGTCGATGATGGCCAGTTGTCCAGATGCGTAGGAAAATTTTCTGCTTGGAGTGCAGCGTCGATATAGCCCTATACTCGATGCGGGTTTGTTCCCCCATAAGAAGGAGACTGTTCCAATGGATCAGCACACAACACAACCGTTAGAGCCACGCATGGAAGAGGGTAAAGCTCTGGTGATCGCCGGTGTACAAGGGCGTTATTCGAAGGCCACCGTGGGTGATATTCCCAAATTGTGGGAGTTGTTCGACACCTGCATCAAAGACATCAAGCAACGCGTCGGCGGCGTGACTTACGGGGTGTGCCATAACCCCAACCACGGCGAGTTCGACTACATGGCCGGGGTGGAAGTGCCGCGTAAAAGCGATGTGCCCGGTAACTTCGAAACCGTTGAAATCCCAGCCCATCACTACGCCGTGTTCCCGCATTACGGGCCGGTACAGGCGCTGGAGCAGACCTATGAACGCATCATGTTCGAGTGGTTGCCGCACTCGGGCTTCAAGGTGGCGGGGCCGGATTTCGAGCGTTACAGCGCGGATTTTGATGTGACGAAGGGCACGGGGACGGTGGAGGTCTGGCTGCCGGTGGAGCCCAAGTAAACCCATCGATCTCTGTGGCGAGGGCGCCTGCTGGCGCTGGACTGCGCAGCAGGCCCCTCGCTGGGGGACGCTTCGTGCCCCAACGGGAGCAAGCTCACTCGCTACAGGTCTAGCGTCGTTGACTCGGCAATGGCGCATTTCAACCTGCGCTCATACCCCACCCGCGCCTTGTACGCCTCCCCGCAATCCACCCATCCAGCTCCAAGATACAAGCCCATTGCCGCCACATTTTCGGTGTCCACCGACAACTCGATCCCCTTGATCTGCGGCCACGCCAGCAACGCCGCATCGGGCAGCGCCTGCAAGCACGCCTTGCCAAACCCGCGCCCTTGTTGGCCACGATCGACTTGCAGCGCATGCAGCGTGGCGCTGTGCTCGTCGGCCCAATGGGGCAGGCACGGCGGGCGTTTGAGCAGCAGGAAAGCCACGGGCTGGTCGTCTGCGAGGAGGGCGAAGCCTTTGATGCCAGGGTTGGGATTGACCCGCAGGCTGTTCAGCGCGCAGTAGATGTCGCCGCAAAACGGCAGCTGTTCGGGGTGCACTTGCAGGCTGTCGAGCTGCTGTTTTTGCAACATGCTCAACGTCTCATAGGGGACGAGGCGGGTTTCCATCGGGGCTGCATCCCAAATACTACAAAGAGGCGCGGATTCTAGCGGGTTTGGCGCCGGTCTGGTCGAGTGCCACCTCCCGGCGCTGCGAACTATAGTGAATGCCGTGCACCGTTGACTCTCTGAACACAACAAACATAAGACTCAGGAGGTTTATTCCATGTCTACCCAACCTGCCGAATTTGAGTTGTCCATCAGCCGTGTGATCGACGCGCCCCGCAGCCGAGTGTTCCGCGCCTGGACCGAGCCGGCGCTGCTGCAACAATGGTGGGGCCCCCACGGCATGACCACCCCCGAATGCGAAATGAACCTGTGGGTCGGTGGGCTGTTTCGCACCCTGATGCGCGCGCCGGACGGCAGCGAATACCCGACCGAGGGCGTGTTCCTGGAAATCGTCGCGCCCCAGCGGCTGGTGTTTACCGATGCGTTCAGGCCGGGGTGGATCCCCTCGGGCAAGGCGTTCATGACCGCAGAAGTGACGTTGCAGGAGGTCGAAGGCAACAAGACGCTCTATACCGCGCGGGCGATGCATTGGAGTGCTGAGGATAAACAAGCGCATGAAGCGATGGGCTTTCATGACGGCTGGGGCCAGAGCCTGGATCGCTTGGTGACGCTGGTCACAACCGGCATGCGCGATTGACCAGGCTGTAGGCAATCAACACTGTGGGAGATTCTATGGTTGAGGGGCAGCATATCCGCCAACAGTGCCGCCGCCTTCGCAGCCTCGCCAAAGCTCGACGCATTTGCTCTGCATTGTTGCGCCCAGCATATTCGGGCATCACTCCAACATCTTGCCCAGTAACCAGCTCCCCGCCGGCCCCGGCGGGTGGTGGCGGGACCACAGGGCATCCACCGCCACCGACCGCGGCCAGCTGCGGGCCTTGAGCTCCACCAGGCGGCCGCCGTCAAAACGCTCCACCAGCCAGCGCGGCAGCGGTGCCCAGCCAAAGCCGAGCTGGGCCATCTCCATCAACATCAAGTAACTGGGCGCCGACCACACCCGCCCGCTGGCACGGGTTTCAGTCGGGTTGATGATGCTCGCCAGGCGCAGTTCGCGGTGTTGGCGCAGGGTGTCGACGGGGATGCTTTTCAGCCTGGCCAGCGGATGTTCGGGCGCGGCAAACAGGGCGATTTCCGTGCGCTCTTGCACTGGCGCGCCGGTGATGTCGGGCGGGTAAGTCTCCTGTTGTTCGATAAACGCGATTTGCGCCCGGCCACTCTGTACCAGGGCGATCAAGTCTTCGCACTCGGCGATCAAGCATTCCAGTTCAAGGTCCGGATAACGCTGTTCAAACGCACTGAGGGCGACTTCAAAGCGGTCGGACTGGTAGGTGTCGGACATCGCAATCGTCAGCTTCGGCTCCAGGCCCTGGGACAACTGGCTCGCCGCCAATTCCAGGCGGCTGCTGGCTTCCAGCACCTGTTCGGCGCGTTGCAGCAACACATGCCCGGCCGGGGTCAGCGTTGGCTTGCGGCTGCTGCGATCAAACAGCACCACGTCCAGGTCGATCTCCAGGCTCGCCACCGCCGCGCTGACCGTCGATTGGCTCTTGCCCAGCTTGCGCGCCGCCGCCGAAAACGAGCCCTGGGTCGCCGCCTGGACAAACGCCTGGAGCACTTCATGTGAGGCCATGACTATCGCCTTGATCGATGGTTATTGGTTACGAAGTATCGGCACAAGGGGTAATCATGGCAACCTCTTCACTCACGGAGCCGGGCCATGACCCCTACCAAATCGATGACTGAACGTGTGTGCCAAGCCCTGGGTTTTGAAGGCCTGGCCTTGTTGATCTGCACCCCGTTGCTGGTGTGGATCACCGGCCGGCCGGCGTTGGAGATGGGCGCTGTCACGCTGGGGATCAGCCTGTTGGCGCTGACCTGGAACATCATTTTCAACAGCCTGTTCGACCGCCTCAAGGCGCGTCTGCAACTGGCCAACAACAGCGGCACGCGGGTGCTGCATGCGCTGATGTTCGAAGGCGGGCTGATCCTGGTGTGTGTGCCGTTGATCGCGGCGTGGCTGAACATCAGCTTGATGGACGCGTTTATCCTCGACATCGGTGTACTGCTGTTCTTCCTGCCGTACACCTATGTCTATCACTGGGTCTATGACGTGCTGCGTGACAAGTTCCTACAGAAACATGCCGCCCGAGGCCTCGATGCGCTGCCCGGTGATCCAGTGGCTGCCGTCGGCCAGCAAGAGGGAAATGGCCCCGCCAATATCGTCCGGTAAACCGGCGCGACCCAGGGCGGTATTGTTGGCGACCATCGTGTTCAATGCGGCGTTGTCACGCACGGCGCCGCCGCCGAAATCGGTCTCGATGGCACCCGGTGCAAGGATGTTCACGCTGATGCCGCGACCGCCCAACTCCTTGGCCTGATAGCGCGTGAGCACTTCCATTGCGCCTTTCATCGCGGCATACGCGGCATAACCCGGCAGGCTGAAGCGCGCCAGGCCGCTGGAAATATTGAGAATGCGACCACCGTCGCGGATCAGCGGCAGCAGCTTCTGGGTCAGGAAGAATGGACCTTTGAATTGGATCGCCAGCAGTTGGTCGAACTGCGCCTCGGTGGTCTCGGCAAAGCTGGCATGGGCGCCGATGCCGGCGTTATTGATCAGAAAATCGAAGCGCTCCTGTGCGAAAACATCCTTGAGCAAAGTGCCGACGTCGCCAACAAAATCATTGAAGGTCGCGCTTTGGCCCACATCCAGTTGCAGCATCGCGGCACGGCCGCCCAGCGCCTGGATCTGCTCGGCCACCGCCTGGGCTTCGGCGGCAGCACTGTGGTAGGTGCCAATGATGTCGACGCCTTGTGCTGCCAGGTGCAGCGCGGTGCTTTTGCCCAGGCCACGGCTGGCGCCGGTGATCAATGCGATTTTACGGGTCATGGTGCAATCCTCTCGGGTGGTCAGTGGGATTGAGTGTATTTGTCCGGTCATTACGTGATAAACAGCGCTATACCGGAATCACTGGCCGGATAAAGCGAACAATCCCATGAACAAACTTGAGCTGTTGCGCACCTTTGTGCGCGTTACCGAACTGTCGAGTTTCACCGGCGCGGGCGAGAGCCTGGGGCTGCCGCGCTCCACCGTGTCCGAGCATGTACAGGCGCTGGAAGAACTGCTCGGCACGCGCCTGCTGCAGCGCACCACGCGCAAGGTCCAGGCGACCCAGGACGGTCGCGTGTTGTATGAGCGCAGCAAGGACTTGCTGGCGCACATGGACGAGCTGGAAGGGCTGTTCCGCCAGGATGAAGCGCAACTGAGCGGGCGCATTCGCGTGGACATGCCCAACGTGATGGCACGGGAATTGATCCTGCCGCGCCTGCCCGAATTCATGGATGCGCACCCGTTGATCGAACTGGAAATCAGCAGCACCGACCGCCAGGTCGACCTGCTCGCCGAAGGCTTCGATTGCGTACTGCGCGTCGGCGCGCAGCCGGACCAGACCGTCGTCGCGCGGCTGCTGTGCCGCCTGCCGATGATCAACTGCGCCAGCGCGGCGTACTTGCAACGGTATGGTGTGCCCCAGACGCTGGCCGACCTCGCGCATCATCACCTGGTGCATTATGTGCGCCCGTTGGGCTCACGTTCGGCGGGGTTCGAGTACCAACAGGGCAACAAGGTGCAGCGCATTCCCATGGCCGGGCGGGTCACGGTCAACAGCACTGACGCGTACCGTGTGGCGTGCCTGGGCGGGTTTGGGATTACTCAGGTGCCGGCCCTGGGGATTCGCGAGTTGCTGGCCAGTGGGGAACTGGTGGCGGTGTTGCCCGATTACCCGGCGCCGCCGTTGGATGTGTCGTTGCTGTACGCCGGTCAGCGGCACTTGCCGCAGCGAGTGCGGGTATTCATGGATTGGTTGGCCACTCTTTTACAGTCGCAGTTGTAGCCAATGTGGGAGGTGGCTTGCCCCTCCCACATTTTTACCCTCTGCCGGGTCAGAAGAGTTTGGTGAATAGCCAGTAGAGGCTGCCCGACAACACAATCGCCGCCGGCAACGTCAACACCCACGCCATCAACAGATTGCGGATGGTCTTCATCTGCAACCCGCCGCCATTGGCCACCATGGTTCCCGCCACACCGGACGACAACACATGGGTGGTCGACACCGGCAAGCCAAACATATCCGCCGCGCCGATGGTCAGCATCGCCACGGTTTCCGCCGAAGCCCCTTGGGCATAGGTCATGTGGGTCTTGCCGATCTTCTCGCCCACCGTCACCACGATGCGTTTCCAGCCGACCATGGTGCCCAGGCCGAGGGCGATGGCCACGGCGATCTTCACCCACAGCGGGATAAAGCGCGTGGAGTTGTCGATCTGTTGCTTGAACAGTTGCAGCTTGCTTTGGGTATCGGCGTCGAAATTGCCGACCTTGCCCTTGTCCATCAAGCGAATGGTTTCGCTGGTCAGGTACATGTCGTTACGCACGTTGCCCACCGCTTCGGCGGGGACCTTGGCCAGGGAGCCGTAGCCTTTGACCTGCTCGCCGATCTGCCCGGCGAGGGCGGCGAGGGCCGGGATCAGTTGCGGAGTGACTTCCTTGGTACTGACGTACGCCGACAGAATCGGCCGCGGGTTGCCCGGCAATGCCTGCGGCGCGCTTTTCGCCAGCGCGACTTGAGTCACTTCGGCCACGGCGGCGAATTGTAAGGATTGCTCGGCGGGCATGGTGCGGTTCAGCGCGTAGGCCATCGGCAACGTGCCCACCAGGATCAGCATGATCAGGCCCATGCCTTTTTGCCCATCGTTGGAGCCGTGGGCGAACGACACACCGGTGCAGGTGGCGATCAGCATGCCGCGAATCCACCACGGCGGCGGGGTGTCGCCTTTCGGCGCCTTGTACAGCGAACGGTTCTTCACAAACGCGCGCAGGGCCAGCAACAGCAGGGCGGCAAAGCCAAAGCCGATCAGCGGCGACAGCAGCAGCGCGTAACCGATCTTGGTGGCCTGGGCCCAATCCACTCCGCTGGTGCCGTCACGCCCGTGCATCAAGGCATTCGCCACGCCGACGCCGATGATTGAGCCGATCAGTGTGTGGGACGACGAGGCCGGCAAACCCAGCCACCAGGTGCCCAGGTTCCACAGGATCGCGGCGATCAGCAGGGCGAAGATCATCGCGAAACCGGCCGACGAGCCGACCTGCAAAATCAGCTCCACCGGCAGCAGGGCAATGATGCCGAACGCCACGGCACCGCTGGAGAGCAGCACGCCGAGGAAGTTGAAAAAGCCCGACCACACCACCGCAAAATGCGGCGGCAGCGAGTTGGTGTAGATCACCGTCGCCACCGCGTTGGCGGTGTCGTGGAAGCCGTTGACGAACTCGAAGCCCAGGGCAATCAACAGCGCCACGCCGAGCAGCAGGAAGGGGGTCCAGGTGGTGACCACCGTGCCCAGTTCGTGCATGTCGTGCATCAGGCTGTAGGCGGTGAACAGCAGGCCCATGGCGAGCACGGCGAAGAAAATGATCACCGTGAGCAGGTTGGGCTTCTTGTCCAGCCGGGGTTTGGGGTCTGCGGGGGAGGCGTGCGTGGAGGCAGTCAGGGAAGGGGTGGCCATGCCGGAGCATCCAGTGTGAGAGGGATGCTGCCCATGATCATTGCAGAATGTTACAGAGATGCTGCCATATGTCAGTGTTTTAATGATTGAAGATGCCGCTGGTCGAGATCACACCGCAGGGCCAAATGTGGGAGCGACCACATTTCCAATGGCGTTCCAGTTCAGTAATCCTTGCGTTTGCGGAACGCCCAGCGCCCGGCAATCAGGGTAAAGGTCGCGACCAAGGCCACCAATATCCAGAAGCCTTCCGGGTCCTGGGAAAGCGGCACGCCCCCCACGTTCATGCCGAAAAAACCGGCAATGATGTTGATCGGCAATGCCAGCACCGTCACCACCGTCAGGGTGAACAGCGTGCGGTTGCTTTGCTCGTTGAGGTTGGCGGCGATCTCTTCCTGCAACAGCTTGATACGTTCTCCGAGCGCCGTGAGGTCGTTGATGATCAGCGCAAACTCTTCGGTGGATTTGCGCAACTCCTTCACGTCTTCCTTTTGCAGCCACTGCGGTGGGCGGTTGAGCAGGCGCAGCAGCGAGCCCGGTTCCAGCGCCAGCAGGCGTTGCAGGCGCACCAGCACCCGCCGCGCGGCACCGAGTTCGGCGCGGTTGGTGGACAGGCGCGAAGACAGCAACTGGTCTTCGATATGGTCGACGCTGATGCTGGTCTTGCGCACGATCTGCGTCAGCACCTCGCCCTGATCGCGCAGCAGATGCACGAGCAACTCCAGCGGCGAACGGAAGCGTTCCCCGGCCTTTACCGACGAGCGCAGTTTGTCCACCGAGTGCAACGGTTGCAGGCGTGCACTGATCAGCAGGCGGCTGCGGGCGCACACCCACAGCGTGGAAATATCCGACGAGACCATGCTGCTGAAGTTGAACACCACGTCGTTGACCACCGCCAGCAAGGCCGAGTCGACGTGTTCGATACGGGTGGAGCGTGAGCCTTCGTGCAGGGCTTCGAAGAACTCATCCGGCAATTCCAGGTGCTTCTGCATCCAGCGTTCGCACGCGGCATGGGCCAGGTTCAGGTGCAGCCACAGGAATTCTTCCGGGTCTTGTGGGGCCTGTAGCGCAGCCAGTGCGGTGGCCGAGTCGATCTGTTCACCCTTTTCGCCTGGGCGAAAACGAAAACCGTAGAGCAAGCCGAACAGGTCGGAGTCCTGGTGGCTGTGGTCAATGCTGTGATTCATGGAGGCTCGCAGGGAAAGGGCCTGTAGGACGTTTCACAGGTCGCGTAGCCGAATCATTGCAAGGGGAATTGACAGTTTTGTGACGGCTTTGTGTTTATTTCCGCTGCGTGAGGTTTATTTGATTGTTTCTCAGCGAACGTTCAGACAGCGTCTAGCCCGGCAGATACGGCGCGCTTGGGCGCCTGATGAACCTGTGGGAGCGGGCCTGCTCGCGAAGACGGTCTATCAGAAACACATTCAGTGACTGATCCACCGCTTTCGCGAGCAAGCCCGCACACACATTGGGTTCTGCGTTTTGATCAAGTATCCAGTTTGTTTTCCAGCACTTCGCCGGTCTTGGCGTCGAGCTTCACGTCCCACTTCTTGCCGGTGGTGTCGGTCAGTTCAACTTCGTAGACCAGGCGACCGGCCTTGTCCTCCAGCTCGGTGTCGTGGATAACGGCGCCAGGGTGTTTGGCCAGGGCGTCTTTGTTGAGTTGTTCAAAAGGCTTCACCGCGCCGGACTGCAACAGGCTTGGAATCTGGTCAGGGCGAACGTCGGCTTGAGCCAGGCCGGCGGTCAGGGTCAAGGCGGTGGCGGCGAACAAAGCGGTCAGGGTTTTCATCGTGTGGGTCCTTTTGGGGTGAGCTGTTTAAGTGGCCTCAGGTTAGTCAGCGCAACTTAACTCACCCTTAATTATTTCAAGCAGTTGCGCAGTTTGTTCAATTCGTCGGGCGCGGCGGGTTTCATGCCGGGGGCTGTGGCAACCGCACCTGCTGCTGGTGTTCGCGGGCACTGCGTTTTATCGCGATGCCTACCGCACGGCCTCCAAGGACAGGTCTGCGTGCAACAACGGGGCGAGATCGAACACGGCAGGCTCGGCATATAGCACCGATACCTCACCCTGGCTCGCAAGAATGGCGTGGGGCTGACGCGAAGGGATAAACAGACGATGGGCCCTGGTGACCTGGCCGTCGGGGTTGACCGTGATCGGCGAACCGTTGGAGCACATCACCTGATGCGCATAGTACGCATGGGGCGCGGTACGCCCCAGCTCGCCGATGATCAGGCCGTAGTCACGCCCCAACCACAGGCGGCCTGACCAATGGGCCTTCACTCAATACTTATAGTCGTTCAGCAAGTCCTGCACGCTGGACGACGGCCAGCGCTTGTAGAACTTCAGCAGTTCGGCCGCGCGGTTGGTGAAGATGCCGTCCACGCCAGCCTTCATCACCTTGTCGAAGTCAACCGGCTCGTCGACGGTGTAGACGTGCACCAGCAGGCCTTTGTCGTGGGTCAGCTTGTTCATTTCAGGCTTGACCAGGTTCGAATAACTTTGATCGCCATGGGCGGTCAGCTCAGCCGACGGGCCAGTGCCGATGGCGCCGAGGCTCTTGGCTTCGTCGACCCACTTTTCGAACTCGGCGGCGTCTTTCGGCTCTTGCTTGGCATAGTAGGCGGCCTTGGTGGTTTCGCCGGACTCGGCGAACGTCTGCTTGGATTTTGGCTCGATGCTGCCTTCACCGACCCACAACAGCAGGATTTTCGGAGTGTTCGGCATCTCTTTTTGCAGCTCGACCAGGCTCGACTTCTCGAAGGTTTGCAGCACCACGCGGCCCTTGCCCTGGCCGACACCGGTGTTGCTCTTGCCCAGCTTGGAGCCGGCGGAACTCAACCAGCCTTTATCCAGCAGCTTGTTTTTCAGGTCGGCCTCGATGCCCGGGAATTGCTTGGGCTCCTTGGTCTCGATGTACAGGCCGGGTTTGTGCTGTGGGTTGCCTTCGGCGATCTTGATGATGTCGTCCAGGCTCTGGATTTTCAGGCCGACGAAACCCGGGCGGGCGCGGTCCGGGTAAGCGGCGTTGAACCAGCTGCCGGCGTCGAGGCTTTGCAGTTCTTTCCAGGTGAATTCGTTGGCCGGTGCGTCTTTGCGCTCGGGGAACTTGGTGGCCACGTCGGTGGTGCGCTGCAGGTTGTTGTCGTGCAGGGCGAACAGCACGCCGTCCTTGCTGCGTTGCAGGTCCATTTCCAGGTAGTCGGCACCCAGGTCGCGTGCAACTTTGTAGGCGGCGGCGGTGGATTCGGGAGCGTCGTACGAGGCGCCACGGTGAGCGATGACGGCGGGATACGGAATGCCTTCGTTTGTCGCCAATTCAGCCGGGCTGATCGGATCGGCAGCCTGGGCCTGGCCGAGGCCAAGCGTCAGGGCGAGCAGCAGGGCGCTCTTGGTGAACGTGACAGGCATATGCGAAGTCCTTTCGTGGAGGTAGCTTTGAGAAGGCCTCCTTTTTAACAATTGATTGCGAACGGCGCCATCACCAAACCGACATTAACGTGCGCATGCGCCAATTTTCTGGGTTTTTTTGCGGTGCATTGCAGTACTCTTGCCCGAAGCTTCCCCGCCAGAGGGCGGCAATTTCTGCCACGCGTGTAAACCATCTTTCCAGTCCATGTGGGACTTTTCAGTGAGGTTTACCATGCGCATCACTTCCGAGCTTATCTGCCAGGCTGCCGACAGACTCCACGGTTTTGTCGGACTGAACCGCAAGACCGGGCAGTACATCGTGCGTTTCAGCGAAGACTCCTTCGGCATGGATGTGGCCGATGACGGCATCATCCCCACCGCCGAATTTGTCTGGCTGCCCGCCGAGGATGACACCATGACGTTGTCCCGCGAGCGCATCCAATTGCTGCTGGACCAGAACATCGACGACCGCATCAACATCAGTGAGCCGCTGCGGGTGTACATGCGCCGGGTCGAGATCCCGCAGATTGCTGCGTTGCGCAGTCTGGTCAGCTAGCTACCTGTTTGCGAGGTTATAGAGAGCCAAATGTGGCAGCGGGCAAGCCCGCTCCCACAGGGGGTCAGCATTTCAGTTCTGGAACGCATAGTCCCGTTCGACTTTGCATACCCGTGTCTGAAACGCCGAGTACCAAAGGGCCCGTCCTTGCTCACGCACGGCACTGTGCTCGGCCTGCCGCTTCCACGCCAGGATCGCCGCCTCGCTTTGCCAGTACGACACGGTGATCCCCAGGCCATCCTCCCGCGCCGATTCCACCCCGAGAAACCCCGGTTGCCCACGCGCCAGTTCCAGCATGCGCGTGGCGGCCGCGCCGTAGCCGTGATCGCCCTCGGTGCGCAGCGAGCTGAAAATCACCGCGTAGTAGGGCGGGGTGGGTGTGGCGGCGATCATGCGGACACCTCCCGGCAGGCGTTGAGCAAGGCCATCGCCAGCGGCGGCGTGATGCCGTTGAGGGCGGCGCGTTCGGGTTGGAACAAGGTGGCGACGAAAAACGGGTGATCGAGCAACTCCACCGCGCGCAGATCGCCCGCCGAGTCGTGGCCGCAGGCAATCAAGTCGCCTTCGAGCAGGGCATCGAGAAACTCGCGATTGACCCCGTAGCGGCAGCGATAGCCCTCTTCAAGGTCCAGCGTGCCGTAGGCCTCGGCGATGCGGGTGTAGGGCGCCAGGCGCACGTGGTCGGTGGCTTCCACCAGGGCGCAGCTCAGCGGCGCGATCACCGCGCGTTTGGCCTCGGGGTTCAGTTCGCCATGTTGCGCATCCGCCCAGCCCAATACATTGCGGGCATATTCCAGCACTGCGTGCTGAAAACCGCCGCAGGTGGCGAGGAACGGTCGCCGCTGCTCGCGGGCAAAACGGATGGCTTGCAGGGCGCCGTCGGTGTCGCGATAGGGGCTGGCGGGCACGCACCAAAAACCGTCAAAGCCGTGCAGCGATGGCAAGTTGTCGGTGTCGAGCCATTGCAGGTGAACGGTCAGGCCAAGCCTGTCGGCTGCCTGTTGCAGGGCCACGGGAATGGCTTGGTGCGCGGTGACAGCGGGGTGGTGCTCGCCGATCAGGGCGAGGTGCAGCGTAGAGGCGTTCATCCTGTGCATCCCATGGCTTGTGGTGTCCTGGAGCGCACTATAAATTGGCGTTCACGCAATCAATATTGGCGTTTACCCATATGTTCAATGCGTCAACGCACTATCAGATTGACTACCCCGACCTGTCGCTGATCCTCGCCCTGGTGCGCGGTGGCTCCCTCGCGCGGGCGGCGGCGTTGTTGCGGGTGGACGTGTCCACGGTGTTTCGCGCAGTGCGGCGCCTGGAGGCGGCATTGGGTCAGACGCTGTTTGAAAAAAGCCGCGCCGGCTACTTGCCCACGGGCTTGGCGCGGGACCTGGCGCAACAGGCCGAACGTGCCGAACAAGCGCTGGAGGCGGCGCGCATTGGCGTGGAGCAGGGCGGTGAAGTGATCAGCGGCACGGTGCGCCTGACCTGTACCGACTCGGTGTTGCAAGGGTTGCTGCTGCCCGCCTTGGCGCAATTCATGCCGGATTATCCGGCGCTGACCCTGGAGCTGAGTACGTCCAACGACTTCGCCAACCTCAGCCGCCGCGATGCGGACATCGCCCTACGCTTGACCAAGACGCCGCCGGAGCACCTTGTAGGACGCTGCCTCGGCAACGTCGCCTACCAGGTGTGTGCGAGCCCGGGTTTTGCGCGTGAGCATGCCGGGCGCGAGTTGGCCGAACTGGCCTGGATCGCCCCGGATGATTTCATGCCGGACCATCCGACGGTGGCCTGGCGTCGCGAGCACCTGCCGGGTGTACGCCTTGGTTATCGCTGCAACAGCATGCTGTCGGTCACCGAACTGGTGCGTGCCGGGCTGGGTGTGGCGGCGTTGCCGGACTTTCTCCTGGATGAAGGCTTGCAACCGATGGGGCCGACGTTGACAGGGCATGGCACGGCGCTGTGGTTGCTTACCCGTCCTGACTGCCGGGCGTTGCGCTCGGTGGTGGCGTTGTTTGATGAATTGGGGCGGCACATCCGGATGAAACCCTAGACCCAAATCAAAAATGCGGGGGGACAAGCCCCCCTCCCATATGGGATTACGGGTGTTCTTGGGGTTTTCTTACAAAGTGCTCGTGCAGTTCACACGTCAGGCTTTCGACATGTTCCGTCAGTTGCTTGGTCATTTCCGTCAGCCGGGTGTTCTGTTCGAGTAATTCCAGCAACTGTTTGGTGGTCTGCGCGGCCTGGGCCTGGCGTTCGGTATTGGCAACGGCGAGGGCTTCACGGTGCTGCGCATCGGCGTCGGACTGGGCTTTGTCCCGCGCTGCCTGGCGTGTCTGCGCCAGCAGGATCAGCGGCGCGGCGTAGGCCGCTTGCAGGCTGAAGGCGAGGTTGAGCAGGATGAACGGGTAGGCGTCGAAGTGCGTCACGCCGGTCATGTTCAATACCATCCACACCACCACGATCACCGTCTGCGCACCGAGGAAGGTCGGCGTGCCGAAAAATCGGGCGAAGGCTTCGGCCTTGAGGGCAAAGGTGTCATTGCCAAACGTCGGTGCCAGGTGGGCGTGGGGGCGGTGGAAACGCAGGTGATCGACGGGGGCGGCTTCAGGTTTGCTTGGGGTCATGATGGGCTCGGATCTTCAACTGAGAGACAGTGAAGCACTATAGACCGAGCCCCCGACGCTACGTATGAAGATCGGGTCAGTTGCCGCCACGCTCGTTGGCGAATGCACTGACTGCCTGCACGGCCTCGCTGGTGCCTTCACGAATCTGCAGGATCACCGTGCCGGCGCGGTTGGCCAGGTCGACACCCTGGGCCGCGCGGTCGCGGGTGCCGTCCATGCTGTGGATGGCCTGGCGGGTTTCGTCCTGGATCATCGCGATCATGCTGGAGATCTCCGCGGTGGAGCCGCTGGTACGCGCTGCCAGTTGCCGCACTTCATCGGCCACCACGGCAAAACCACGGCCTTGTTCACCCGCGCGCGCCGCTTCGATGGCCGCGTTGAGGGCCAGCAGGTTGGTCTGGTCGGCGATGCCACGAATGGTGTTGACGATGGCGGTGATCTGCTGCGAACGCTCGCCAAGCTTGGCGATCAGTTGTGAGGAGCCGTCAATGTCGGCGGCAATGTCGCGCATGCCGCTGGCCGTTTGCTGGATCACTTCGGCACCTTTTTCGGCGATGTCCCGGGTGCTCAGGGAGATGTGGTACGCCTGGGCTGCGCTGGCCGCATCGGCGCTGTGCTGCTGCACCATGGCGGTGACGTCGGAGGCGAACTTGACCACTTTGCACAGGCGTCCGCCGGCGTCATACACCGGGTTGTAGTTGGCTTCCAGCCACACGGTGCGGCCGTTTTTATCCACGCGCTCGAACTGGCCGCTGAACATTTCGCCCTGGTTCAGGCGGCGCCAGAACTCGCTGTAGGCCGCGCTGTTGGCCAACTCCGGGGTGCAGAACAGGCGGTGATGCTGGCCCTGGACCTGTGTGAGGCTGTAGCCCATGCGTTGTAGGAAATTCGTATTGGCGGTGAGGATGGTCCCGTCGAGGTTGAACTCGATCACCGCCATCGCCCGGCCGATGGCGTCCAACTTGGCGTTGGCTTCGCTCTCGGCTTGCAGGCGTGGGGTCACGTCCATGGCGTACTTCACCACCTTGACCACGCGGCCGGCGTCGTCGCGTACCGGGTTGTAGCTGGCTTCCAGCCATACTGAATGGCCGTCGCCTGCCACCCGTTCGAAGGTGCCGGACTGGAATTGGCCGTTGCGCAGGTTCGTCCACAACTGGTTGTACTCGGCGCTGCGCGCAAATGCGGGGGTACAGAACAGCTTGTGGGGCTGGCCGACGATCTGTTCGGCGCGGTAGTTCATGGTCTTGAGGAAGTTGTCGTTGGCCCGCAGCACGTTGCCTTGCAGGTCGAATTCGATCACCGCCATGGAGCGCTCGAGGGCGTCCAGCAGGCTGGCCTGTTGGGCCACGGTATGTTGCAGGGCGCTGATGGTTTTTTTGTGGGCGTTAAATAGCATGTTCGGATGCTCGGGCAAGCAAGCGTAGGGGGTATCCATGTGAGGTCGCCTGCCCCGTAAGGCGCTGGGCTCTACGGTTGACGTGCTCATTGTCAGCTTCCTGGTGCTGACAGCGGGGGTGGAACAACGGGGTCAGAGTCGCGCAGCGGGAAGAAAGTTCGGCGATGTGCCACTACTTTTTACCGGCGGCGCCCAATGAAGGCATTATGCTATCGCTGCAAGTGCTGGGCAGGAAATTCAGACGAGGTGTCGTACGACAACTTCAGGCGGAATGAGCCACGCAATAGTTGCTGACGTTGACCCGGTTGCGCCCGGTGGCCTTGGCGGCGTACAGCGCCCGATCCGCGGCGTTGAGCCACATCGCGGCATCGCTGAAACCGGGTTGGAAGTCGGCCAGGCCGATACTCAGGCTGACGCGTAGCTCCGGGATCTGCGGGTTACGGTAGTTGCTGAAGGTCTCGCGCATGCGTTCCATCAACTGCGCGGCTTCTTCCAGGGGCATTTTCGGAAGAATCACACAGAATTCATCGCCACCATAGCGTCCGGCCAGGTCGTTTTCCCGCAGGTTGCGCCGCAACTCCAGGCTCAGTTGGCGCAGCACCGCGTCACCGACGATATGGCCGTGGGTGTCGTTGATCTGTTTGAAGTGGTCAATGTCGATCAGCGTGATGGTGGCGTGGCTTTGTTGTTGCCGGCACTTATGGAATTTGATGTGCAGCAGGTCTTTCCACGAACCGTGATTAAGCAAGCCCGTGAGGCTGTCGATACGGCTGAGGGCGCTGAGGGCGCGCTTGTGTTCGGACAGTTTGATCGCCAATTGGTAACAGACCATGCCGATGGCCATGGGGTAGAGGGTCAGCATCGGCAGGCAGGCGTAGACCTCAAGCACGCTGACATCCGCGTCGAAGCGCATGCCGAACAGCAACCACCCGGCTCCGATACCCACTGCCTGAGCCAACAGGCCGCGCAGGAACATCTGTTTGCCGCCCGCTGCGACGTTATTCATGGCCATCATGGACAGGATGGTCACGGCCGTCAGCGGCGAGAACTCAATGGCTGCCGCCCAGAACCCGCCGAAAAACGAGTCGTAGATCAGGTTGCGTTTTTCGGCCTGATAGGGGAATTGGGCGCGCGTCGAGAGTTGATACGCCACATGCGGCCAGCCAAGGCCATTGAACAGCAGGAACGCCCAGACCCAACCGGGCATCGAGAGCGGGTAGAGGGCGGCGGCCACACTGATGCCGCCGATGCCCAGGCCGATGATCCTTGGCTTGTAGATACGCCTGGCAAATGAGAGCCCTTTGCCTTGTCGGTTTTCCATAAATTCTGAGTCAGCTCTTTTTGCAGGTACGGCAGCGTGTTCGTGGGGTAACCGTTTATCGGATAAGGCTGTGAATATTGTCAGTTATTTGCGCACGAATAATCAGTGGCCTTACAGGCCATTTGTGCAAAACAGAGGGCGAATGCGTCAAAAACGACCTGCAATGTCGTTCAAGCAACAGCGTCTACCGAGGGTGGACTTCGTAGCCGGCCAGGAACAGGTCGATGGCAGACTCGATCACGCTGGCCTGGTTGGCGGCATCCAGGGTCGGTTGGCCAAGGGTGATTTGCGGCCAGAACGCGAACGCCTTGAGCAGGCTTTGGATCTGGTGGGCGGCGAATGCCGGATCGCTGCAACTGAGGCGGCCGTCTTCCTGGGCGGCGCGGACCCACTGGGTAAAACCTTCTTCGCGCTGGCTCAGGCGGGTCACCATGTCTTGGGCACGTTCCGGCGAGTGAATGGTGGCGGCGATAGCAACCCGGGCCAGGTCGAGGAAGTTGGCATCCGCCATCATCTTCATCTTGGCCTCCAGCAACCCGCGCAGTTGCTCGCGCAGCGGGCGGTCGCTGGTGTAGCTCACATCCAGTTGCGCGACGCTGCTGGCCCACAATTGGTGAAGGATTTCGGCGAACAATTCCTCCTTGCTCGGGAAGTGGTTGTACACGGTGCGCTTGGAAACACCGGCGGTGGCGGCGATCTTGTCCATGCTGGTGACCTCGAAACCGTTGGCGCGAAACTCGGCGATGGCCGCAGCCACGATGGCTTCGCGTTTACGGTCGGTGAGGCGTTGAGGGGCAGTCATGGGGGGCATTCGGCTCGGCAGGGGAAATTACACTCGGTAGTTTACTTGCTCCGGATTTTGTTGCAATCTTGAAACTACACTGTGCAGTGTAATTCTTCAGCGCTCTGTAGGAGTCACCTGGTAATGGCCATCCTCTCATCCCGTGTCGACCCTTTGCCTGAGGGGCTCAAACCTGCCGAGCAGGAACAGGGCCCCTTCAGTAACGACGCTCCCGTACAACACGGCGGCTTTGGCAAAACCTTGCGGATTTTCTGGAACATGCTGTTCAACAAGCCACGCAGCACGCGGCCGGTGGGGACGATCCCAGTGCAACCGCTGACCCGTGACCAGTTGCTGGCAGCGCCCGATCACAGTGTGTTTCGCCTTGGGCATTCCACGGTCTTGCTGAAAATGCGCGGTAAGTTCTGGGTGACCGACCCGGTCTTCGCTGAGCGCGCTTCGCCGTTCAGTTGGGCTGGCCCCAAGCGTTTCCACCAGCCCCCCATCAGCCTCGATGAACTGCCTGCGCTAGAGGCGGTGATTCTTTCCCACAACCATTACGACCATCTTGACTACAAGGCGGTCGTGGAATTGGCCGACAAGACTCGCTATTTTCTCGCACCGCTGGGCGTGGGCGACATTCTCGTCAAGTGGGGCGTTGAACCCGGCAAAGTACGGCAACTGGATTGGTGGCAGGGCACCGAGGTGGATGGCATCCGGTTTGTCGCCACACCTGCGCAGCATTTTTCCGGGCGCGGCTTGTTCGACAGCAACCAGACCCTGTGGTGTTCCTGGGTGATGATCGACGGCGCGCGGCGGATCTTCTTCAGCGGTGACACCGGCTATTTCGATGGCTTCAAACGCATTGGCGAGCAGTACGGTCCGTTTGATCTGACGCTGATGGAAACCGGTGCCTACAACGTCGACTGGCCCCACGTACACATGCAGCCAGAGCAAACCGTGCAAGCACACATCGACCTCAAGGGGCGTTGGCTGCTGCCGATTCACAACGGCACCTTCGACCTGGCGTTCCATGCCTGGCACGAACCGTTCGACCGCATCATGGCCTTGGCGTGGGAGCGCAATGTGTCGATCACCACGCCGGCGATGGGCCAGGCGTTCAGCCTGAACCAACCTGAGCGCGGGCAGGCGTGGTGGCTGGAGGTGGAAACCCAGGGCGCCGAAGAAAGCCTGGCAAGCTGAAGCTGGCGGCGTCGGAAAAAGGAGTTTTCAAGGTGTTTCCGGGCTGCGACAGAGGCCGGATGAGGGTGCGATGATTCCCGGAAAATTAATTTCTGGGGGACGTTTTGATGGATGAAAAGTGTAGGAAAATTTGTGCAGTACGCGTGCCGTGCCTGCCGGTGCAAGTGCTGCCCACGTTTGTCGAGCCTGCACCTGCTGGCCACGTTCCTGAGGCAGCGGGCCGGCGCGGTATTGCGTTTAGCGTCGAACCCCTGGCCGGCATGCCGCATGAGGTGAGTATCCCGATCCCTGGATATGACGCACCGGCGATTCCCTTTAAAACCGTGCGTGATCCCTCGCTGTCATTGATCGCCCTGAGTGGTATCGACCCCTCTGGACCAGTCATGGTGGAGGTGCCTCTGGTGCAGAACAACACCACATTCACTGCGACCCCGGCTCTGGCAGGCCGACGCGTGGGGGTTGCCGAGCGATTTGATGATCAGACACCGATCGAGCACCACGCCTCTTTTCTCCGCGCGCTGGAGATACTGCGGCGGGCTGGCGCGCACTTGGTGCTGGTGCCTGCCCGCGCGGCCAAGGGCGATCTGCACTTCACCTTGCAGAGCCTTAATGAAGTCGATGAGCTTGTCAGCGAATATCGCTTGGATGCGGTGGTGTCCGACAGCCGCACTGGAGCGTTTCACAGCGCTTGCTGGAACGGTTACCCAGCGCTCAACGAGCCGCTTGAGGACGGGGCGACACTGTGGTTCTACGGTGCGCGCTGGTCGAAGGCGATGTTGGCGGCGCTGGTGCAGGGCTATCGCAGCGTGCGTGCGTTGACTCCGGTTTAGGCCAGGCTACCCCATGCGTTGAACAATCCCACGGTATGAACGACTGGCCTCGCGCAGCCTGGATGGAGGGGCGTTTTTAGAATGGTGTGCGGATCAACATAGGTCCTTCGTCAATTCTTACCCCTTCCTGGAGGTGTTGCATGTTTGGTATTGGTCTTGGTGTGGGCGCGGTAATTAGCCAGGCGTCGAGAATGATGGGGGTGAAACCCGCGGGCGATCTACGCAAACCGGTACCGCCTGGCACTGAGTATGTCGGTGTTCGCGAACTCGGCGAGCAAATGGCACGGCCGGGTGGGTTCACCTCGGAAGATCTGGTCACCTATTTGCAAGCGCGCATTCGTAAGCTCGACCCCGCGTTAAGCACCATCATCGAACTCAACCCACAGGCGTTGGAGATTGCACGCGAGCTGGACCGCGAGCGCGTGTCAGGCAAGATCAGGGGGCCGCTGCATGGTATTCCGGTGCTGCTCAAGGACACGATCGAGACAGGCGATACCCAGCAAACCAGCGCCGGCGCGTTTGGATTGACGGGGACGGCGGCGCGCAAAGATGGATTTATTGTCGAGCGCCTGCGTGAGCAGGGCGCGGTGATCCTGGGCAAGACCAACCTGACGGAGCTCGCGGGTTTTCGCGGCGGCCCCGACGGTTGGAGCAGTCGGGGCGGGCAAACGCGCAACCCTTACCATGCGGATGCACCGGTCGGTGGTTCAAGTTCGGGATCGGCCGCCGCTGTTGCCGCCGGGTTGGCGCCGCTGGCCGTGGGCACCGAAACCAGCGGTTCGATCATTGTGCCGGCGGCGCTCAACGGCGTGGTCGGTTTCAAGCCCAGCGTGGGCGTGTTGAGCCGCAGCGGCATCATTCCAGCCAGCCACCGGCAGGACACACCGGGGCCGATGGCGCGCTCGGTGTTTGATGCTGCGCTCATGCTTAATGCAATGTCTGGCAGCGACCCTGACGACAGCGCGAACATTGATGCGCCCAAGGGCATCGACTACACCGCCTTGCTCAAACCCGGAGCGTTGCACGGCAAGCGTATTGGTTACCCGGCGACCTTTTGCGCGAAGGGCGAAAGCCTGTCGGTGGACAATAGCCCTCAGTTTGCCCAGGCGCTTGAGGTGCTTCGAGCGCAAGGGGCAACTGTGGTGCCGGTGAATATGCGACTGGCCGACGCCTCGCGTTATGGCGAATTGTTGTTTGCCGATGTGAAGGACGAGTTGAATGACTACCTGGCCAAGCGACAGGGACTGCCGGTCAAGTCGGTGCCGCAACTGATTGCGTTCAACGATGCGCGTGATGGAACCGCCACCGAGCACCAGCCGGTACTCAAGCAAATCGAGGCATCCACCCTCACGCCTGAGGAACGCGAACCCCTATGGGATGCCCTGATCCAGGAGTTTCGTGGCACCTTGGATGAGCTGATTGACGAGCAAAACCTTGATGCGGTGGTCTCGGACTTCGAGACCAACAGCTACTTTGCGGTCGCCGCAGCTGGTTACCCTGGTGTCTCGGTGCCTTCCGGGAAAAATGACGACGGTGAACCGACCAGCGCGTATTTCTTTGGTGCCCGCTGGAGCGAACCGACATTGCTGGCGGTGGCCCATGGGTATGAGCAGGCTGCGAAAGTGGGGATCAAGCCGGTTCTTTAACCTCAACGCATTAGACGTCATCCTGCGCCGCCTACGCCGTCCAGTGATCCTGCTGGACACTACGCACCATTCGGTTGAGGGGCTGGTGAGTCAAGAGAGGCCGCTGTTGAACCCATCAGCCGCGAGATGATACCTGGCTCGGCGGGTTCGGCCGGAGCAGGGGTAGACCTGCGTGCACTCATTCCCCACCCCGGCGCGAACCCTGGGAAAAACACCAGCCCCTCCGCCTCCAGCCGAAACGCCAGGGTCAACCGGGTTTCATCTTCCACGTCGGCGTGGCTTTCAAAGCGTTGCACCGCTTCCACTGCGACACCCGCCTGGCTGGCCAGGTCTTCGCGGCTCCAGCCCAGCATCGCGCGGGCCTGGACGCTGTGCTTGGCGGTGAATTGGTGCAGGACGATCTGTTGTTCTACGAAAGAGCTCATTGCCAGAGAGGACATGGGGTTTCTCCAGGATTCGACGGGGGAGGGCAAACTATACTGTGTTTTTGTACAGTTGTTTTGACCGCTCATCAACTGGATTTTTTTCGAAGGCTCGCGACCAGCCCTTACTCCACCCCCGGCGCCTCCCGAATAATCAAGTGATCCAGGTTCTCGATATTCGCGCTGAACACCCCGAACGTCTGCTCGGGGTGTTTCTTGCTTGGCACTTGTTTCAGCTCGGGCGTCACCCCGTAAAAGAAACAGTACAGCGCCTGCTTACTGTCCACCGCCGCCTTGATCTGCTCCAGGAACGCCTTGCGCTTGCGGTAGTTCTCGATCAGCTTTTTGCTCAGGTAGACGTTGACAGAGTAAGGCTTCTTGTCGAGCCACACCTTCTTTTCGAAGTCGATGCGAAAGCTGCTGGTGTAGTCCTTGATCGCCTTGATCCTGCCCCAGTAGATCAGGCCCTTGTTGTCTTGCAGGTACTCGATCTTCTTGAAAAACGCCCAGTACGTCGCAGTATGCTCGCCGATCTTCAGCGGCATGCTTTTGAGCTTGTGCTTGTCGTCGATGTTCGACACATAGCATTCCACCGGGTGGGCGAACACACTGGTTTTGTCTGGGGGGGGTGTCAGTGGCGACGTGGGAGGTGCTGCTGCGGATTGAAGGTGTTTTCGTTAGGTCTTCTGGGGCGTTTGCTTCGGTGTCGACCACAGTGGCTTTGCGTTGGTATTGGCGGCGGGTGAGCACAAACTCCGATGGGAAATTGTCCTCGCGCTCGTCGTCACTTTCACCGGATGCGGCCTTGTGCGTGCTGGCATAACGGCAGCCGTCGATATGCCGGGTGCCGGCCTTGTTCTTGAAGTGCGGCGTGCGTTGGTAGTTGACGTTTTTTGCGTTGAAGGTGCTCAGCGTGTTGCCCGCATCGAATGCTGCACGGCATTCATCGTTGGGGCAGAAGAAACGATCCTTGTCGGAATCGAAGTCGCTGGTTTCGTCGAAATTCAGGTCTCGTACGTCGTAGATCGACAGCTTTTCATCGAGACTCAGGCTGTAGGCCGTGTCGAATTTCATGGGGCTCGGGTCCGTGAGATAGTTCGCTATTAATAGCGGGATTTGCCTCAAATATCAGCAACAAGAGCAATCCATATACCTTTGGCGAGGCTACGATGGGGCCGCCATGATTCACTCGTAACGCCGGCCAAGGCGCTTGCGAATATCTACGTTCGACCGCGTGCCAGGCTTGCGGGTAGAGGATTGGGTTTAAGCTGCGCAGCAGAGCAGCGTCAGCGTTCACGGTTTTCAGACTCGCACCGATCAAATGTGGGACCTGTCGAACCCCTGTGAGGCTGCGAAGGGATCGGCTCAGTTTTTTTGCCGACCCCACTCACTGGTATCACCGCTGCAACCGGGCCCGCTTGTTCTTCTTCCCATGAAAATGCCGAAAATGCGCATCCTGCGCCGCCGCCAGCAACTCCCGATCCCCGCGCGTGTCACCCCAGGCCCGCAGACGATAATCCCCCAGGTCCCCATACACCGCTTCAAGCCGCAGCACCTTGTTCTCACAGCGGCAATTGTTGCCGGTCAGCTTGCCGGTCAGCACCCCGTCGACCACTTCAAGCTCGGTGCCGATCAACTTGATCCCCAGGCGATCGGCAAACGGCTGCAACACCAGCGCCGGCGACGCCGAGCACAGGGTCACCACCGCTCCGGACTTCAACTCATCGGCCACCGACTGCAGGCCGCTCGGGCGCATCAACCTGGTCCAATACGCCTGGCAATACGCTTGCGCCTGCTGCTGCACCCAAGCTTTCTCCACCCCGGTCATGAAGGTGCGGATCAACTGCGCCTTCAACTCATCCCGGCTGGTCAGCCGCAACAAAAACCGCAGCCCAGGCACCGCGAGCTTCACCATCCGCCGGCAGAACTCAGCCTTGCCAAAGGCAAACTTGAGGAACGGCACAAAACTGTCGTGGTGGGTCAGGGTGCCGTCGAAGTCAAACACGGAAAGTACTTTGGCATCGGCGGGGCCGGCTTCGAGCATGTCTGGGGTCACGGGGTGGCCTCGGTCGTATCTACTGAATATTGGAATGCACCAGCTGTGACAACCGCAGTTTGCTCGCGTATCAATCTATCGATTTTCGCGTAAATCGCTGCGGTAAAAGCCTCCCGGTCGCTGGACCGGTGACAACGCTGATGGCAATTGGGGCACAAGGCTACAGCATTGGTGATGTGATCCGAACCCTTCCGGGCGAGGTGCTGGGTGCGATGTGCTTCAAGAAATGGCAAATCACCAGGCATAAAAAAGCCCCGAGCGAGTCAGGGCTTCTTGATATTGCTTGGCGCGGGAATCAATCCCAGCTCAACGCACCACCAGTCTGA